>NZ_CP126257.1:3006296-3309445 GCF_003234175.2 Curtobacterium sp. MCSS17_007
CGCGTGGCGAAGCGGGAGAACGGCACCGTGAAGGTCGGGATCGAGAACTCCTCGCCCAGCGCCAGGCCCTCGGCGTCACGGTCGGCCCCGATCGCGACCACGCGGGCGGGGTACTCGGCGTCGGTCGTCGCCTCGAGCAGGGCTCGGAGGTTCGAGCCGGTACCGGAGATCAGGACGACCAGTTCGAGCACGGGGACCAGCCTAGCGGCGGCAGGGCGAGCGCTACGCGTCGTGCTTCGGACGACGCCACCAGGGCAGCTCGTCCTCCGCGATCTGGTCGGTCTGGTCCCACCGCGGCGCGTCCTGCGCTGCGGCGGTCGACCGGCCCGTGCTCGGGGTCGTCTCCCCGTCGCCCGCGGTCTCGTCGACGTCGTCGCGGCCGGCCACGAACTCCTCGGTGCTCCACGGGAAGGCCGGCTGCTGTTCGGTCCCGGGGGCGTGCGGCAGCGTCTCGTCGCGCTCGGGCAGCTGCCCGCCGTGGTGCACGGCGCCACCGACCCGGTCACGCAGGTCCCCGGCACGGGCCCGGACGTCGCCGGCGGCACCGCGGAGCCGGTCGCGCAGCCCGCTGATGCCGCCACGGGCCGGCGGTGCCGTCGTGGTCGGCACGACCCGTTCGGCGGCGACGGCGTCCGTCCGTGCCCAGTCCGGCAGGGCGACGTCGTCCGGTTCCTCGACGAGCGCGCGGGCCGGCGCGGCGGGCGGCGCTGTGTGCGCACGCTCCGGTGCGGGGTCGTGCTCCGGCGCGGTCTGGTCCTCCGGCAGGACCCGGCGGTCCGCCGAGGGTGCGCGGTCGGGCCGGGACGCGGCGGCGGGCTCGTCGTCGACGATCGACTCCGTCGGCTGGTCGTCCCCGGCGTGCGACGCGGTCGTCGACGGCGTGTTCGCGTGGGTCACGGAGTCCTGCGCCTCGTGGACCGTGAACCGGTGCGTCCCGCTCGCACGCCCGGCTCCGGCCTCGTCCAGGGCGGCGACGAGCGAGCCTGCGCGGGCGTCCTCGGCAGCCGCCCGGGCAGCGGGGTCGTCCTCGGCGTCGATCCAGCGCTCACGGCCCCACGACCGCTCCGGCAGTCGCACGAGGTCGCTGCCCAGCGCGAGCGCGATCGCCGCGGGCAGGCCGACCTCGAGTGCGGCCAGGAGCCCGACGACCAGCCCGTTCGGCCCGGCGTCGGCGAGCCGCCCCGGTCCGAGCGACCCCGAGGTGAGTCCCGTGGCGACCCCGGTCAGCACCCCGGCCACGACACCGGACGCGACCCCGGCGAGCGCGCGGCGGAGCGGGGAGTCGTCGTCCCCGAGCGCTCGGACGAGCGCGGGCCGCACGAGCCCGCCGACCACGAACCCGGCGACGACCGGCACGAGCACGCCGAGCAGCCCGAAGGTGTGCCCGGAGGCGGGCAGCGCACCGAACACCGGGACGCCGGGGATCGGCCCGAGCGCGGTGCCGATCGGCGAGACGCTCGACCCGGTGCCGATGGCGAAGCCCGGTCCGACGAGCCATGCGACCGCCCAGCCGACGAAGTCGGGCAGGAAGGCGAGCTGTCCCACGGTGAGCGCGATGCCACCGACGACCCCGGCGTGCGACCGCTCGTAGAGCGCGATGACCTCGGCGAAGGACGTGAAGAGCAAGAGGGCGACGACGACGCCTGCAGCCGCCACCACCACGGCGGTGACGGCCGTCCCGGCGCGGAGCGCGAAGCCCGCCACCGTGCGCCACGGTGCGGGGATCCGGTCGACCTGACCGAGCACCCGCTGCGCCAGGGGGTCGGCCGGCAGCCCGCGCCGCCGGCGGCAGACCTCGCTCGTGACGAGTGCTGGGACCGCGAACCACAGCGCGGGCAGCACCACGGCCTGCCAGACGACGGGGTCGGTGGCAGCGGAGGTCGAGGAGAGTGCGATCGCGAGTCCGAGGAGTGCCACCGCGGCGGTACCGACCAGCAGACCGGTGGTGCGGTGCTCGGTCTCGGCGAAGCGACGGCCGGCACGGCCACCGAGCCACGCCGTCACGACCGCGAACCCGAGGGCCGCGAGCGTCACGTGGATCGGGTCTCCCGCACCGTCGACCCCGGAGGACGCGGCCACGTCGGCACCGAGCCGGAACGTGACGTCGACGCCGTGCCCGACGAGCCACACGCTCCCCGCGGCCTTCCAGAAGACGTCCCAGTCGATCTGCAGCCCGTACTCGAACCCCCAGAGCAGCGTGAGCGGCACGAGGGCGATCCCGACGCCGACGCCGACCGTCACGATCGCCTCGACGGCGGCCAGCAGTGCGGTTCCCAGGCGGTTCATCGTGGTCAGGGTACGTGCCGCGTCGCGGTCGCCGAGCGAGCCGCGCGGCACCTGTGGAGACTGACCGGACGTCCACAGACGGACGGGAGGCGCGGTACCAGCCGGCACCGCGCCTCCCGTCCGTCAGGGTGACCGGGGCGCTACGCCGTCGCGGCGGCGACCACCTCGCGCAGCAGCGCGGCGGTCTCGGACGGCGTCTTGCCGACCTTGACGCCCGCAGCCTCGAGCGCCTGCTTCTTCGCCTCGGCCGTGCCGGCGGAGCCGGACACGATCGCGCCGGCGTGGCCCATCGTCTTGCCCTCGGGGGCGGTGAAGCCCGCGACGTAGCCGACGACCGGCTTCGTGACGTGCGCCTTGATGTAGTCGGCGGCACGTTCCTCGGCGTCGCCACCGATCTCGCCGATCATGACGATCGCCTCGGTCTCCGGGTCGGCCTCGAACGCGGCGAGCGCGTCGATGTGCGTCGTACCGATGACCGGGTCGCCGCCGATGCCGATGGCGGTCGAGAAGCCCAGGTCACGCAGCTCGTACATCATCTGGTAGGTCAGGGTGCCCGACTTCGACACCAGGCCGATCGGGCCCTTGCCGGTGATCGTCGCCGGGGTGATGCCGACGAGCGACTCCCCGGGGGTGATGATGCCGGGGCAGTTCGGGCCGATGATCCGGGTCTTCCCGCCGAGCGCCTTCGCGTGCGCCCAGAACGCGGCGGAGTCCTGCACCGGGATGCCCTCGGTGATGACGACGACGAGGGGGATCTCGGCGTCGATGGCCTCCATGACCGCGTCCTTCGCGAACGCCGGCGGCACGAAGACGATCGAGACGTCGGCACCCGTGGTGTCGATGGCCTCGCGCACCGAGCCGAACACCGGGAGTTCGACGTCGCCGTGCGTGACGGTCGTGCCGGCCTTGCGGGCGTTCACGCCGCCGACGACGTTCGTGCCCGCCTTGAGCATGAGTGCGGTGTGCTTGGTGCCCTCGCCGCCGGTGATGCCCTGGACGATGACCTTCGAGTCCTTGTTGAGGAAGATCGACATTGCTCTGGTGCTCCTTACGCCGCGGCCGCGGCGAGCTCGGCGGCCTGCTCGGCCGCATCGTCCATGGTCTCGGCGACGGTGACGAGCGGGTGTGCCGCTTCCGCCAGGATCCGCCGACCCTCGTCGACGTTGTTGCCGTCGAGGCGGACGACGAGCGGCTTGGTGGCCGCGTCGCCGAGGATGCCGAGTGCGGCGACGATGCCGTTCGCGACCGCGTCGCAGGCGGTGATGCCGCCGAAGACGTTCACGAAGACGCTCTTCACCTGCGGGTCGCCCAGGATGACGTCGAGGCCGTTCGCCATGACCTCGGCCGAGGCGCCGCCGCCGATGTCGAGGAAGTTCGCGGGCTTCACGCCGCCGTGGCGCTCACCGGCGTAGGCGACGACGTCGAGCGTCGACATGACGAGCCCCGCGCCGTTGCCGATGACGCCGACCTCGCCGTCGAGCTTCACGTAGTTGAGGCCGTGCTGCTTCGCCTTGGCCTCGAGCGGGTCCTCGCTCGCGGTGTCCTCGAGCTGCGCGTGGCCCTCGTGGCGGAAGTCCGCGTTGTCGTCGAGCGAGACCTTGCCGTCGAGGGCCAGGATCTGCCCGTCGCCGGTGCGCACGAGCGGGTTCACCTCGACGAGGGTGGCGTCCTCGCCGGCGAACACGTCGTAGAGCTTCACGAAGACGTCCGCGACCTGGTCCTGGAGCTCGGACGGGAAGCCCGCCTGGCGCGCGATGTCGAGCGCGGCCTCCTTGTTGATGCCCGTGAGCGGGTTCACCTCGACGCGCGCGAGCGCCTCGGGCTTCTCGACCGCGAGCTGCTCGATCTCCATGCCGCCCTCGACGCTGACGAGCGACAGGTACGAGCGGTTCGCCCGGTCGAGCAGCACGGAGAAGTAGAACTCCTCGGCGATGTCGGCACCCTGGGCGACCATCACGCGCTGGACGGAGTGGCCCTTGATGTCGAGGCCGAGGATCGCCTTCGCGTGCTCGTACGCCTCGTCCGGGGTCTTCGCGACCTTGACACCGCCGGCCTTGCCGCGACCGCCGACCTTCACCTGCGCCTTGACGACGACCACGCCGCCGATCCGCTCGGCGGCCGCCCTCGCCTCTTCCGGGGTGTCGGCGGTGATGCCCTGCAGCACAGGGACGCCGTAGGACTCGAAGAGGTCCCTGGCCTGGTACTCGAAAAGATCCACGCTGTTCTTCTTCCCGCACGGTTCGTGCGATCGGCATCGGTCATCGGGTCGCGCACTCAACGTCGAGGGTCGCTCGATGTCGAGACAACGGCCGCGACCACCCTAGCGCCGCGAGGTGGACGCGGGGCACGCCGGTCCCCGCACCGCCGGCGGCCGCCTGGGAGGCACGCCCCGCCCCGGTCGCGTCCCTCGCGTCCCCGGGTGGCCGGGGGACGCAGTCGCCGGGTGGCCGGCCAGGCGGCTCGGGGCACGGTCGACGGGTGCAGAAGGAACTCCGTACCCGCGCCGCCGACGTCTTCGGCTGGGACCTCCACCCCGAGCAGGAACAGGTCGTCGACGCCGTCCTCGACGGTCGCGACGCCCTCGCGCTGATGCCCACCGGTTCGGGGAAGTCCGCGATCTACCAGGTCGCCGCGCTCGCCCTGGAGGGGCCGGTCGTCGTCGTCTCCCCGCTCGTCGCCCTGCAGGAGGACCAGGTCGTCGGCATCGAGGACCACCCGGACGCCCCGCGGGCGGTCACGATCAACGCCACCCGCGGTTCGCGACAGCTCGAGGACGCCTGGGACGCGGTGGCCTCCGGCGAGGCCCGGTACGTGTTCCTGGCACCGGAGCAGCTCGCGAAGGACGAGGTCGTCGAGCGTCTCCGCGAGGCCGGCGTCGCCCTGGTCACCGTCGACGAGGCGCACTGCGTCTCCAGCTGGGGCCACGACTTCCGTCCGGACTACCTGGTGCTCGGTGAGGTCATCGAGCGCCTCGGGCGCCCGCCGGTGCTCGCGATGACCGCCACGGGGTCGACCCCGGTCCGCGCGGAGATCGTCGAGCGGCTCGGCATGCGCGACCCGTTCGTCGTCGCCACCGGCTTCGACCGCCCGAACCTGCGCTTCGAGGTCGTCCGGCACGCCGACGACGAGTCGAAGCGCGAGGCCGTCGTGGAGCAGGTCGTCGGGCTCGAGGGGGTCGGCATCGTCTACGTCGCCACCCGTGCCGAGACCCTGGTGTACGCGGACGAACTCGTCGAGCGCGGCCGCCGGGCGAAGGCGTACCACGCGGGTCTCCGGGTCCGGGACCGCGAGCAGGTCCACCACGAGTTCCTCGAGGGCGACCTCGACGTCGTCGTCGCCACGAGCGCGTTCGGCATGGGCATCGACAAGCCCGACGTCAGGTTCGTCGTGCACGCCGACGTCCCCGAGTCGGTCGACGCCTACTACCAGGAGGTCGGCCGTGCCGGGCGGGACGGCGACGTCGGGCTCGCCACCATGCACTACCGCGCGGAGGACCTCGGGCTCCGGCGCTTCTTCGCGTCCGGGTCGCCGCGACCGGCGACCCTCCGGGCCGTGTTCGACGCCGTCCCGGCCGAGGGGGCGGTGGCGCGTTCCGAGCTCGCCGAGCGATCGGGACTCGCCGCGCGCACCGCGGGCCGCGCCGCCAACGCCCTGGTCGACGCCGGCGCGCTCGACGACGGCGAGGACGGCCTCCGGCGTCGTGCCGGCGGACCGACCGACGCGCAGGCCGCTGCCGACCTCGCCAAGGCGCAGGCGAAGGAGCGCGAGGAGATCGAGGAGTCCCGCATCGCGATGATGCGACGCTTCGCCGAGACCTCGGGGTGCCGCCGGCAGTTCCTGCTCGGCTACTTCGGCGACGAGCTCGCCGAACCGTGCGGCAACTGCGACACCTGCACCGCGGGCACCGCCTACGACGACGAGACCCACGGTGCCGACGGCGCGAACGACGACGCCTGGCCGCCGGAGTCACCCGTCGAGCACGCCCAGTGGGGCCGCGGCACCGTGATGAGCACGGAGGACGACCGGCTGACGGTGTTCTTCGAGTCCGCCGGCTACAAGACCTTGGCCCTCGCCGACGTCGAGGAGCGGCACCTGCTCGAGCGCGTCTGACCTGCCGGCGTCCTGGACTCGGAGCGGGGAAGGCGCGGTCGCTCGACCACCCGTCGGCGACCGCGCTCCACTCCCCCGAGCACGGCGAGTGTGCCCCGCGATCGTGGACCGCAGGTGACGCCGAGGTGAACGGGACGCGAAACCGGGCGCGGGGTGCGCCGACCGGACGACCGGTCAGGCGGGCGGCGTACACAGGAAGGCCCGACGGCTCCGGCGACCGGTACCGGCCCGGAGCCCGACCCTCCCACGGAAGGACTGCAGCATGAGCGACCCCGGCATCAGCCCCGTCGACGACTTCGACGCCCAGGAGCGCCGCAACGACGACGTGGACCGCGAGCACGTCGGCCCCTACGAGGTCGACGAGTCCGAGGAGTCCCTCGAGACGGTGACCAACGACGCGGTCGCCGGCGAGACCGTCGAGCCCCAGCCGGGCGACGGTTCGGACGACGGCCCCACGGGTGGTGCGCCCCGCGAGGGCTCGCCGGACCTGTGGGAGCACGACGACGACACCGACCGTCCGGACCTCGGCGGCGACCTCGGTACGAAGCCGCTCTGAGCACCTCCCCCGCACGCCCCTCACGGAGCACGGCCCAGTACGATCGGGCCGTGCTCCGTGGCGTCCGCGACCGTGTCCGTGCGACGCCCGCGCTGGCCCGGCTCCTCTCGCTGGCGTCCCTGCTGCTCGTCGCTGCGGCAGCGCACTCGGGCGCCCGGACCGGCGGGATCGCCTGGCTCCCGCTGCTCGTCGCCGGTGTCGTGCTCGCCCTGGTCACCGGCGCGACGGCGCACCGCTGGCCCCTGCCGGCGATCTGGCTGGTCGTGACGCTGCTGGCGGCCGCGAGCGGCACGGTCGTGGGCGGCGGGTGGCTGGTCGGCGCGCTGGTCGGCGGTGCGGTGGCACTGGCGGCCGCCCTGCTCCTCGACACCGCAGCACTCCGGCGCGCACGACGATCCGGACCGCAGCCGTGAAGGGCGAGACAAGCCGGGCCGGTCGGCCGGGAGGCGCGGGACGTCCCCGCCCCGTCGGCCGCGGTGCCCGGACGGCGGACGGGAGCCGCGTGCCGGACCGACCGCGTGCCTCCCGACCGTCGCGTGGCCACGTCGGCGAGCGCGACCTGCGCCGATGGCTCGCCGACAGCACGCCCGTCGCGGCCGGCGGCCGCGCCATCCTGCTGCAGATCGCGGATCCGGTCGTCGCGGCCGGGGTCCGGCGGTACTCGGACTTCGCCCGCCGACCGCAGCAGCGGCTGGCCCACACCCTGATGTTCGTCTACGCCGTGGTGATCGGGACCGAGGCCGACGCCGCCGTCGCGACCGCGTTCGTCAACCGGTCACACCGACCCGTCGCCGGCGCCGACGAGGTCGACCGGCAGCGGTGGGTGGCCGCGACGCTGTTCGACTCCGCGCGGCAGGCGCACGAGCTGTTCGGCGACCCGCTCTCCGACGACGACGCCGGACGGGTCCTGGCGGCGTACGCACCGATCGCGACCTCGCTGCGTGTGCCGGCCGACGGCTGGTTCGAGTCGGTGGCCGCGTTCGACGCGTACTGGGACGCGACCCTGCCCACCCTGCACGTCACCGACGACGCGCGGAGCATCGTGCGGGACCTCCTGCACCCGCGCTTCGCACCCCTGTGGGTCCGTGCCGCGATGCCGCTCGTCAGGATCGTCACGGTCGGCATGCTCCCGGACGCGCTGCGGGCCGCGTACGGCTTCCCCTGGGGGCCGCGCGAGCAGCGGCGCTCCCGGCGCACCGTCGCGCTCGTCCGGCGGGTGCGCGGCCTCGTACCGGGGTGGGCGCTCCGACTGCCGGGACCGCTGTTGCTCCGGGCGATGCACCGGGTCGCGACGCGGTACGCCCGCTGATCCCGCCAAGTTCTTGTCCGACTGACAAGAACAGTGGTACGGTCGGGTCATGGCAGTCGAACTCAGCACCTGGGACGCCCAGGGCACACCGACGACACCGACGTTCTCCACCATGCGGTTCCCCGCGGGCGAGGCACACGTCAAGGTCCGGGACGACGCCGACGCGGGGGCGACCACCGAGATCGCGACCCTGCGCGGCACCAGCGGCGACGACCTCGTCATGCTCGGCATGTGGGCGGACGCCGCCCGACAGCGCGGCACACGATCCGTCGCGCTCGTCCCGTACCTGCCCGGCGCGCGACAGGACCGCGGGCTCCCCTTCGGCGCGAAGGTCTACGCGGACGTCCTGAACGGCTTCGCCATCGACCAGGTGATCGCCTTCGACCCGCACTCGCCCGTGATCGTCGGACTGGTCGAGCGCCTCACCGTGGTGCCGAGCGAGCAGGTCGTGCACGACGCGGTCCTGGCCGGATCCGACTACAGCGGCATCATCGCCCCGGACAAAGGTGCGGTCGCCCGGGCATCGCTCGTCGCCGAGGCCGCCGGCCTGCCGCTGTTCCGCGCCGAGAAGCACCGGAACCCCGACACCGGCACGCTCGACGGGTTCTCGTGCGAGCCGCTCCCCGAGACGGGCCGACTGCTCGTCGTCGACGACATCTGCGACGGCGGCGGCACCTTCGCGGGCCTCGCCGGCGCGACCGGCCTGCCCGCGGAGCGCCTCGGCCTCTGGGTGTCGCACGGCGTCTTCTCCGGCCGGGCCCCACGGCTCGCCGAGCACTTCGGCGAGATCGTCACCACCGACAGCTACCCCGCACAGCAGGACGTCCCGGGCCTGCGCACCGTCCCGCTCAGCCCGTACCTCACGAAGGAGATCCGATGACGAACACCGCCAGCACCGCCGCGACGACGGGCCTCGAGCCCCGCACCACCACCGCGAGCCCGATCGCACCGCTGCTGGCGGTCGACGGCTACAAGCACTCCCACCGACAGGTCTACCCGCAGGGCACGACCCGGATCCTGATCAACTGGACGAACCGCTCGAACGCGCACATGCCCGAGTCGACGCACGCGGTGGTCTTCGGCCTGCAGGCGTTCGTCCAGCGGTACCTGGTCGAGGCGTGGGCGCCGTTCTTCGCCGCTGACGAGGACGAGGTCGCCGACCTGTTCGAGCAGGCACTGCAGGGGTACTTCGGCCCGAACCACATCGGTGTCGACCACGTCCGCGCGCTGCACCGCCTCGGCTACCTGCCGCTCGAGATCCGGGCGCTCCCCGAGGGCACCCTCGCCCCGATCGGCGTCGCCACCCTGACCGTCGAGAACACCCTCGACGACTTCTTCTGGCTCCCGAACTACATCGAGACCGCACTGTCGGCGTCGATCTGGCACCCCTCGACCGTCGCCACGAAGGCGCTCGAGTACCGCGACCTCATGGAGGAGTGGGCCGAGCGCACCGGTGCCGACCCGGCGAGCATCGACTTCGCCGCGCACGACTTCTCGTTCCGCGGGCAGACGAGCATCGAGTCCGCCGCAGCCGGCGGAGCGGGACACCTGCTGTCGTTCCTCGGGACCGACTCGATGCCGTCGCTCGACTTCATCGACCGCTACTACCCGGGCGACAACGGCTGGGTGGCGGCGAGCGTCCCCGCCACCGAGCACAGCGTGATGTGCGTCCGCGGCGCCGACGGCGAGCTCGAGACCTTCGCGCAGATCCTCGACGTGTACCCGACGGGCATCGTCTCGGCGGTCAGCGACGGCTTCGACCTGTTCAAGGTCATCACCGAGACGCTCCCGCAGCTCGAGGACCGCATCACGGCCCGCGACGGCAAGCTCGTCATCCGCCCCGACTCCGGCGACCCGGTCGACATCGTCACCGGCACCGTGCACGGCGTCGACCAGGCGGCGCTGACCGACCCGTCGCGCAGCCACGAGGAGAAGGGCGTCGTCGAGCTCCTCGACGAGCTGTTCGGCCACACGGTCAACGAGAAGGGCTACAAGGTCCTCGACCAGCACATCGGCGTCATCTACGGCGACAGCATCACCCTCGACCGTGCCCGCCGCATCTACGAGCGCCTCGCCGCCAAGGGCTACGCGAGCGACAACGTCGTGCTCGGCATCGGGTCGTACACGTACCAGTACATGACCCGCGACAACCTCGGCAGCGCCGTGAAGGCCACGTGGGCCCTGGTCGACGGCGAACCGGTCGACATCCAGAAGGACCCGAAGACCGGCAGCGGCAAGAAGAGCGCGAAGGGCCGCATCGCCCTGCACCGCGACGAGACCGGCGAGATCCGCCAGACCGACCAGGCGACGCCCGAGGACGAGGCGACCAGCCTGCTCCAGCCCGTGTGGGTCGACGGCCGGTTCCAGGTGCACCAGTCCTTCGCCGACGTCCGCGAGACGCTCCGCAGCGAGCGGGCCGCCCGCGCCGCCCGTCGGGCGTCGGCGTGACCGACGCCCCGTCGGCGGCCCGCGACCAGCCGCTCATCGCGATCGACGTCGTCCCGGTGTCGTTCACGACGGCGGACGGTCTGCGGGTCGCCACCGCGCGCCGCGCGTACGACCCGTACGCCGGCCGGGAGGCCCTGCCCGGCGTCCTCCTGGACGCTGCGGAACGCCTCGTCGACGGTGCGCAGCGCGCCCTGCGCACCAAGGCCGACATCGGTCCCGGGGCGGTCCGGCACCTCGCGCAGGTGGGCGCGTTCGACGGGCCGTCCCGCGACCCGCGCGAGACCGCGATCAGCATCGCGTTCACGGCGGTCGTGGCCCCGGGGGTGGACGGTGGGACCGCGGTGTGGCACCCGCTCGGCGGGGGCGACCTGGGCCTCCCGTTCGACCACGACGCGATCGTGCGCGCCGCCCTCGACCAGGTGCGCACCCGGCTCTGGCGGGACGTCCCGATGACGCGCGCGCTGCTCGGCGACGCGTTCCCGACCAGCGCGGCCGCAGCGCTGCACGCGGCCCTCCACGGGACCGCCCCGGACGCCGGCAACCTCAACCGGGCGCTCCGGACGAACCCCGCGCTCGTCCGGAGCGAGGCCGCACCGGCGTCGACCGGGCGGGGCGGGCGTCCCCCGGCGACCTGGACGTGGACCGACTGAGCGCGGTTGGGTGGGGGCATGTCCAGTTCGCTCTCCGGTGACGACTCCCTGCACCTGCCCGAGTTCGACGCGCCGCCCGTGTCGCCGTTCGACGTCGCCCGAGCGTGGCTCGACGGCGCCGCGGACCGCGAGGTGTCCGAGCCGATGTCGATGACCCTCGCGACCGCGGGATCCGACGGACGGGTGTCCGCCCGCACCGTCGACGTGAAGCGGCTCGACGACCGCGGACTCGTGTTCGGCACCTCGACACTGAGCCCGAAGGGTCGGCAGCTCGCCGAGAACCCGCACGCGGCGCTGCAGGTGTACTGGCGCGAGAGCATGCAGCAGCTGCGCTTCGAGGGTCGGGCCGTCCAGCTCTCCGACGAGGAGTCCGACGCCCTGTTCGCCGACCGGTCGCCGAAGTCCCGCGCCGCCACCGCGATCGCCGACCAGTCGGACGTGCTCGAACCGCGGACCCTGCAGGACCTGATCGACGACGCCAACGTGCTGCTCGACGAGAGCGACGACGACGTCCCGCGCCCCGAGGGGTGGGTGGCGTGGCGGCTGGAGCCCGACCTGGTGGAGTTCTGGCAGGGCAGCCGCGACCGGATGCACCGACGGCTGCAGTACGTCCGCGCAGGCGACGGCTGGGACGTGGCGCGGCTGCAGCCGTAGCGCGGCGCGGGTCGGCGGGCGCCGTGCCGCCCCACGTCGAACCACGAATCCGACACCGAACCAGCCGGCCGACCCGGTTCGACGTCGGATCCCTGGTTCGGTGCCGGCAGCCGGGCCCGGGGTAGCGTCGTCGGATGGGGACCACGCGCGCGCTCACCGTCCGACCGGCCGAGGTGCGGGACGCCGACGCTATCGCCGCCGTGCACGTGCAGTCGTGGCGGGAGGCGTACGCACACCTGTTGCCCGCCGGGTTCCTCGCCCCCTCGACGTCGACGCTCGTGCGGCACGCTGGCGCGGCATCATCGCCGAGCCGGACGTCGACGTGCTCGTCGCCACCGCCGGGGACCCGGTCGTCGGCTGGGCGTCCGCCGGCCCCGGTCGCGGCGAGCACCCACGCGACCGTGAGCTCGAGGGCATCTACCTCCTCGCCGCACACCACGGGTCGGGCGCCGGCCAGGCGTTGCTCGACGCAGCGATCGGCACCGGACCCGCGTTCCTCTGGGTCGCCGACGGCAACCCGCGGGCCGAGGCCTTCTACCGCCGCAACGGGTTCGAGCGCGACGGCACCGTCAAGCACGAGCCGATCGGGCCGCACGGGCTCGACGCGGTCCGGATGGTGCGCTGAGGCCCCGCTCCCGGAGGCGTCAGAGCTTCTCGATCGGGGCGATCTTGATGAGGAGCTTCTTGCGACCCGCGGCGTCGAACGCGATCTCGGCGATGCGCTTGGCACCCTGCCCGGTCACCGCGGACACGGTGCCCTCGCCGAAGTCGACGTGCTTGATGCGGTCGCCGGCGACGAGTTCCATGTCGCCGTTGTCGCGCACCTGCCCGGACACCCGGTTCGCCCACTCGGTCTTCGGGCGGGTCTTCGCCGCCGCGGCCGCGCGGTCGTAGGAGCCGCCGCCGAAGCCTCCGCCACCGCGGTACCCGCCGCCACCGCCCGCACCGCCGAAGCCGCCCGGGCCGCCACCGCGACGGGCGTTCAGCGCGCGGGGCTCGGTGCCGCCGCGACTGTTCGCCATGCCGGGCGACTGCTTCCACTCGATGAGCCCCTCGGGGATCTCCTGCAGGAAGCGGGACGGCATCGCCACGTTGACGTCGCCGAACTGCGCGCGGGTCATCGCGAGCGACAGGAAGAGCGACTTCTTGGCGCGGGTGATGCCGACGTAGAACAGCCGGCGCTCCTCGGCGGGACCACCCGGTTCGTTCGCCGACATCCGGTGCGGCAGCAGGTCTTCCTCGACCCCGGTGAGGAACACCGCGTCGTACTCCAGGCCCTTCGCCGTGTGCAGCGTCATGAGCGACACCGTCCCGGAGGAGTCGTCGAGCTCGTCCGCCGCCGCGACCAGCGAGACCTCGGTCAGGAAGTCCGACAGGGTGCCCTCGGGGTTGTTCTTCTGGAACTCCCGCGTCACCGCGACGAGCTCGTCGATGTTGTCCGCACGTGCGGCGTCCTGCGCGTCGGGCGACTTCCGCAGGTTCTCGAGCAGCCCCGAGCCGTCGAGCAGCTGCGTCAGCGTGTCGACGACCGGCTGCGTCGCCGCGCGCGAGGCGACGTCGTCGAGCAGCTCGGCGAACGACGCGATTGCGTTCCGCACCTTCGGACCGAAGCCGAGCTCGTCGGCGTGCCGCAGCGCCTCGCGCATCGAGGTCTCGTGCTCGTCGGCGTAGCGCTGCAGCGCCGTCTCGGTGACGGCACCGATGCCCCGCTTCGGCACGTTGAGGATGCGACGGAGCGACAGCGGGTCGGCCGGGTTGGCGACGGTGATCAGGTACGCCATCGCGTCCTTGATCTCGGCACGCTCGTAGAACTTCGTGCCGCCGAGCACCCGGTACGGGATCGCCGAGCGGATGAAGATCTCCTCGAGCGCACGCGTCTGCGAGTTCGTCCGGTAGAACACCGCCATGTCGCGGTAGGAGGTGCCCTCGTCGTGCAGGCGCTGGATCTCGTCGGCGACGAACTGCGCTTCGTCGTGCCCGGTGTACCCGGTGAAGCCGATGATCTTGTCGCCGGCACCGACGTCGGTGAACAGGTTCTTCGCCTGCCGGTCGAAGTTGTTCGCGATGACGGCGTTCGCGGCGTCGAGGATCGTCTGCGTCGAGCGGTAGTTCTGCTCGAGCAGGATCACCTTCGAGTTCGGGAAATCGCGCTCGAACTCGACGATGTTGCGGATGTCGGCACCACGGAAGGCGTAGATCGACTGGTCGGAGTCACCGACGACCGTGAGGGACGCCGGGGCGATCGACCCGTCCGCCTCGCGCATGCGCTCCACGTGCTGCCCGGCGTCCTCGAGCTTGTCGACCTGCTCGACGGGCACCGGGCGGGTGAGCTCACGGATCAGGGCGTACTGCGCGTGGTTGGTGTCCTGGTACTCGTCGACCAGGACGAAGCGGAAGCGGCGCTGGTAGAGCGCGGCGACCTCGGGGAACGCGCGGAACAGGAAGACCGTCTGCCCGATCAGGTCGTCGAAGTCGAACGCGTTCGCGCGGCGGAGCTCGTTCGTGTAGCGACGGAACACCTCGGTGAACATGACCTCTTGCGGGTCGTTCGCGTTGATGTTCCGCGCGTAGGTGTCGATGTCCTGCAGCTCGTTCTTGAGCTTGGAGATCTTCGACGCCGCGGCACCGACGGTCAGCCCGAGGGAGTCCGCCTCGAGGTCCTTGATGATCCGCTTGAGGAGCGCGCGCGAGTCGGCCGAGTCGTAGATGGTGAAGGACTGCGGGAAGCCGAAGCGCTCGGCCTCGCGCCGGAGGATCCGCACGCACGCCGAGTGGAACGTCGAGATCCACATGCCCTCGGCTGCCTGACCGACCAGGGCCTGCACACGCTCGCGCATCTCGGCTGCGGCCTTGTTCGTGAACGTGATCGCGAGGATCTGCGACGGCCAGGCCTCGCGGTTCGCCAGCAGCAGGGCGATGCGTCGGGTGAGCACGCTCGTCTTGCCCGACCCGGCACCGGCCACGATGAGCAGGGACTCGCCGCGGTACTCGACGGCTTCCTTCTGCTGGGGGTTGAGACCCGCGGTGAACGGGTCGTCGTACCCGCCGGGGCGGTTGCTCGCGCCCGGCTCGGGGGACTGGTCGAAGGGGTCGAGCACGATCGTCATGACCGGGTCAGTCTAGGCGCGCCCTCCGACAGGCGCAGCGGCTGCCAGCGGTGACCGTGGGCAGTGCGCCGTGGGCCGTGCGACACAGTGCGCCCCGTCAGCACGGGGATGCGGCTCGTCGGCGTCCATGCTGTCGGGCATGAGGACGTGGACCGCAGGTGATGCCGTCGGGCTCGCGCTCCGGAGCTGGCTCTGGATGGCGTTCGTGACGACGCCGGCCACGACCCTGCTCGGCGCGGCCTGGCTCGCGGCCGCGTCCAGCCCGCCGGACGTGGGCGCCGCTGCGCTCACGGTCCTGCTCGTCTCGGTCCCCACCGGGGTCGTGTCGCTCGGCGGAGCGGTCCTGGCGATGCCGTTCACCGTCGTCCTCGGACGCGTGCTCGCGCGCTGCCGGGCCCGCCGGCTGACCGCGGTCATCGCCCACGCGCTGCTCGCCGGCGCCCTGGCAGCGCTCGGCATGCAGGTCGTGATCGCACTGTGGAGCGGCTCGTGGACACCGGCCCTGAGCTGGCCACTGCTCGTGTCGGTCCCGGCAGCACTCGCTGCCGCGGTCGGTACGGCACGGCACACCGCGCCGGTCCGGGCCGCGGCGCCGCGGTCCGAGGCGCCGGGCGGCGACGACCGGACGGCGGGCACGGTCGACGAGGTCCGGCGCTCGGCGACGTCACCCGCCGACGAGTGACCGCGCCCGCACCGCCAGGTCCGGGTGGTCCGCGAACACCCCGTCGACCCCGGTCCGCAGCACCGAGGTGAACCAGCGCTCCCAGTCGCCGTGCGCCGCCACGTCGCCCCCGCGCCGCAGCGGCGCCGGCAGGAACCGGTTCTCCGGCCGGAGCGTCCACGTGTAGACGGCGAGGCCTGCGGCGTGCGCCCGCTCGACGATGACGCTCCGGATCGGCCGCGGGTCGGCGACGGCGGCGCTGTCGACGCCCGCCATCAGGGTCTTCAGGTCGACGCTGATCCCGTGGAACTCGCCCGCGAACCCGGCCAAGGCGGCGTCCGTGCGCTCGGACGCCCACGACGGAGCCGCCGACCCGTGGGCGGCGACCTCGTCCGCGGCGCTGCCACGGGCCTCCTGGAGGTACACGAGCCGACCACCGGTGCCCAGCGAGCCGAGCTGCCGGAGCACGGTCTTCTCGAACGACTCGATCGTCAGCCGGTCGTCGCCGCGCCACCCGGTGGCCCCGAGCGCGTCGTCGAGCAGCTCCGCCAACGGCAACCCGGCCTGCTCGAAGAAGTGCGCGTGCTTGACCTCGGCGACGAGCCCGACCGGGCGCGGGGCCGCGTCGAGGATGCCGAGCAGGTCCTCGAGCCGCAGCACCCCGTCCTCGCCGTCGTGCGCCGCGGAGGCTGGACGCAGCTGCGGCAGCCGCTCGCGCACCCGGAGCGTCCGCAGCTCGTCCCACGTGAAGTCCTCGGTGAACCAGCCCGTCACGCGCTGCCCGTCGACGGTCTTCGTCGTCCGCAGGTGCGCGAACTCGGGGTGGTCGGCGACGTCGGTCGTGCCGGACACCTCGTTCTCGTGGCGGAGCACGAGCACGCCGTCCTTCGTCGGCACCAGGTCGGGCTCGATGGCGTCCGCGCCGAGCTCGACGGCCAGTTCGTAGGCGCTCCGGGAGTGCTCCGGTCGGTGGCCGGAGGCACCTCTGTGGGCGATCACACGGGTCATGCGCCGAACCGTAGCCGCTCCGCCCTGCCGGCAGGTGTCCTCCCGGTGTGCCCGTGGACACATCCGTTCAGCCGACGGCCCTCGTTCCCAGGCCGCCCTCGGAGGGTCGCACCGTGACCGCCCGCCACCTGTCCACCGCCGTCGAGGCCCGCATCGACCGCGCGGCCCGCCGCCTGCTCGATGCCGGCCACCAGCCGCACCGTCCCGTCCGTCTCGCCGTCACCGAGTTCCTGGTGTTCGGGGCGAAGCAGGCATGGGCGTGCACGTTCGGGGCGCTGCTGCTCGCGACGATGGTCGTCGCGCACCTGACCCTGCCGGCGGAGAGCCGGAACGACGTGCTCACGCTCGCCGCCGCGGTGATCCAGGTCGCGATGCTCGTGTTCGGCCTCGAGACCGTGCGGGAGCTCCGGGTGGTCCTGGTCTTCCACGTGGTCGGCACCGCGATGGAGGTCTTCAAGACCCACGTCGGCTCGTGGGAGTACGGGAGTGACGGCTGGCTCGCGATCGCGGGCGTGCCGCTCTTCTCGGGGTTCATGTACGGCGCCGTCGGGTCCTACATGGTCCGGGTCGTCCGGCTCTTCGACCTGCACTTCGACCGGTGGCCGCGGCAGTGGCTCCTGGTCGTCGTCGCCGCCGGGATCTACGCCAACTTCTTCGCCCACCACGTCGTGTGGGATGCGCGGTACGTGCTGCTCGCGCTGGTCGTCGCACTGTTCGTGCGCACGACGATGCACGTGCGTGTGCACCGTGCGACCCTGCGGATGCCGGTCCTGCTCGCGATGCTGCTGGTCGCCCTGTTCATCTGGCTGGCGGAGAACGTCGCGACGTGGGCCGGGGCGTGGGCCTACCCGGACCAGACGGCCGCCTGGCAGCCGGTCGCGCCGACGAAGGTCGTCGCCTGGCTGCTCCTCATGGTGATCTCGGTTGCGCTGGTCGCATGGCTGTACCCGCAGGTGCGGTCCGCACCCGCCGGTCCCGTCCCCGTCCCCGTTGCCGTTCCCGGAGCGGGGGCCTCGCCGTCCGGCCGGGAGGCGCGCCCCACCGCCGCCGCGTCGGCCGCCGCCCGGTGGTCGGCTGGTTCACGACCACCTCGGGGCGCGCACGCAGACCGCCCCCATAGTGTTCAGCTGTCGGGCCCGCCAGGACCCGCTTCCGCTCGCCGCGAATCCTCAGCCTTCCGCGACGACGCGCCCCTAGGCTGAGAGGACTCGAATCTCCAAGGAAGAGGACACCATGGCCTTCAAGCCCGGTTTCGACCAGTCCCCCGCCTTCAACGACCAGGGCCGGAACGCCTGGGGCGCCGGCGCTGGTCAGCAGCAGGCGGGCTGGGGACGCACCCCACAGCAGGGGCAGTACCCGCAGCAGGGCGGCATGACGCCCGAGCAGCTGCAGTACATGTACGACCGCCCGACGGCGAGCCCGGTCGACACCGACCGCATGTCGTACGAGGACACCATCGTCAAGACGCTCCTGGCGTTCGGCGTGCTCCTCGTCGGTGCCGTCGCCGGCTGGAACCTGCCGCCGATCGTCTGGATCGTCGGCGCGATCGTCGGCTTCGTGCTGGCGCTCGTGAACACGTTCAAGAAGAAGCCGTCGCCGGGCCTCGTCCTGGCGTACGCGTTCTTCGAGGGCCTGTTCGTCGGTGGCATCTCGGCGCTGTACAACGGCATGTGGGACGGCATCGTCACCCAGGCGGTGTTCGGCACCCTCGGTGTCTTCGCCGTGACCCTGCTGCTCTTCACCTCGGGCAAGGTCCGTGCGACGCCGAAGGCGACGCGCTTCTTCCTCGTCGCGATGGTCGGCTACCTCGTCTTCTCGCTGGTGAACCTCGTGCTCATGTGGACCGGTGTGACCAACTCCGCGTTCGGCCTGCGGAGCTTCGAGATCTTCGGCATCCCGCTGGGCGTCATCATCGGCATCCTCGTGGTGCTCATGGCGGCGTACTCGCTGGTCCTCGACTTCGACCAGATCAAGACCGGCGTCCAGCGCGGTGCTCCCCGCATCTACGCGTGGACCGCGGCCTTCGGTCTCATCGTCACCCTCGTGTGGCTCTACATCGAGATCCTGCGCATCCTCGCCCTGCTCGCCAGCAACCGCGAGTAGCGCACACCCGATCGACGAAGGGCCCCGGCACACGCCGGGGCCCTTCGTCGTCCCCGCCGCTCTCGTCGCACGACGTGCCGCTCACCTCCGGCGCGGACGGCACGTCGTGCGACCGGAACGCGCGCGGACGGCATGTCGTGCGACCGGGACGGCTGCCGGAGCCACCCGACCGCGGATGCGACGAGGGCCCGGCACGCTGTGCGTACCGGGCCCTCGTGGCGTGAGGGAGTGGCTACTCCCACTCGATCGTCCCCGGCGGCTTGCTCGTGACGTCGAGCACGACGCGGTTGACGTCGGGGACCTCGTTCGTGATGCGGTTCGAGATCTTCGCCAGGGTGTCGTACGGCAGGCGCGTCCAGTCGGCGGTCATGGCGTCCTCGGAGGAGACCGGACGGAGCACGATGGGGTGGCCGTAGGTGCGGCCGTCGCCCTGGACGCCGACGGAGCGGACATCGGCGAGCAGGACGACCGGGCACTGCCAGATCTCCTCGTCGAGGCCGGCCGCAGTGAGCTCCTCGCGCGCGATCTTGTCCGCCGCGCGGAGCAGCTCGAGGCGGTCCTTCGTGACCTCCCCGACGATCCGGATCCCGAGGCCCGGGCCGGGGAACGGCTGGCGTCCGACGATGACCTCGGGCAGCCCGAGCTCACGACCGACGGCACGGACCTCGTCCTTGAACAGGGTGCGCAGCGGCTCGACGAGCTCGAACGTCATGTCCTCGGGCAGACCGCCGACGTTGTGGTGCGACTTGATGTTCGCCGTGCCCGAGCCACCGCCGGACTCGACGACGTCCGGGTAGAGCGTGCCCTGCACGAGGAACTTGACCTCGCCGGAGTCGTCGTCCGACGCCGCTGCGTCCGCACGGGCCTCGAGCACCAGGGCCTCAGCCGCCGCCTCGAACGTGCGGATGAACTCGCGCCCGATGATCTTGCGCTTCTGCTCCGGATCACTGACGCCGGCGAGGGCGTCGAGGAACTGCTGCTCCGCGTCGACCGTGACCAGGCGGACACCGGTGGAGGCGACGTAGTCCTCTTCCACCTGCTTGCGCTCGTCGGCGCGCAGGAGCCCGTGGTCGACGAAGACGCAGGTGAGCTGGTCGCCGACGGCCTTGTGCACGAGGGCCGCGGCGACGGCGGAGTCGACACCGCCCGACAGGCCGGCGATGACCCGTGCGGACCCGACCTGCTCCTTGATGCGGGCGACCTGCTCCTCGATCACGTTCGCGGAGTTCCAGTCACCGGGCAGGTCCGCGGCACGGTGCAGGAAGTTCTCGAGCACGGCCTGGCCGTGCACGGAGTGCTTGACCTCGGGGTGCCACTGCACGCCGTAGAGCTTGCGCTCGTCGGACGCGAAGGCGGCGACCGGGGTCGAGGCGCTCGACGCGAGGACCTCGAAGCCCTCCGGCGCCTTCGCCACGGAGTCGCCGTGCGACATCCAGGTGACCTGGGACTCGGGCTGGTCGCCGAGCAGCACGCTGCCCGTACCGGAGACGGTCACGTCGGTGGCGCCGTACTCGCGGAGCCCCGTGTGCGCGACCTCGCCGCCGAGCGACTTGGCCATGGCCTGGAAGCCGTAGCAGATGCCGAGCACGGGGACACCGAGGTCGAGGATCTCGCCGTCGAGGGACGGGGCGCCGTCCTCGTACACGGACGAGGGGCCGCCGGAGAGCACGATGGCCGCCGGGTCCTTCTCGCGGATCTCGTCCGCCGTGATCGAGTGCGGGACGATCTCGCTGTAGACGTTCGCCTCACGCACGCGCCGTGCGATCAGCTGGGCGTACTGGGCGCCGAAGTCGACGACGAGGACGGGACGCTGTTCGGTCTCGCTCACCGAGCGGCCTCCTTCTCACGCTGCTGGGCAGCGGTCAGCTCGTGGTAGGTGTCCATGGCCTTCTTCTGCATGCGGTGCTCCACCACGAAGGACATGAACGGGATGATGCCGCCGAGGGCGATGAGCAGGAAGCGGGTCGGCCTCCAGCGCATGATGCTCCACAGACGGAAGTCGGTGAAGAGGTAGAGCACGTAGAGCCAGCCGTGCGCGATGAGGATCGCGATCGACAGGTTGAACGTGCCCGGGGCTTCGCCGGCCGTGCCGTTCGGCACGAAGAACGGGCCGTTGCCGAGCTGCATCTCGAGCTGCAACGGTGTGTACTTGATGATGACCTCGATCACCAGGGCCAGCAGCAGCACACCGGTGATGTACGCCGAGACCCGGTACCACTTGACGGCTCCCGGGATCTTGGGGATGTCACGGGTGCGGACGGTCAAGGCCATGCGGTCCATCCTACCGTCGGTCCGCGAGGGCCCCGTCGACGCTGAGCGCGGCCTCACGCCGCTCCTCTTCCTCGCGCTCCCAGGCGTCCTTCACGAACCGGTACCAGAGGAACACGGCGAACCCGGCGAAGACGACCCACTCGATCGCGTAGAACAGGTTGAGCCAGTCGAACTGGACCTCGCGCGTCGGAGCACGGTCGGCGATGGTGCCGAGGTCGGCCGCCTTCGCGGTGGTGCCGTCGGCGACGACGTACCCGATGTACATCCGGTCGTCGAAGGCCTGCCACGTGTTCACCAGCCGAGCCGGGGCGACCGCGGAGAACTCGCCCCTGGTGTAGGCGTCCTGGTCCGGCGACTCGGCCGGGTAGTACCGGCCCTCGACGGTCACCTCGTCGCCGTCGGCCAGGCGCTCCCCGCCCGCCTCGGCGTCCCGTCGCTGGTCGGACCAGCCGATCACGACCGGGAGGCTCGCACCGGTGTCCGTGTCGACCAGGTGGCCGACCGCCTGGTAGGTCCCGCCACCCGACCGACCGGTCAGCAGCGTGGTGTCCCCGGCGACGAACGTGCCGGTGACGGTGACCTTCTGCCCGGCGATGGTCTCGGACGCCGCACGCCCCGGTTCGGTGACGTCGTCGAGCGCCCTGCGGGTCTCCGTCGTCGCCGGCAGCGGCTTGCCGTTCGCGATGCTGCGCTCGAGCTGCCACTTCCCCAGCCCGGCGAACACCCCCGCGAGCACGAGCGCCAGCAGGAGCAGCGCGATCCACCTCGGTCGTCGGGCTACGGCCCACATCTGTATCAGTACTCCGGATCGCGCTGGCGGGCCGGGCGCTTCGGGCGCTCGGCGGGGATCTCGATCGACGACGTCACGGGTTCGCTCGTCGTCGGCTCGGACGATCCATTGTCGCGCTCTTCCCTGCCCGCAGCCTCCACGAGGGCGAACTCCTCCGCGAACTGCCGGTCGCGCTCGGCACGGCGGGCGGCTGCGGCCGCGTCCTGGTCGGCGACGGCGGCCTCGGCGGCGGTGTCGATCGCCTCGTCGAGCGCGGGACCCGCCGGGACGGCGCCACCGGCACCGCCCTGACCAGTACCGCCACGACCCAGCCGCGCGCGCAGGCGCTGGCGCAGCCGCGCCACGCGGGCGGGGCGCACCACGAGGCGGCCGATGCGGTCCGAGTTCACGGCGAGCAGCGGCCCCAGGACGGCCATGACGAGGACGTAGAGGCCCGCGAAGGCGGTGATCCGTGCCTCCAGACCGGCGGCCGCCGACAGCGTCGCGAGGATGAGCGCGAACTCGCCGCGGTTCACCAGGATCACCGCGGTGTTGATGCCCTGCTGGACGTTGAAGCCGTTCATCCGCGCGACGAGCTGCCCGGCGACGGCGTTCAGCACGATCGTCATGCCGATCGCGCCGAGCACCGGCCAGAGCACCTCGCCGAAGGTCGACAGGTCGAGACCGAGGCCGAAGTTGACGAAGAAGAACGCCGCGAAGACGTCGCGCATCGGGAGCGCGAGCTGCTCGATGCGGTCCCGGTAGCGGGTCGCGCCGCAGAGCAGACCGATGACGAACGCGCCGATGGCGTCGGTCACGCCGAGCAGGTCACCGATGCCGCCGAACATCACCGCGAGTCCGAAGAACAGCACGGTGAACAGCTCGTCGTCACGGGTGGCGAAGATCTTCGACACCCACTTGCCGGCGAACCGGGCGAGGGTGAACATCACGACGAGGAACCCGAACGCGAGCGCGAGCTTGCCGACCACGGCCCACAGGTTCGTGTCGCCGGAGAGCACGACGGAGACGATCGCGAGGTAGATGGCGATGAAGACGTCCTCGATGACGGTGACGCCGAGGATCATCGGGGTCTCGTCGTTCGCCAGGCGTCGCAGCTCGATGAGCAGCTTCGTGACGATCGCGCTCGACGACGTGGCCGTCATGCCCGCGATGATCAGGGCTTCCCGTGTGCCCCACCCGAGCGAGAACCCGAAGGCGAAGCCGACGCCCATGTTGATGGCGACGTAGGTGCCGCCGGAGACCAGGAGCTTGCCGGCGTTGCCGTAGAACTCCTCCTGGTCGAACTCCAACCCGAGGTTGAAGAGCAGGAGGATGAGTCCGAACGTCGCGATGAGCTCGATCGTGTGGGACTCGACGTTGAGGCCGATCCACGGGGTGTGCGGGCTCGCGATGAGCCCGACCACCATGTAGATCGGGATGGCGGGCAGGCCGATGGTCTTGCCCAGGCGCCCGAGCACGTAGGCGATGACGAAGAGCACACCGATGGTGAGCAGCTCGCCGCCGAGGTGCACGGGTCAGCTCCCGGGCGGCGCCTCGGCGGCAGCCGCCGCCAGCTGTCCGCTGCGGTAGAAGGAGAACGCCTTGGCGACCTTCTCGGGAGCGCCGGCGACGACGATGGTGTCGCCGGGGAACACGACGAAGTCCGGCGAGGGAGCGGGGTTGGCGCTGTCGCCGCGGACGACCGCGACGACGGTCAGGCCGATGAAGCCCGAGTCGTGCAGGTCGCCGAGGGGCTTGCCGGCGATGGCGTCCTCGTAGTCGACGCTGAACCAGTCGATCGACAGGCCGGGGATCTCGTCGAGCTTGTCGAGGCCCTCGGTGATCCGGGTGCCGCCGAGCAGTTCGGCGAGGGTGTGCGCCTCGTCCTCGCTCAGGCGGAGCGAGACCTTCTCGGACTTGTCCGCGCCGTCGGAGACGTCCGCGAACGAGATGAGGTCGGAGTGTCCCGACCGGTGCGTGATGACACCGCACTTGCCACCGTCGTCGGTGTAGAAGCTGTGCAGCACGCCGACTCCGGGGAGTTTGACGCGATGGACGTCGACCATGATGGCTCCCTTGGTGAGTACCCCGATGATAACCACCGGGTCGCCCCGACCATTCCGCACGCTACGGTCGTGCCATGGGGAGCACACGGGGGGCCGTCCGCATCGTCGTCGCCGTCGTCGGGGTGGTGGTGGTCGCGGCGTACGCGGCGTTGATCGCCGTCAACGCCCTCGTGCTCGACCCGCTCGCGGCCGTACCCGGGGCGACCCTGCCGCAGATCCACGCCCGCGTCGACGCTGCGGGGACGTCCGTCGCCGGCGACGTCCGCGGCGTCGTCGTGGTGGCGGCCGTCGGCGTGGTGCTGGCACTCGCCGCGTCGATCGTCGGGCTCGCGGCACGGCTGCCCGCGACGGTGGTCGCGGTGATGCACCTCGGCGTCCTCGCCGCGGGCGCGCTCGCGACGTTCCAGTCGGGCTTCTGGCTCGGCACGGACGTCGCCGACACGTTCCCGACGCACGGCGGCGCGCACACGATCTGGTCCGGCGTGCTGTACATGACCAGCCTGGCCGCCCTCGTCGCGATCCCGGTGGTCCTGTTCGTCGCGACGGTCCGGACCCGCAACACGCAACGTCGGCGGCGGCTCGCAGCGGAGTAGCGCTGGGCGCACCGCCGACGTTGCGTTCCGCGGGAGACGTGGGGACAGGCGGACGGGAGGCGCGTGGCGGGGTCGCCACGCCCCTCCCGTCCGGTGGGCCGTCCGGTGGGACCTACCTCGGTTCGCTCGTCTTCTCGCCCTCGACCTGCTCGTCGGTCGCCTTGGCGCCGTCGGCGCCGCTCGATCGGCCACCGCCGACGACGACGTCGTCCTCGTCGAAGCCGAACGCGATGTCCGGCGCCTCGAGGCGCACGCGGTCCGCCGACTCGTCGTCGGGCTGCAGCTGCGACTCGCGTTCGGCGGCGACGCGCTTGAGGTAGTTCGCCACCTCGTGCTCGGTCGTCTCCTGGTCCCAGCCGAGCACGCCCGCCATGAGCTTCGCGGCGACGGGCGCTGCGGACTCGCCGCGGTCCCACGCCTCGATCGAGATGCGGGTGCGGCGGGCGAGGACGTCCTCCAGGTGCAGGGCTCCCTCGTGCGATGCCGCGTACACGACCTCGGCGCCGATGTAGTCGTCGGCCTGCGGCAGCGGCTCGGCGAGCGACGGGTCCTGCTGCACGAGCTGCAGCACCTCGGTCGCCTGCGTGCCGTAGCGGTTGAGCAGGTGCTCGATCCGGACCTTGTGGACGCCGAACTGCCGTGCCGTGCGGCCGCGGCGGTTCCAGGCGGCCGGGTACCCCTCGGCACCGACCAACGGGATGTCCTCGGTGGTCGACGCCGGGATCTTGCCGTCCATCGCGGCGACGGCCTCGTCGATGGCGTCCTTGCCCATGACCCGGTAGGTCGTCCACTTGCCACCGGCGACCACCACCAGGCCCGGGGCCGTGTGCGCGACGACGTGCTCACGGCTGAGCTGCGAGGTCTGGTCCGACTCGCCCGCGAGCAGCGGTCGGAGGCCGGCGTAGACGCCCTCGACGTCCTCGCGGGTGAGCGGCACGGCAAGCACCTTGTTGACGTGCTCGAGGATGTAGTCGATGTCCGCCGCGGTCGCCGCCGGGTGCGCCTTGTCGAGGTTCCAGTCGGTGTCCGTCGTGCCGACGAGCCAGTGCCGGCCCCACGGGATCACGAAGAGGACGCTCTTCTCGGTGCGGAGGATCATGCCCGTGTTCGACTGGAAGCGGTCGCGCGGGATGACCAGGTGCACGCCCTTCGACGCCCGCACCTTGAACTGCCCGCGGGTGCCGACCATCGCCTGGGTGTCGTCGGTCCAGACGCCGGTGGCGTTGACGACCTGCTTTGCTCGGATGTCGAACTTCTCGCCGGTCTGGATGTCGTGCGCGTGCGCGCCGACGACCCGCTCCCCCACCTTGATGAAGCCCTCGATGCGGACGCGGCTCGCGGCGACCGCGCCGTACGAGGCCGCGGTGCGCACGAGCGAGGCGACGTAGCGGGCGTCGTCGACCTGCGCGTCGTAGTACGTCATGCCGCCGACGAAGGCGTCCTTCTTCAGCCCGGGCATGTTCTTGAGGACCTGCTTGCGGCTGAGGTGCCGGTGGTGCGGGACCCCGGGCGGGCGGCCGCCGGACCAGCTGAAGACGTCGTACATCGCCATGCCGATGCCGATGTAGAAGCGCTCCCACACGCGGTGGTTGAGCGGGTAGAGGAAGCGGACGGGCTTCACCAGGTGCGGGGCGATGCGCTGCAGCAGCAGGCCGCGCTCGATGAGGGCCTCGCGGACGAGGGCGAAGTTCAGCTGCTCGAGGTAACGGATGCCGCCGTGCACGAGCTTCGACGAACGGCTGGACGTGCCGGAACCCCAGTCGCGGGCCTCGACGATCCCGACGCTCAGGCCGCGGGTGACGGCGTCGAGCGCGCTGCCGCCGCCGACGATGCCGCCGCCGACGACCAGGACGTCGAGTTCCTTCGTCTTCAGCGTCTCGATCGCCGCCGCGCGCTCCTCCGGTCCGAGCTTCGCGGACGGGTCGAAGCCGACGCCGCCGGTCGTCGGCGTGCGCGGGCTGCTCGCCGCGTCGTTCTCCGTCGCGTCGGTGCTGGTCTGCGTGGTCGCGTCCGCGGGGGCCTCGCCCGTCGAACCGCTGCTGCTGGGTGCCTTGGCCATCATCGCCTCCGTGCGGGTTGCGCGCGCGGAGCCGGCCTCCGCGCACGGGCGGCACCGAGGCGTCACCCGTGCGGGAGCACGGGTGCCACCGTCACTGCTGGTGGTACGGCGCCACGACCACTTCTACTCGCTGGAACTCCTTGACGTCGGAGTACCCGGTCGTCGCCATGGAACGACGGAGCGCGCCGACGAGGTTCGCGCGGCCGTCCCACGACGGGGTCGGGCCGTTGAGCACGTTCTCGAGCGGGGCGATCTGTCCGACCTCGACACGGCGGCCACGGGGCAGCTCCGGGTGGTGCGCCTCGGCACCCCAGTGGAACCCACCGCCGGGCGCCTCGGTCGCGCGGGCCAGGGCGGTGCCGAGCATGACCGCGTCGGCGCCGACGGCGATCGCCTTGACGATGTCGCCGGCGGTGTCCAGGCCGCCGTCGGCGATGACGTGCACGTAGCGACCGCCCGACTCGTCCATGTAGTCACGGCGCGCACCGGCGACGTCCGCCACCGCGGTCGCCATCGGCGCGTGGATGCCGAGCGCCGCACGGGTCGTCGAGGCAGCGCCACCACCGAAGCCCACGAGGACGCCCGCGGCCCCGGTGCGCATGAGGTGCAGCGCCGACGTGTACGTCGAGGCACCGCCCACGATCACCGGGACGTCGAGCTCGTAGATGAACTTCTTGAGGTTGAGCGGCTCCTGGTTCTGGGAGACGTGCTCCGCCGAGACCGTCGTACCGCGGATGACGAACAGGTCGACTCCGGCGTCGACGACCGTCTGCGAGAACTCCTGGGTGCGCTGCGGGCTGAGCGAGCCTGCGACCGGCACCCCGGCGGCACGGATCTCGGCCAGGCGCGCGGTGATCAGCTCGGCCTTGACCGGCTCGGAGTAGATCTCCTGCATGCGCTTCGTGACGTTGCCGTCCGTGAGGGTCTTGATCTCCTCGTAGAACGGCGTCGGGTCCTCGTACCGGGTCCACAGCCCCTCGAGGTCGAGGACACCGAGCATGCCGAGCTTGCCCATCTGGATGACCGTCGCGGGCGAGGCGACGGAGTCCATCGGCGCGGAGAGGATCGGCGACGCGAAGGTGAACGCGTCGATCGACCACTGCACGCTCACGTCGTGCGGGTCGCGGGTGCGCCGCGAGGGGACCACCGCGATGTCGTCGAACGCGTAGGCCCGACGGCCGCGCTTGCCTGCACCGATCTCGACTTCAGTCACCGGGCAAGCCTAGCGGGCGGGGTCCCGGAGTGGGACGGGTGGACGGTGCAGCGGAGCAGTCGCTGCAGGGACGGTGTCAGCGGGGGTGCCGGGAGCGGGGGTGCCGGGTGCCGGGACGCCGCGCGCGTCGCTTCCGCAGCGCCCGCAGGACGAGCCCGAGCAGGAGCGCCAGCACGATCAGCACCACGAGGAGTGCGGCGGCGACCTTCACCAGCAGCGCGGCGCCGACGAAGAGCACGGCGAAGACGAGCCAGACGAGGGTGTCGAGCACGAGGGGGCCGGGGGTGCGCACGCGCGCCACGCTAGTCGACGGGCGGGGGTGGGTCGTGCCTCCCGGCCGGGGCGGGTGCGCGCGCGACGCGAGACGCCGGCGTCTCGGCGCGACGACCGCGCCGCTCTCCGGCGTGAGGACGGGGCCGCGCGGCGCATCAGCAGCCTGCGCGGCCCCGTCGGGGTGCGGGTACCACCCCCACAGCAGTACCCGCGGGCCGACCTCGCTCAGCGAGCGGAGTCGACGTCCTTGGCGAGCGTCCCCAGGTAGAGCTCGATGACCTTCGGGTCGTCGGCGAGCTCACGCCCGGTGCCCGAGTACGCGTTCCTCCCCTGGTCGAGCACGTACCCACGATCGCAGATCTGCAGACAGCGTCGCGCGTTCTGCTCGACCATGATGATCGACACCCCGGCCTTGTTGATCCGGCGCGTGCGGATGAAGGTCTCGTCCTGTCGCACCGGCGACAGCCCCGCGGAGGGCTCGTCGAGCAGCAGCACCTTCGGGTCCATCATCAGCGCGCGGGCCATCGCCACCGACTGCCGCTCACCACCGGACAGGGAGCCGGCGCGCTGGTTGCGCCGCTGCCCGAGCACCGGGAACAGGTCGTAGATGACCTCGAGCCGCTCGGCGAACTTCTTCGGGCGCAGGTACAGGCCCATCTGCAGGTTCTCCTCGATCGAGAGCGAGGGGAACACGTTGTTCGTCTGCGGCACGAAGCCGACGCCGGCCTGCACGAGCTTGTTCGCCTTGAGGTTCGTGATGTCCTCGCCCTGCAGGGACACCGAGCCCTCGCGGATCGAGACCAGGCCGAACAGCGCCTTGAGGAGCGTCGACTTGCCGGCGCCGTTCGGGCCGATGATGCCGATGAGCTCGCCCGGGTAGCAGTCGAGGTCGCAGCCGTTGAGGATGTTCACGCCGGGCAGGTACCCGGCGACCAGGTTCTTCGCGGTGAGGACGGGCTCGACGGTGGCCGTCGTCGCGCTCGTCGCCGGACCGGAGGCGCGACTCGACTCCGCTGCGTTCGTTGCGTCGGTCATCGGGTCGCCTCCTGCTCGTCCTGCTTGCGGTGGTCGTCCGCCGCTTCTTCTTCCGCAACCTCTTCGGCCAGCTCCTCGTAGGTCTCCTCGGTGAGGAGCGAGTCGTCGCCCAGGTCGGTGTCGTGGTGCGCACCGAGGTACGCGTCGATGACGGCGCGGTCGTCCATCACCGTGTCGGCCGGGCCCTCGGCAACGACCTTGCCCTCGGCCATCACGACGACCCAGTCCGAGATGTGCCGGACCATGTGCATGTCGTGCTCGACGAAGAGCACGGTCATGCCGTCGTCGCGCAGGGACTGGATGTGCCCGAGCAGTGACTGGGTGAGCGCGGGGTTCACACCGGCCATCGGCTCGTCGAGCATGATCATCGTCGGGTCGGACATGAGCGCACGGGCCATCTCGAGGAGCTTCCGCTGACCGCCCGAGAGCGAACCGGCGTAGTCGTCCTTCTTCTCGAGGAGCTTGAAGCGCGCGAGCAGGTCCTCGGCCTTCGCGGTGATCTCGCGCTCGCGCTTCCGCCAGAGCGCCGGGACCAGGCCGACGAAGAAGTTCTCGCCCGGCTGGTCGCGGGCACCGAGCAGCATGTTCTGCATCACGGTGAGGCGGCTCAGCGCCTTCGTCAGCTGGAACGTGCGGACCATGCCCTTGTTCGCGATGTGCGTCGCACTCGTCTTCTGCAGCGTGTCGCCGTTGAAGCGGGTCGTCGCACCGGGGCTCGGCTTGTCGAAGCCGGTCAGCAGGTTGAAGAACGTCGTCTTGCCGGCGCCGTTCGGACCGATGAGCGCGGTGATGGTGCCGCGCTGCACCTCGAGGTGGTCGACGTCGACCGCGGTCATGCCGCCGAAGTGCCGGGTGACGCCGTCGACGGTCAGGATCGGGTCGGACTTCGTGTGGGTGTAGGTCTCAGACACTGAACGACAGCTCCTTCTTGTTGCCCAGGAGTCCCTGTGGCCGGAACACGATGAGGAGCATGAGCGCGACGCCGACGAGCACGTAGGAGAACTGCTCCGCCTGCTGCGCGTTCATGATCGAGTCGGGGATGAAGTCCCCGGCGAGGGTGCGGACGAAGAGCCGCACGACGAAGAACAGGATCGCTCCGAGCACCGGGCCGAACACGGTCGCTGCGCCGCCGAGGATCAGCGCGGTCCAGATGAAGAACGTCATCGAGCGGCCCATGGCGTCGGGCTGCACGGAACTCGGCAGCACGTAGATGACCCCGGCGAGCGCACCGAGCGCACCACCGAAGACGAGCGCCTGCATCTTGTACGAGTAGACGTTCTTGCCGAGGGAGCGCACGGCGTCCTCGTCCTCGCGGATCGCCTTCACCACGCGACCCCACGGGCTGCGCATGAGCAGGAAGAGCACGAGGGTGAAGAGCGCCACGAGACCCCAGGCGGCGATGCGGATCCACCAGCCGTTGACCCCGTTGTTCGAGTAGGTGAACCACAGGATGCTCGTGGTGCCGTCGGGCAGCGGGCTGAGGGCGTTGAACGGGTCGCGGTAGGCCGACCCGGCGATGCCGTTCGAGCCTCCCGTGGTGGTCGTCAGCAGGCTGGAGCGGCCGACCATGCGGATGATCTCGGCACCGGAGATCGTCACGATCGCCAGGTAGTCCCCGCGCAACCGCAGGGTCGGGATGCCGAGGATGACCGCGAAGACGATCGCGACCGCCAGGGCGACGAGCACCGCCATGACGAAGGGCAGGCCGTTCGTGATCGAGATCGCGAAGCCGTAGGCACCGAGCAGCAGGAACGCTGCCTGGCCCATGTTGATCAGTCCGGTCAGACCGAAGTGCACGTTGAGGCCGATCGCGGCCAGGGCGAACGCCGCCGTGGTGGGGGCGAGGGCCTCCTGCGTCAGCGAGGACAGCAGGTTCAGGATGTAGTCCATGTCGGTGCTCCCTTAGCCGATGCGCTCGGCGCGACCGAAGATGCCCTGCGGCCGGAACAGCAGGATGAGGATGAGGATCACGAGGGCCGTGGCGTACTTGAAGTCACCCGGCAGCACGAGGTTCGTGAGCTCGACGACGATGCCGATGATCATCGAGCCGACGAGGGCGCCGTACGCGGTGCCGAGACCGCCGAGCGTCACGGACGCGAACATGAGCAGCAGCAGCTGGAGACCGGTCTGCCAGTTCACGCCGTTGAGCACCAGGCCGAGCATGACGCCGGAGAGGCCAGCGAGGCCGGCGGCGAGCGTCCACACGAAGCGGATGACCCGGTCGACGTCGATGCCGGACGCCGCGGCGAGCGCCGGGTTGTCCGACACGGCGCGGGTGGCACGGCCGAAGCGGGTCTTGGCGAGGAACAGGCCGGTACCGACGAGCACCACGAGCGCGATGGCCATGGCGACGTAGGACTGCACGGTCAGCGTGAGCCCGGCGAAGGTCACCGTCTCGGGGTTGCCCTGCTGGATGCGGACGGTCGAGGCGCCGAAGAAGTACTGGAAGGCGTACTGCGCGGCGATCGACAGACCGATCGTGACGATCATGAGCTGGGTGAGGCTGATCCGACGCCGTCGCAGTGGCCGCCAGATCGCGGCGTCCTGCAGGTACCCGGTCGCCGCACACAGCAGCGTGACGACGATGCCGGTCACCCAGATGTTCCACCCGAGCTGGTTCGCGAAGACGTAGGCGAGGAGACCGCCGAGGGTCACCTGCTCGCCGTGCGAGAAGCTCGACAGGCCGGTGGTGCCGTAGATGAGCGACAGGCCGACCGAGGCGAGGGCGATGAGGAGCCCGAGCCGGATGCCGGACGCGAGCTGCTGCCAAGCGCGTGCGGCGCTGACGCTGCTCGAGTCGTCGGCGGTGGTGGCGCCCTGCTGGTCGGACAGCTGGAAGATCTGGCCGACGTTGGCGTTCAGCGTCGCGTTCACCTTGCGCTCGGCGTCGGCGGCGTTGGTCAGGTACTGCCCCTTCGGCAGCGAGTCCTGGTCGACGCTGACGGTGTACTGCCCGGCCGTGGTGACCGAGACGGACCAGCGACCGGTGTCGTCGGTGGTGGCCGTCTGCTCGAAGCCGCCGGCTCCGGCGACGTCGACGTCGATCCCCGCGGCGGGCTTCCGCTCGGAGTCGAGGATCGTGCCGCGGATGCAGCCGTTCGTCGGGCTGACCACGCACGGACCGGTGGCCTCGGACGGGCTGCTGCTGGCGGAGGGACTGCTCGTCGCCGCCTGGGCCGAGGGCGACACTGCCCAGTCGACCGCGAAGGTGGCGAGGAAAGCGAGGAAGAGTACTGCGGCGAGGACCAGGCGGTTGCGACCTGGTGCCCCACGGCGGAATCGGCGCATGAGCGCTGACCCCGGCGGAGTGATGGAACCCACGGATGAGCCTCTCGTTCGGATGTCGAGACCCTAGGCATTTTTTGTGTCCCCCGTGTTTCCATCACGTCTCCTGCACAAATCGTGCTGCTTTCGTGACCGACACCCGGCCGATCCGCATGGATCCGCCCGTCCGGCCGGTACAGGACGCTCAGGAACGTCATCGGGAGTGACTGTCAGCATCCGCCCAGGTCCCGACGTCGGGGGACGCCGGAATGGCGCGCGTGTCGCGCGCGTTACCATGGCCCATCGGGAACCCGACGACGTGCCCCGGTGCCACCACTTCACCTCGCCCACGAAGGGGACCCATGGACCAGCCGGATCCGTTCGGATTCATCGGACTCACGTACGACGACGTCATGCTCCTGCCGGGGCACACCGACGTCATCCCGAGCGAGGCGTCCACGACGTCCCGGCTCACCAAGAACATCGAGGTGCACGTCCCGCTGCTGTCCGCGGCGATGGACACCGTGACCGAGGCCCGGATGGCGATCGCCATGGCCCGCCAGGGCGGCATCGGCATCCTGCACCGCAACATGTCGATCGAGGACCAGGCCGCCTACGTCGACAAGGTCAAGCGCTCCGAGTCGGGCATGATCACGAACCCGGTCACGACCACCCCGGACGCCACCGTCGCCGACGTCGACGCCGTCTGCGGGCAGTTCCGCGTCTCCGGCCTGCCGGTCGTCGAGTCGGACGGCACCCTGGTCGGCATCATCACGAACCGGGACATGCGCTTCGTCGCCCCGTTCGAGATGGCGACCACGCTCGTGCGCGACGTCATGACCAAGGCACCGCTCGTGACCGCGCGCGAGGGCATCGACCCCGAGGAAGCCGTCGCGATCTTCGCGCAGCACAAGATCGAGAAGCTCCCACTGGTCGACGCCGACGGCAAGCTCCGCGGGCTCATCACCGTCAAGGACTTCGACAAGAGCGAGAAGTACCCGGACGCCACGAAGGACGACGAGGGCCGCCTGCGCGTCGGCGCCGCCATCGGCTTCTTCGGCGACGCCTGGCAGCGTGCCGAGGCCCTGCGCGACGCGGGCGTCGACGTGCTCGTCGTCGACACCGCGAACGGCGAGAGCGAGGGCGTGCTCGACATGGTCCGCCGCCTCAAGGCAGACCCGTCGTTCGCCGGCATCGACGTCATCGGCGGCAACGTCGCCACCCGCCAGGGTGCGCAGGCGCTCGTCGACGCCGGTGTGGACGCCGTCAAGGTCGGTGTCGGCCCGGGGTCGATCTGCACCACGCGCGTCGTCGCCGGTGTCGGCGTCCCGCAGGTGACCGCCGTGTACGAGGCATCGCTCGCCGCGCGTGAGGCCGGTGTGCCCGTCATCGCCGACGGCGGCCTGCAGTACTCGGGCGACATCGCGAAGGCCCTGGTCGCCGGTGCGGACACCGTCATGCTCGGGTCCCTCCTCGCGGGCACCGACGAGTCCCCGGGCGACCTGGTCTTCGTCGGCGGGAAGCAGTACAAGGCGTACCGCGGGATGGGCTCCCTCGGCGCACTGCAGACCCGTGGCGAGAAGACCTCCTACTCGAAGGACCGCTACTTCCAGGCCGACGTCCCCTCGGACGAGAAGCTCATCCCCGAGGGCATCGAGGGCCAGGTGCCCTACCGCGGCTCGGTCGCGAACGCCGTGTACCAGCTCGTCGGCGGGCTGCGGCAGTCGATGTTCTACGTCGGTGGCCGCACGGTCCCGGAGCTCAAGGCCCGCGGCAAGTTCGTCCGCATCACCGCGGCCGGGCTGAAGGAGTCGCACCCGCACGACATCAAGATGGTCGTCGAGGCGCCGAACTACCGCGGCTGACCCGCCCGGTCTCCGCGCCTTCCGCACGCCCCGTCCGCGAGACGCCTCCGTTGCGTCGAGACCGCCGAATCCGGCGGCGTCTCGAAGCTTCGGGGGCGTCTCGCCGCTTTCGGGGCGTCTCGAGCCGACGGCGGCGTCTCGGGCCGACGGCGACGGCGGCGGCGACTCGGCAGCGAAAGCCGCCGCCCGCGGCCTAGGCGCTCCGCCAGTCGTCGGACGTGATGTGGCTGCCGCCGTGCGGGCCCATCTGGAGCATCCCGCCGTCGACGGGCAGGGACACCCCGGTGATGTACGACGACGCGGGTGAGGCCAGGAACGCCACCGCCGCGGCGATCTCCCACGCGTTGCCCGGTCGGCCGAGGGGCACCCCCGGGCGGGAGATCGTGTGCGGGTCCTCGTCCTCGGCTCCGGTCATGCGGGTCGCGATCTCCCCCGGCGCCACGGCGTTGGCGGTGATGCCGTGCTCCGCGAGCTCGATCGCGACCGTCTTGAGCAGTCCGCCGAGTCCGTGCTTCGCCGCGTCGTACGCGCTCGACCCGTACCGGGGCTGGTGCTCGTGGACGCTGGTGATGCCGATGATCCGTCCACCGGTGCCCTGCCGCACCATGTGCCGCGCAGCCGCCTGGAGGGTGACGAACGCTCCGTCGAGGTCGGTCGCGACCGTGTGGCGCCACTGGTCGAGCGTGATGTCGAGGAACGGTGCGTTGTCGCCCGTGCCGGCATCCGCGACGATCACGTCGACGCCGCCGAGCTGTCCGACGAGCCGGTCGATCACGGCGCCGGCCTGGTCGAGCTGCGTCACGTCGATCTGCTCGACGAAGGCCTGCCGCCCGGCCTGCCGGATCTCGGCGGCCGTCTCCTCCGCACGCTCGGGCTCGGACAGGTAGGTGATGCCGACGTCCATCCCCGCGGCGGCGAGCGCCACCGCGGTGGCCTTGCCGATGCCGGACTCGGCCCCGGTGACGATCGCGCGGGTCGGACGGAACGTGGTCGTGGAAGCTTCTTCGCTCATGAGCCGGACCGTACGCGCGGCTGCCGCTGCGCTCCCCCGGGTCCGCGCCCCCTGCACAGAACGGCCTGGACGAGCACCACGCGGGAGCGCTCCAGCCCCTCACGGTCCGCCTGTGCGAGTCCCGGCGAGCCCGACGACCGTCCGGACGGACTCCTCATCAGGGGTTCCCGTGCGCCCCCTCAGTTTCGTCACGGGTGTGTAACGAAACGTCCAGGTGCCGATCTCGGACACACAGGCGAAACACTTCGGCCCTAGTTTTCTCGGCAACCCACGTGGAGGAGACCGCGCTCGACCCGATGCGGTTGGGCCTCCGCGCAGAGAAAGGGCTCCACGGATGACCAGAACCACCCGTGCCACCACGGCACTGGCAGTGGCGGGAGCGGCAGCGCTCCTCCTCGCCGCGTGTTCCACCAGCGGCAGCGCCGAATCCACCTCCTCCGCCTCCGCCGGCGGCGCGAAGAAGGACCCGGCGGCGAGCTGCAAGGCCCCCGACACCCCGGGCACCGACGCGCTGAAGATCGGCACGATCCTCCCGCTCACGGGCACGCTGTCGTACCTCAACCCGCCCGCCGAGTCCGGCGTCGGCCTCGCGGTCGAGGACATCAACTCGGCCGGTGGCGTGCTCGACAAGGACGTCAGCATCGACCCCGCGACCGACTCGGGTGACAGCAACGACATGACCGTGTCGAGCTCGGCCGCGACGAAGCTCGTCAACGCCAAGGTGCCGGTCGTGATCGGCGCCGAGTCGTCCAGCGTCACGCTGAACGTCATCGACCAGCTGACGAGCAACTGCATCGTGCAGATCTCGCCGGCGAACACCGCGACCGACCTGTCCGGCTACTCCTCGCACTACTTCCGGACCGCTCCGCCGGACTCGGTGCAGGGTTCGGCCCTCGGTCAGCTCGTCACGGGTGACGGCAACGCCAAGGTCGCGTTCCTGGTATTCAACGACACCTACGGCACGGGTCTCCGCGACACCGTGCAGAAGGCGATCGAGGACTCGGGCGGCCAGGTCGTCTACGGCGGCAAGGGCAAGGGCCAGGAGTTCCCGCCCGGACAGACGACGTTCTCGTCCGAGGTGACGGCTGCCCTCGCGGCGAAGCCGGACGCCATCGTGGTGCTCGCCTTCGACGAGACGAAGTCGATCATCCCCGAGCTCAAGTCGCAGAACGCCGACATGTCGAAGATCTACATGTCCGACGGCAACACCGCGGACTACTCGAAGGACTTCGACCCGGGCACGCTCGAGGGCGCGCAGGGCACCATCCCCGGTGCGAGCCCGAAGGACGAGCTGAAGCAGCGCCTGTCCGACTTCTACAAGCAGTCGTCGGGCAAGGAGCTCGCCGACTACTCGTACGCGGCGGAGTCCTACGATGCCACGACCCTCGCCGCGCTGGCCGCGGTGAAGGGCAAGGGCACCGACTCGGGCACCATCCAGGCCAACATGGCCGCGGTGTCCGGTGCGGACGGCGGCACCAAGTGCGAGACGTTCAAGGCGTGCAAGGACCTGCTCGACAAGGGTGAGGACATCCAGTACACCGGCCCGTCCGGCATCGGTCCGTTCGACAGCAAGAACGACCCGTCGAGCGCCTACATCGGCATCTACAAGTTCGACGGCGACAACAAGCCCGCGTACCAGAGCGCCATCCAGGGCTCGGTCTCGAAGTAACACCTCCGCGAAAGCGACAGTCCCCCGCCGAACTTCGGTGGGGGACTGTCGCTTTCGCGTACCAGTCGGCGAGCCGGACGGGAGGCGCGGCCCGCCCTCGTCAGGCCGGCTCGGCTGCCGTGGACGGGAGCGTCCGACGCCGCGCGGCACGGGACGCGGCGAAGCTGTCGACCGTCAGGACCACGAGCGCGACCCAGACGATCCCGAACCCGACCCACCGCGCGGGCGGCATCGCCTCGTGCTGCACGACGACCCCGACGAGCAGCTGCATCACCGGCGCCAGGTACTGGGTCAGCCCGAGCGTCGACAGCGACACCCGCCGGGCCGACGACGCGAAGAGCAGCAGCGGGACGGCGGTCGCGGGCCCGGTGAGCACGGTGACCAGGGCGTGCGGCCACCCCTCGCTCGTGAAGGTCACCCCGCCGCCGAGGCCCGTGACCCCGAGCACGACGAGTGCCCCGACGGCGATCGGCAGCAGCCAGACGGTCTCGATCGTGAGCCCGCTCAGCGCGTCCACGGTGCCGCCGACGCGCTTCTTCACGAGCCCGTACAGGCCGAACGAGAACGCCAGGGCGAGCGAGATCCACGGCACCTGCCCGTAGCCGACCGCGATGACCACGACCGCGACGACGCTGATGCCGACCGCCGCCCACTGCGCCGCCCGGAGCCGCTCGCGGAGCACGACGACGCCGAGCGCGATCGTGACGAGCGGGTTGATGAAGTAGCCGAGCGCGGCCTCGACCGTGTGGCCCGTCGTCGTGGCGGCGACGTACACGGTCCAGTTCACCAGGATGAGCACGGCCGCGAGCCCCATCACGAGCATCACCCGGCGCTGGGCGATGAGGGAACGGGTGCGGAGCCAGGAGCGCGTGACGAGGATCGCCACCGCGCAGAAGACCAGGCCGAAGACGATCCGCCAGGCGACGATCTCGAACGCGCCGGCGGGGGCCATCGCCGCGAAGAGCAGGGGCATGAGGCCCCAGAGCCCGTACGCAACGATCGCCTGCACGACGCCGACGGAAGCCTCGCTGCGTGCCGGACGGGCCGGCGTCGGTTCAGTCACGGAACCATCCTAGGAACCCGGGCCGACGCTGCGGGCGGGCACCGAGCCTCCAGGCCGACCCACGCGCCGAACGAGTGACCGGTGCCGTCGCGGACCCCGGACGCACGAACGCCCCGCCGGCTGCGGGCCGGACGGGGCGTTCGTCGAGGAGTACTGGTCTCAGTGCTCGATGACCGCGAGGACGTCGCGCGCCGAGAGGACGAGCAGGTCCTCACCGGAGTACTTCACCTCGGTGCCGCCGTACTTCGAGTAGATGACCTTGTCGCCGACGGCGACGTCGAGCGGGACGCGGTTGCCGTTGTCGTCGATGCGACCCGGGCCCACGGCGACGACCTCGCCCTCCTGGGGCTTTTCCTTCGCGGTGTCCGGGATGACGAGACCGGAAGCGGTGGTCTGCTCCGCCTCGACCTGGCGGATGACGATGCGATCCTCGAGCGGCTTGATGGTGACGGCCACGGTGACCTCTTCTTTCTCGGTACTGACTCGGTACAGATGGGAACCGGTTGGCACTACGCACAGGAGAGTGCCAACGCCAACTCTAGGGACAGTCTGGCACTCGGTCAATCCGAGTGCCAGCACGTGTCGGGGTCCACGGCGACCTGGGAGGATCGTCGGGTGGAAGCCGCCGACCTCGCCCAGTTGCTGACCCCCGAGGGGATGGCCCTGCTCGACCGTACCCCCGGCGTCTCGGACGGGGGCGAGATCGTCCGGGTGGTCTCCCGGCTGCGCTCCGAGGGCCACGATCCCGGGCTCGTCGCCGCCGTGCTCACCCAGGCGAAGCTGCGGCAGAAGGCCCGCGCGAAGTTCGGGGACTTCGCCGCGCGGATGCTCTTCACCGAGGCCGGGCTCGAGCAGGCCACCCGGCTGCAGGTCGCCGCGCAGCACGCCGGACGCTTCGCGGCAGCGGGGCTCCGACGGGTCGCCGACCTCGGCTGCGGGATCGGAGGCGACGCCATGGCGATGGCCGCACTCGACCTCGACGTGACCGCCGTCGACCGCGACGAGGTGACCGCGGCGGTCGCGACGCACAACCTCGCGCTCTGGCCGAACGCCCGCGTGGAGCTCGGCGACGCGGCGACGTTCGACCTGTCCCGCGTCGACGGCGTGTGGATGGACCCGGCACGGCGGACGGCCGGGCACGCGAACACGAAGCGCCTGGCGGACCCGGACGACTGGTCGCCCTCGCTCGACACGGTGTTCGCCGCGGCGACGACGACCCCGACGGGCGTGAAGCTCGGGCCCGGCATCGACCGCGACCTCATCCCGGACACGCTCGAGGCCCAGTGGGTGTCCGTCGACCGCGAGGTCGTCGAGCTCGTCCTGTGGTCCGGACCGCTCGCCCGCGAGGGGGTCCGTCGCGCGGCGACGGTCATCGGCGCGCACGGGATCGCCGAGCTGACCGGGGCGGCCGACGCCGAGGACGTCGAGGTCGGGCCGATCGGCGCGTACCTCTACGAGCCCGACGGGGCCGTCATCCGCGCCCGCCTCATCGGTGACCTGGTGCGCTCGATGGACGGGCGCATGCTGTCCGAGGGGATCGCGTACGTCACGTCCGACCGCGCGCTGACGACACCGTTCGCGCAGGGGTTCCGGGTGCTCGACACCATGCCGCTCGACGTCAAGCAGCTCGCGGCCCGCCTGGCGGCGGAGGACGTCGGCACGGTGGAGATCAAGAAGCGCGGGGTCGACGTCGACCCGGCGCAGTTCCGGAAGCGGCTGCGGCTACGGGGGCGGCGATCGGTCACGCTCGTGCTCACCCGTCTGGAGGGACGGCACACCGCGGTCCTGTGCGAGCGGCTCACCGAGCTGGCCGGCTAGCGATCGGGGCGCGCAACCGTCCGCGCGGTCCCCGCGACTCCTCCGGACGGACGACAGGACCCCGCGGATTGTCCGCGGGGTCCTGTCGCTGTCGCCGATTGGTCAGCCGATGAAGGCGCCCGGGTCGTAGTCGTACGGGTCGGAGTAGCCGCCGGAGCTGCCCGCTGCGATGCCGAGGATCACGACGAGTCCCACGATGAGGATCCAGAGACCGGTCATGACCCATCCGCCGATGACACCCGCGAGGGCCAGCCCGCGCCCTCCCTCGCCGCTCTGCTTGATCTTGCCGAGGGCGATGTGCCCCATGATCGCGCCGGCCGGGCTCGTGAGGATGACGATCGGCCAGATGATGATGCCGGCGAAGGCGAAGACGATCGACAGGATCGCCAGGGTGTTCGTCTTCGGACGCTGCGCGTAGGGCTGGTACCCGCCCGTGGCGTACGGGGTGGCGTAGGGGTTGTGCCCCTGCTGCGGCGCGTACGGGTTGTGCTGGGGACCGCTGGCGGCGTACGGGTTGCCCTGCTGCTGACCGTACGGAGCGCCCTGGCCCGGCTGCGCGGAGGGGCCGCCCTGCGACGGCTGTCCGTACGGGCTGCCCTGCGACGACTGTGCGTACGGGCTGCCCTGCGACGGCTGTGCGTTCGGGGTGCCCTGCGGCTGCTGCCCGTACGAGCCACCCTGCGCGGCCTGCCCGTACGGGGTGCCCTGCGACGGCTGCCCACCGTGCGGCTGCTCGTCGCGCGACTGCCCGTCGTGCTGCTGCCCGTCGGCTGCGCCGTCGGACCCGCCCGGCTTCGGCCACTGGTTCTGATCGGACACCGTCCACCCCTCCCGGCACCCGGTCGGTCGGTCGGTGCCTGCTGAGCATCCTCCCACAGCGACCCGCAGCGGGTTCAGGCGCCCCGCGGTGTCAGACCTGGACGGTCGTGACCGGCAGCGTGGAGTCGGCCGCGATCCCGAGGTCGCTCGGCGCGCGCCCCTCGGCGACGAGCCGTGCCCCGACGGCGGCGATCATGGCGCCGTTGTCGGTGCAGAGGTCGAACGGCGGGATGCGCAGGGCCACCCCGGCGGCGGCGCAGCGTTCCTCGGCGACGGCCCGGAGCCGCGCGTTCGCGACCACCCCGCCACCGAGCAGCAGCCGGTCGACGCCGGTGTCCCGGCACGCGGCGAGCGCCTTGGTGAGCAGCACGTCGACGACGGCCTCACGGAACGATGCGGCGACGTCGGCGACCGGGACCTCGCGGCCCTCGTCGCGACACTTCTCGACCCACCGGGCGACCGCGGTCTTCAGCCCGGAGAACGAGAAGTCGTAGCGGTGCTGCGCCATGTCCTTCGGCAGCGTCAGCCCGCGGGGGAACCGGATCGCCGTCGGGTCGCCGTCCGCGGCGGCCCGGTCGATCTGCGGGCCGCCCGGGTACGGCAGGCCGAGCAACCGCGCGACCTTGTCGAACGCCTCGCCCGCGGCGTCGTCGATCGTCTCGCCGAGCAGCTCGACGTCGCCGACCAGGTCGCGCACGAGCAGCAGCGACGTGTGGCCACCGGACACGAGCAGCGCCACGGTCGGCAGCTCGATCGCGCTGCCGTCGGCACGCAGGACGTCCGCGCCGACGTGCCCGACCAGGTGGTTCACGCCGTACAGGGGCTTGCCGGTGGCGACCGCCAGGGCCTTCGCCGCTCCGACCCCGACCATGAGCGCGCCCGCCAGCCCGGGCCCGGCGGTCACGGCGACGGCGTCGAGTTCGTCGAGGGTGACCCCCGCACGGTCGAGGGCCTCGTGCAGCGTCGGGGTCATGGCCTCGAGGTGTGCCCGCGCGGCGACCTCGGGCACGACGCCGCCGTAGCGGGCGTGCTCGTCCATGCTCGACGCGATGACGTTGGCCAGCAGCGTGGTGCCGCGGACGATGCCGACGCCCGTCTCGTCACAGCTCGTCTCGATGCCGAGCACGAGGGGTTCAGCTGCGGTCATCGAGGGTCTCCTGTCCGATGGGGCCGGGTCCGGTCCGGGGCCCGGCGTCGAGGGCGTCGAGCTCCGTCCGCATCACCCACGCGTCGACGCCGTCCGGCTGGTAGTAGCGGGGCCGCACGGCGATCCGCTCGAACCCGAACGCGACGTACATCGCCTGCGCCACCGGGTTGTCGGCGCGCACCTCGAGGAACACCTCGTGCACGCCCCGACGTCGGGCCTCGTCGAGGAGCTCGCCGAAGAGCACCTTGCCGATGCCGTTCCCGCGCTGGTCGGCGGCGACGGCGATGGTCTGCACGTCGGCGACCGGGTTGCCCGCGAGCGACGAGAGTCCGGCGTACCCGACGACGGTCGGCGCACCGTCGTCCGTCGTCTCCACGACGACGTAGTACCCGTGCGGCGAGTACAGCTCCCCCGCCATCTGCGACGCCGACCACGCGTCGGTCGGGAAGGACACGTGCTCGAGCCACATGATGTCGTCGAGGTCCTGCGGCACCGCTCGCCGCAGCCGCAGGCCGTCGGGCAGGCCGCTCACCGGACGACCCGCTTCGGGGCCCCCGGCATCGTCACGTCGGGGTCGCGCAGGTAGAGCGGGGTGTCGTCGGCGAAGGGTGCGCCGGAGGCGAGCCGGTCCGCGGCGAGCGCCCCGAGCCTCCCGGCCGGGACGGTCGCGACCGTCACGCGCTCCCATGCGGATGCCTCCGGACGGGAGGCACGGATCGCCTCGTCCACGTCGGCCGGCTTCGCGAGTCCCGGGCCCGCCACCCGCGCGCCGGTCTCGTCGTACGCGCTCCAGTAGACCTCGCGGCGGCGGGCGTCCGTCAGGACGACCACCGGTCGCTGCTCCAGGTCCGCCGCGATCCCGTCGTGGCTCACGAGCGGCAGGAACGGGACGCCGCGCGCGGCCGCGAAGGTGCGGGCGGCGGCGATGCCCACGCGCAAGCCGGTGAACGGGCCGGGGCCCATGCCGGCGACCACGCCGGTGACGTCGGCGCCGGTGATGCCGGCCTCGGCGAGCACCTCGGCGAGGAACGGACCGACGACCTCGGCGTGGCGACGCGAGTCGTCGGTGCTGCGCTCGGCGACGGCGCGGCCGGTCGCCGGGTCGACGACGGCGACGGCGGTACCGGCGGACGTGTCGATGGCGAGGAGCACCCGTCCATCGTAGGCGCGATCGCACCGGGCTCGGAGAGCGTCCTGTCCGGTGGTGTCCCGCCGGACGTCGGGCAGCGGACGGTCAGAGCGTGACGTCGGACCAACGAGTCCCGGTGGCGGTGACGACCACCCTGCGGGGCTCGTCCGGTACGTCGTCGGGGTCGAGGCCGTCGGCGCCGGGGTCGGTCGCGTCGGCTCCCGTCGCCCGGACGATCTCGACGTCGAGCACGTCGTCGGAGATGCCCTCGACGAAGCCCCGGCCCCACTCGACCACCACGATCGAGGTGTCCCAGTCGAGGTCGAGGTCGTCGAGCTCCACGGGGTCGCTCAACCGGTACGCGTCGACGTGCACCAGGTCCGGCCCGGCCGTCGTCGGGTGGGTGCGGGCGAGCACGAACGTCGGGCTCGAGACCTGCCCGCGAGCACCGAGCGCGGCGCCGAGGCCACGTGTCAGCGTCGTCTTGCCGGCACCGAGCGGGCCGGTCAGCACGACGAGGTCACCGGCACGCAGGACACCCGCGAGCCGGGCACCGAGTGCGCCCATCTCGTCGGTGGTCGACACCGTCGTGTCGAGCAGCACGCGGGCGTCGGTCACGGCTGCTCCCGCAGGTACGCGCCGACGCGGCCCTCGACGTCGTGCCCGACGACCTCCCGCGGGACACGGGCGCCGATCCGGCAGGTGATCTCCTCGCCGATGGTCCCGAGCGCCTCGCCCCACTCGAGCACGGTCATCTCGCCGTGCTCCCCGGTGCCGAACAGCACGACCGGATCGCCGACGCGGACCTCGTCGTCGCCGACGTCGACCAGGAACTGGTCCATCGCGACACGGCCGGCGATCGGGTACCGCTTGCCGGCGATGGTGACCTCGATGCGGCCCTGCGCCAGGCGCGGTACACCGTCCGCGTAGCCGACGGGCACGAGCGCGAGCGTCGTCTCCGAGGCCGTGCGGTACGTGTAGTCGTAGGAGACCCCGGTGTCGACCGGCACGCGCTTCGTCTTCGCGACCGAGGCGGTCAGCGTCATCACCGGCTCGAGCCCGAGGTCGGCGGCGGAGACCCCGTCCGCGCCGGGGATGCCGAACAGGTTCGCGCCCATCCGCACCATGTCCTTGCGGAACTCCTTGCGCTCGAGCCCGGCGAGCGATGCGGCGACGTGCTCCATCGGCAGGTCGAGCCCCAGGTCCTCCGCGGTCTCGACGGCACGGTCGAAGACGGCCACCGCGGCGCTGTCGTCGTCGTCGGAGGACTCGGCGAGGTGCGTGTACGCGGCGACGACCTCGATCCGCCCGGCGCGCTGTGCCTCGACCGCGAGCGCGACCAGCTCCGGCCAGGCGTCCGCGGTCGCACCGTCGCGGTGCAACCCGGAGTCGACGCCGAGGTGGACCCGTGCGGGGCGCTGGTCGACGGCATCGACGACCCGCTGCAGCTCGGCCACGTTCGAGACGCCGAGGTCGACCGCGGAGTCGATCGCGTCACGGAAGTCGAGCGCCGGGTCGTGCTGCCAGGTGAACAGGTGGACGTCCTCGCCGACGCCGATCGAGCGGAGGCGCAGGGCCGCCGGCACGGTCAGCACGCCGATCCAGCGGACGCCGGCGTCGACCGCGGCGAGCGCGATCGGCTCGAGACCGTGCCCGTAGGCGTCGGCCTTCATGATCGCCATGACCTCGACCGGGCGCATCCACTCGCGCACGAGGTCGAGGTTCGACCGGTAGGCGTCGAGGTCGATCCGGGCCCGGCGCAGCGGCGCGTTCACGTCGTCCTCCGTTCCACGCTGCGGCCGACCCTGGCGACCACCTCGTAGTTGATGGTGCCGATCGCCGCCGCCCAGTCCTCGACCGCGGGGTCGCCGTCGGACGGGTCGCCCCAGAGCACGACCTCGTCGCCCACCCGGACGTCGGCGTCGCCGATGTCGATGTGCATGGCGTTCATCGCCACGCGTCCCACGACCGGGAACCGCCGGTCACCGATCCGCACCGAGACCCGGTTGCCGAGGTCGCGGTCGAAGCCGTCGGCGTACCCGAGCCCGATCACCGCGAGGCGTGTGTCCGTCTCGGCACGCCAGGTGTAGCCGTAGCTCACGCCCTCGCCCGCCGCCACCGGCACGGTCCGGAGCACCGCGGCCGTCACCCGCATCGCGGGCCGCAGTCCGAGGTCGGCCGAGGTGCGGTCGGCGAACGGGCTGAGCCCGTACAGCGCGAGACCGACCCGGGCGGCGTCGTGGCGGGTCTCCGGGACGGCCATGCTCGCGGCACTCGCGGCGAGGTGCACGACGTCCGGCACGATCCCCTGCGCCGCGAGGCCGTCGAGCGCGCGTCCGAGCGCGGCGTCCTGGTCGAGGTCGTCGGCGCGCGAGGCGTTCGACAGGTGCGACATGAGCCCCTCGACGCGGGTGCGACCGCCCGAGCGGACGATGCGCCCGGCCGTCGCGAAGAGCTCGGCCCACTCGGACTCGACGGCGCCGTTCCGGCTCAGGCCGGTGTCGACGCAGACGTGGACCGCGGGCACCTCGGAGTCGGCTGCGGCGGCGAGCTGGGACACGCTCGAGACCGCCGGGGTGATGTCGTACTGCGCTGCACGGCGGAAGTCCTCGTCCGGGGCGTGCAACCACGCGAGGATCCGGACCCCCTCGTCGATGCCGGCCCTGCGGAGCGCGATGCCCTCGTCCACGTCGGCGACCCCGAGCCACTCGGCCCCGGCATCGACGAACGCCCGCGCGGCGTCCGCCGCACCGTGCCCGTAGCCGTTGGCCTTGACGACCGCGATGACCCCGGCCGGCGACACCCGCTCGGACACGGTCGCGTAGTTCGCGATCAACGCTTCGCGGTCCACGGTGATCCCGGTGAACGCACTCACGATTGCTTCCCTTCGATGACGACGAACGCCGTCGCGATCCCGCCGTCGTGCGACAGCGACAGGTGGACGTCCGTCACACCGCGGTCCGCGGCCACACGCCGGGCACCCTCGTGCAGGGTGAGCGACGGGTTCCGTTGGTCGTCCGCGACGACCTCGAGCTCCTGCCAGCTCAACCCGGCGCTCGAACCGAACGCCTTGATGAGGGCCTCCTTCGCCGCGAACCGGGCCGCGAGCGACGACACCGGCCGCGGCTCGCCGTCCCGCAGCTGTTCGGCAGGGGTGAACAGCCGCGCCCGGAGCGCCGGGGTGCGCTCGAGCACACCCCGGAACCGCTCCGTGTCGACGACGTCGACCCCGATGCCGATGATCACGACCGACTACTCGACGGTGACCGACTTCGCGAGGTTGCGCGGCTGGTCGACGTCGAGACCCTTGGCCGCCGCGAGCTCCATGCCGAACATGTGCAGCGGCGCGACGGCCAGCAGCGGCTCGAACAGCGGGGTCGCCAGCGGGATGCGCAGGACCTCGTCCGCGAAGGGCAGCACCGCGGCGTCGCCCTCTTCCGCGATCGCGATGACCCGTGCCCCGCGCGCGCGGATCTCCTGGATGTTCGAGACGACCTTCGGGTGCAGCGAGCGCGGGTCGCGCGGCGACGGGACGATGACGAAGACGATCTGGCCCGGCTCGATCAGGGCGATCGGACCGTGCTTGAGCTCACCGGCGGCGAAGCCCTCGGCGTGGATGTACGCGAGCTCCTTGAGCTTGAGCGCACCCTCGAGCGCGATCGGGTACCCGACGTGGCGGCCGAGGAACAGCACGCTCCGGGTGTCCGCCATCCAGCGCGCCAGGTCCTTGATACCGGACGCGTCGTCGATGGTCTGCTGGAGCTTCGGCGCGAGGCCCTCGAGCTCGGCGACCTGCTCGGCGATCTGCTCCGACGTCAGCGTGCCCTTGAGCGTCGCGAGGTGGAGCCCGAGCAGGTACAGGGCGACACCCTGCGCGATGAACGCCTTCGTCGACGCGACGGCGACCTCGGGACCGGCGTGCGTGTAGATCACCGCGTCGGACTCCCGCGGGATCGTGGCGCCCTGCGTGTTGCAGATCGAAAGCACCTGCGCGCCCTGCTCGCGGGCGTACTTGACCGCCATGAGCGTGTCCATGGTCTCGCCGGACTGGCTGATCGAGACGACGAGCGTGCGGTCGTTCAACACGGGGTCGCGGTAGCGGAACTCGTGGGCGAGCTCGACCTCGACGGGGACGCGGGCCCACTGCTCGATGGCGTACTTGCCGAGGATGCCGGCGTAGGCAGCGGTGCCGCAGGCGATGACGATGACCCGGTCGACCTGCTGCAGCCGGTCCGCGATCGGGTCGAGGTCCGTGAGCGTGACCGCGCCGTCGTGCACGCGGCCGAGGATCGTCTTGGCGACGGCCTCGGGCTCCTCGCTGATCTCCTTCGCCATGAAGGAGGACCAGCCGCCCTTGTCGGCGGCCGAGGCGTCCCAGTTGACCTCGAACTCGGTCGGCTCGGCCGGGGTGCCGTCGAAGTGGACGACGTCGACGCCGTCGGGGCGGATCGTGGCGATCTCGTCCTGCCCGATGGCGAGGGCACGCTGCGTGTACGCGACGAACGCGGCCACGTCGGAGCCCATGAAGTTCTCGCCGTCACCGAGACCGACGACGAGCGGGGAGTTGCGGCGGGCACCGACGACGACGCCCGGCTGGTCGGCGTGCACGACGAGGAGCGTGAACGCGCCCTCGAGCCGCTGCACGACCTGCTGCATGGCGGCGGTCAGGTCACCGGTCTCACGGAAGGCTCGGCCGACCAGGTGCGCGGCGACCTCGGAGTCGGTCTCGCTGGCGAACTCGACACCGTCGGCGAGCAGTTCCTGCTTCAGCTCGGAGAAGTTCTCGATGATGCCGTTGTGGATGAGGGCGAGCTTGCCGCCGTCGGCCAGGTGCGGGTGCGCGTTGCCGTCGGTCGGGCCGCCGTGCGTCGCCCAGCGGGTGTGCCCGATACCGGTGCTGCCGTCCGCGATGGGCTGGGCCTCGAGCGCGTCGACGAGGGCCTGGAGCTTGCCCGCCTTCTTCGCGGAGACGAGGTCGCCCGGGCGGTCGACGACGGCGATGCCCGCCGAGTCGTAGCCGCGGTACTCGAGACGACGGAGACCACCGAGGAGGACCTCCTGGCTGCTCTTGCTGCCGACGTAGCCCACGATTCCACACATGGGTCCGATCCTACGGTCTGGCTGGAGAGCAACCCTGCATGCTCGCAGGAGTGGGGATAGCGTTCGGGTCATGGGACACTTCGACGACATCGAGATCACCACGCTGCACGGGGAGCGAACCACCTTCAGGCAGTTCTCGGACAAGGCCGTCCTGGTCGTGAACGTCGCGTCGCGCTGCGGGCTGGCACCGCAGTACGAGCAGCTCGAAGCGCTCCAGAAGACCTACGCCGAGCGCGGCTTCACGGTCCTCGGCTTCCCGAGCAACCAGTTCCTGCAGGAGCTCGGCTCGTCCGAGGCCATCGACGAGTACTGCTCCACCACGTGGGGCGTCACGTTCCCGATGTCCGAGAAGGTCAAGGTGAACGGCAAGGGTGCCCACCCGCTCTACCAGGCCCTCAAGGAGACGCCGGACGCGTCCGGGAAGGCCGGTCGGGTCTCGTGGAACTTCGAGAAGTTCCTCGTCGCTCCGGACGGCACCGTCACGCGCTTCCGTCCCACGACCAAGCCGGACGCCCCCGAGGTCGTCGCCGCCATCGAAGCGGCCCTGCCCGCCTGACCCACCGGTCCACCCGCCGGCGCGCGTCCTGCGGTCGCGTACCGTGCTCCGGACCGGAGGCGCGGATCACCGCAGCCGCTCGGCGCACTCGATCCGCGCCTCCCGTCTGTACGCTCGTCCCCATGCCGATCACGGAGACCCCCGTCGCGCACCCGACCCCGTTCGTGGAGATCCCGCGCGACGAGTGGTCCCAGCTCGCCCCGAAGGAGCACCTGTCGCTCACGGAGACCGAGATCGTGCAGCTGCGCGGCCTCGGCGACCGGCTCGACATGCAGGAGGTGCAGGAGGTCTACCTGCCCCTCTCCCGCCTGCTGACGCTGTACGCGGCCGGCGCCAGGAACCTGCACGCCGAGACGAGCCGCTTCCTCGGCGAGCGCGCCGGACGGACGCCGTTCGTGATCGGTGTCGCCGGGTCGGTGGCGGTCGGCAAGTCCACGGTCGCGCGTCTGCTGCGCGAACTGACGAAGCGCTGGCCGGACACCCCCCGGGTGGAGCTCGTGACGACCGACGGGTTCCTGTACCCGAACGCGGAGCTCGAGCGCCGCGGGATCATGGACCGCAAGGGCTTCCCGGAGTCGTACGACCGTCGGGCACTGCTGCGGTTCGTGAGCCAGGTGAAGAGCGGGGCGGCCGAGGTCCGGGCGCCGTTCTACTCGCACCTCGTCTACGACATCGTCCCGGACGCCGAGATCGTGGTGCGGCAGCCGGACGTCCTCATCGTCGAGGGCCTCAACGTGCTCGCGCCGCCGGTGCACGGGCGGCTCGCGCTGTCCGACCTGTTCGACTTCACGATCTACGTCGACGCGAAGACGAAGGACATCGAGTCCTGGTACGTCGACCGGTTCCTCGCCCTGCAGGAGGAGGCGTTCTCGAGTCCGGACTCGTTCTTCCACCGGTTCGCGTCGCTGTCCCGCGAGGACGCGGTGCGCACGGCGACCGAGGTCTGGCGGGCGATCAACGAGCCGAACCTGCTCGAGAACGTGCTGCCGACGCGCTCCCGGGCGACGCTCGTGCTCAAGAAGGGCGCGAACCACAAGGTCAACTCGGTGCTGCTCCGCAAGATCTGACGCGGGGGCCCTGCTCCCCTGGTGTCGAAGCAGGGAACCGACATCGAACCAGGAGCGGTACCTGGTTCGATGTCGCTCCCGTGGTTCGATGCCGGGGCAACGCGACGGACGCGCGCCCTACGCGGCCTCGTCGATCGCGAGCCGGTCGCGCACGACGTCGGCCAGCTCCTCGGCGACGCGCTGGGCGTCCTCCTGCGACGCGGCCTCGACCATGACGCGGACGACGGGCTCGGTGCCCGACGGACGCAGGAGCACGCGGCCGGACTGGCCGAGCGCCTCGGTCGCCGCGGCGATCGCGTCCTGCACGCCCTGGTCGTCCAGCCCGTGCCGGTCGACGCCGCGAACGTTGAGGAGCACCTGCGGGAAGACGGTCATGCACGACGCGAGCTCCTGCAGGCTCTTGCCCGTGCGCGCCATCTCGGCCACCAGGTGGAGACCCGTCAGGACCCCGTCACCCGTCGTGGCGTAGTCGCTGAAGATGATGTGGCCGGACTGCTCGCCACCGAGGGAGAAGCCGCCCTCGTTCATCTTCTCGAGCACGTAGCGGTCGCCCACGCCGGTCTCGAGCACGATGATGCCCGCGTCGGCCATGGCACGCTTCAGCCCGAGGTTCGACATGACGGTCGCGACGAGCGTGTCCTCGACGAGCCGGCCGCGCTCCTTGAGGGACAACGCGAGGATCGCCATGATCTGGTCGCCGTCGATCGCGTTGCCCGCGGCGTCCACCGCGAGGCAGCGGTCTGCGTCGCCGTCGTGCGCGATGCCGACGTCCGCACCGTGCGCCAGCACCGCCCGGGCGAGGTTGTCGATGTGCGTCGAGCCCACGCCGTCGTTGATGTTCATGCCGTCCGGGTCGGCACCGATCAGGGTGACCTTCGCACCGGCGTTGACGAACACCTCGGGCGAGACGCCCGCGGCCGCGCCGTTCGCGCAGTCGAGCACGACGTGGATCCCGTCGAGCCGGTGCGGCAGCGTGCCGAGCAGGTGCACGACGTAGCGGTCCTCGGCGTCGGCGAACCGGGTGATCCGGCCGACCTCGGCGCCGGTGGGCGTCGGCGCCGACTGGTCGCGCATGGCCGCCTCGATGCGGTCCTCGACCTCGTCGGGGAGCTTGCGACCGCCCGTGGCGAAGAACTTGATCCCGTTGTCCGGCGCCGGGTTGTGCGACGCGGAGATCATCACGCCGAAGTCGGCGTCGATGTCCGCGACCAGGAACGCGGCGGCGGGGGTGGGGATGACCCCGGCGTCGAGCACGTCGACGCCGGCGGAGGCGAGACCGGCCGCGACCGCGGCACCCAGGAACTCACCGGAGACGCGCGGATCGCGCGCCAGGACCGCGCGGGGGCGCGGTCGACCGGACGCCCGGCGGGCGTCCGCATGGTGTCCGTGCGTGAGCACGGCCGCGCTGGCCTGGGCGAGACCCAGTGCCAGCGCGGCCGTCAGCTCGCCGTTGGCGAGTCCACGAACACCGTCGGTACCGAACAGACGCGGCATTGCGATCGGGTTCGTCGCGCGACTAGCGCTTCGAGAACTGCGACGCCTTGCGGGCCTTCTTGAGACCGGCCTTCTTGCGCTCGATGACGCGGGCGTCACGGGTGAGGAAGCCGGCCTTCTTGAGGGTGGCGCGGTTGTTCTCGCGGTCGATCTCGTTCAGCGCACGCGCGATGGCGAGGCGGAGCGCACCGGCCTGACCCGAGGGGCCACCGCCGGTGATGCGGGCGGTGACGTCGTAGGCGCCGAGGAGCTCGAGCACCTTGAACGGGTCGTTGATCAGCTGCTGGTGCAGCTTGTTCGGGAAGTAGTCCTCGAGCGTGCGGCCGTTGACCGTGAACGAGCCGCCACCGGGGACGAGGCGCACGCGGGCGATGGCCTCCTTGCGGCGCCCCACGGCACCGCCCGAGACGTTGAGGATCTGGCGGGGAGCGGCCTCCGAGGACGCCGGGGCGCTCTCGGTGGTGAAGCTCTCCGGGGTCTGGTCGAGGGAGTCAGCGATCTGAGCCATGAGTGTTATCAGTCCTTGAAGTCGTCGTGGCCGTCGTTACTGCGCGACCTGGTCGAAGGTGTACGCCTTGGGCTGCTGCGCGGCGTGCGGGTGCTCCGCGCCGGCGTAGACCTTCAGCTTCTTGAGCTGCTCACGACCGAGGGTGTTCTTCGGCAGCATGCCGCGGATCGCCTTCTCGACGGCGCGGGTCGGGTGCTTCTCGAGCATCTCCGGGTAGGAGGTCGCCGTGAGGCCGCCCGGGTAGCCCGAGTGGCGGTAGTAGACCTTCTTGGCGAGCTTGGAGCCGGTGAGGGCGACCTTGTCCGCGTTGATGATGATGACGTAGTCACCCATGTCCATGTGCTGGGCGAAGGTGGCCTTGTGCTTGCCGCGCAGGAGCGCCGCAGCGTGCGTGGCGAGACGGCCGAGGACGACGTCGGTCGCGTCGATGACGATCCAGTCGTGCTGGACGTCTGCCGGCTTCGGGGAGAACGTACGAGTCACAGGTGTGCTGCTTTCGTGTCGAGGTGAGGAGTCCGTGAATCCCGCTCCGGTGGGTGTTCCGCGGGCGATGCTCGTGGAACTGCCCGGTGGAGGGCTCATCTGACTGTCCGGCGCACGGGGCGCACAGACCAAGGAGAGAGCCTACCCGACGCGGCGCGCGTTGTCGACCGGGACGATGGCGGTCCGGAGGCGCGGGGCGGCCGGGCCACGCGCCTCCCGTCCGTCCGCGGTCGCGCGACGACGCACGGAACGCGACATCGCACCCGTCGGACGACGGGTGCGATGTCGCTGTTCGCGTGTCGGCGCGGGGGTCAGGCCGTGTGCGCCGCCCGGCGACGTCGTGCCGCGACCAGGCCGGCGCCGGACGCCAGCAGGAGCAGCGCGGCGGCGAGGCCACCGGTGAGCTCGGCCCCGGTGAACGCGAGCGAGCCCGTCGCCGGATCGATCCGGATGTCGGTCCAGCCGACGAGCGAACCGTCGGTGGTGGTGACCGCGAGGCGGTGCGCACCCGCCGTCGTGCCGACCGGGATCGTCACATGGACGGTGCCGTCGGCGGCGACCACCTCGGTGCCGAGGAGCACCGGGTCGGAGTACAGCCACACCGAGATCCGCTGCCCGGCGAGCGCCGCGCCGACACCCACCGTGATCGTCTCGCCCGCACGGGCCGACGCCGGCGCGGTGATGCCGCCGCGGTCGGCCTCGGTGAGCGACGACGCGTCCGGTGCGACGGGGGCCTGACCGGTGCCGGGGCCCGGCGTCGGCGTGGTGCCGGGGCCCGGGCCGGGCGTCTCACCGTCACCAGGCGTCTCGCCGTCACCAGGGGTCTCGCCGTCTCCCGGAGCCTCGGTGGCAGCCGTCTCGAAGCCGACCAGGATCGGGTCGTGGTCGCTCGCGCGGTACACGTCGTCGCGGTACAGGTCCGTGACGTTGTAGTCGTGGCGGCTGTACTCCAGGCCCACCGACTCGGTCGAGTTGATGTTCCAGATGTCCACGCCCGTGACCGTCTCCAGGGCCGCCGGAGACGCGAGCACGTGGTCGAGCGAGCCGCTCAGGCCGCTGAAGACGTAGGAGTACTCGGTGGAGTCCTCCGCCGGACCGAGGTCGGTGTACCCGGCGTCGCGCAGGACGACCATCGGGTCCTCCTCGCTGTAGGCGTTGAAGTCACCGAGCATGAACACCTTGTCGGTGCCGTACTTCGCCTGCTCGGTGGTCGAGAACGCGGCGAGCGCCTGCGCCTGGCGCACACGGTCGGCGTTCGAGGCGCCCTGGCCGTCGCCCTTGTCGGCGTTCTCGCCGGTGCCGGAGCCCTTCGACTTGAAGTGGTTCGCGATGACCAGGAAGTCGTCGTCGGCCGTCCCGCCGAGCGGGCGGAACGCGTCGGCGACGGGCTGTCGCGCGTTGACGAACGCCGGGTCGTCGAGGATGGTCGACTCGCCGACGGGTGCGACCCGGTCCTTCTTGTAGATGAGCGCGAGACGGATGACGTCCTCGCTCGCGGGCAGCGTCGCCGGGGACGGCACGTACGCCCAGGTGTCCTGACCGGTCGCGGCGTTCAGCGCGGCCACGAGCGTGCCGACGGCGGCGTCGCGGTCCTTGCCGAAGCGTGCGGAGTTCTCGATCTCCTCGAGCGAGACGACGTCGGCGCCGAGGGCGTTGATCGCCTTCACGATCTTCACCTGCTGGCGGGCGAGGTCGTCGGCGTTCGCGGCGCCACGGGCGTCGCAGCCACCGCGGACGGTCACGGGGTCGCCGTCGCGGTCGCTGTAGTACGTGCACCCGGCGAGCTGGTCGCCGGTGGTCGGGAAGTAGTTGAGCACGTTGAACCCGGCGAGCTTCAGGTCACCGCCGACCGCCTCGGGCGCCGGGGTGCGGACGTCCGAGAAGGACGCGGGCAGGTCGGCCGCGGGCGTCGCGCCCGTGATCGGCGTCGTGGGCTGGAACTTCCACGAGTCGTTGCGGTGGTCGAGGACGACCGGGTGGGTGAAGGTCGCTGCGGCGCCGACCGTGACCGGACCCTGGGTGAGCCAGGACACCGGGATCGACTGGTTCGCGGCGCTCAGGAAGTTCGTGCTCGCGCCGTCGTCGAGGACGACCTTGCGTGCGGCGTTGTCGGCGGCGACCGCTGCGGCCTCGGGGCTGCCCGGGCGGGCGACCTCGGTCGGCTGGACCAGGCGCTCGGTCCCGGCGGCCAGGGCGATCTCGCCGTACTGGTTCGTCGTGTAGTTGTCGGCGACCGTGTAGTCGCCCTGCGGCGCGATCAGCATGCTCTCGAGCGACTCGCGCTCGGCGTCGGTGCGCGGCAGGGTCAGCGTGGCGGGGACCGGCTGCACGACGCCCGCGGCGGGGAGCCGCTCGACGTCGGCGGTCGAAGCGACCTCGAGCTCGGTGAGTCCGTTGAACTCTGCCACCGAGCCGGTGAGGCGCACAGCGTCGCCGATCGAGACGCTGCCCGCGGTCGCGGCGGAGTACACGAACACGGCGTCCGACGCATCGTGGGTGGCGAGGTCGACCGTGCCCCCGGTGCCGGCGGTCTGGACCGTGTAGCCGTTCAGGCCGCCGGTGGCGTAGACCGCGGTGACGACACCCTCGGTGACCACGCGCCCGCCGACGTACGGCGACGCGGTGCCGGTGCCCTGCAGCTGCGCGATGGTGACCGCCTCGGCGGGACCGGCCGGCGTGCCGGGGTCGGTCGGATCGGGGTCGGTCGGGTCCGCGCCGCCGGTCTCGCCCGCGGCGTTCGTCGGTGTCAGGGCCGCCGTGACGGAGAAGTCGGTGCCGTTGACGTCGGTGTCCGTCGTCCCGGTCCGGGTCAGGCCGTTCGGCTCGCTGTTCGCGCCAGTCACCGAGCGGACGGCGCCCTCGTACGTGTTGGACGCGCCGTAGCCGAGCAGGTCGACGACGCCCGGCGTCCCGGTCGCCACCGGACCCGCCGGGAGCGCGAGCGCACCGGTGCCGTCCGAGAGCGCGAGCGTCCCGGTGGTGCCGGACGGGTTGATCGAGGCGGTGTCGTCCGCGGTCGGCAGGTCGGCCCCGACGGCGTTCGCGCCGCCGTTGCCGGCCATCGAGACGAGGAACGTGCCGTTCGCGGGGACGGTGCCCTCGAGGGCGCTCACCGAGAAGTTCCCGGTGCTGCCCGCCGCGCGGTACTGGAGCGACCACCCGGCGAGCGACACCGGCGTCGCGGTCGGGTTCGCGATCTCGACGAACTTCTCCTTGTAGAAGGCGTTCGCGCTGCCGCCCTTGAGGTACGCCTCGGAGATGACGAGGCCGGTACCCGCGGGGTTCGCGACGGCGGTGGAGACGGTGACGAGTGGGGCGGCGACGAGCGTCGCGGCCACCGTGGCGCACAGCACGGTGCGCCGCAGGAGGTTGGGCATGCTGACCTTCGGCAGGAGGAGGGGGACCTCAGCACGCTAGCCACCTGCGGGGGCGCTCAGGTTTCCGGCAGGTGAACGATCCGGTCCACCCCCGTCCGGGGCGTGCCGCGCGGGGTCGTGACGGGGCCCGGCGCAGATGCGGCACGGACGCGGCGCGGACGCGGCGCGGGGGCCGGACGGGCCCCGGCGCGGTGGTCAGCCGACGACCGGCACCCACTCGCTCCCCACCCGGTGCACGGCCGGCCCGTGCCCCGGCAGCACGATCTCCGGGTACGGCAGCGCCCGAGCGGACTCGAGCGCCGTCGCCTGGTCCGCCGTGAAGAACGGCGTGATCATCCGCGGTCGCGGCGGCCAGGACGCCGGCTGCGTGTCGTGGTGCGTGACGACGGCATCACCGGTGACGATCGCCCGTGCTGCGGGCAGCAGGTACGCGGTCGACCCGGCGGTGTGCCCGACGGCGGGGAACGGCGTCATCGCACGCCCCTCGAAGTCGCGGGCGGTGAAGGCGCGGGCGGTCGGCACCGTCACCGGCCGCAGTCCGTCCGAACCGATCGCGCGGGCGAGCCACCGGAGGGTCCGCGGCGCGGCGAGCCGTCCGCCGATGTCCGCCGGGGTGACCTGCTGCCGCGCCGGCCCACGGACGTTGTCGAGCTCGTCGGCGTGGGCCAGCACCTGCACGTGCGGGAAGCGCTCGAGGATCCCGGGGATGCCGCCGACGTGGTCGACGTGCCCGTGCGTGACGTAGACGCGCCGCAGGTCGGCGAGGTCGTGACCGGCCCAGCGCACGGTGTCGAGCACCAGGTCGGTGTCCGCCGGGTAGCCCGCGTCGACGAGTGCGACGCCGTCCTCCTCGGCGAGCACGACCCAGTTCGAGACCGGTCCCTCGACGAACACCACCCCGGGGCCGACGGAGACGACGGAACGGGGCGTGCGCGAGCTCATCCCCCGACGGTACCGGCGCGCGGCTCGTCGTCGGTCCGCCGCGCACGGGTCTGCGCGGCCCGCGCCGCGAGCTCGTCGTCGGCGGGGTAGCCGACCTCGGTCAGCGTCAGGCCGACCGCGGGCGCCACCTTGAACGCGCTCGTGCGCTGCTCGGCGACGCGCAGCTCCTCGAGACGGTCCGGCCCGAAGCGTCCCTCGCCGACGGCGATGGTCGCACCGACCATGGCGCGGACCATCGAGTGGCAGAAGGCGTCGGCCTGGAGGCGCGCCACCAGCACGCCGTCCGGCTCGCGGTCCCAGCGGAACTCCTGCAGCGTCCGGATGGTGGTCGCGCCCTCGCGCGGCTTGCAGAAGGTCGCGAAGTCGTGCAGCCCGAGCAGTGTCAGCGCACCGCGCTCCATCGCCGCCGGGTCCAGACGCGCCGGGTGCCACAGCGTGTGACTGCGACGACGGGGATCGCGCGGGGCGTCGGCGTCGGCGACCCGGTACTCGTAGCGCCGCCAGAGCGGGGAGAACCGGGCGTCGAACCCGTCCGGCGCGACCGAGGCCCGCGTGACGACGACGTCGCCCGTCGCCCCGGCGAGCCCGTTCACCCGCTTGACGAGCCCGTCGAGCGAGGTCCGCGGGGGCCCGTCCGGCGACGACCGCCGCGGACGGGTGAGCGCGCCCCACTGCTCCGGTGTCAGGTCGAGGTGGGCGACCTGCCCGGTGGCGTGCACCCCGGCATCCGTCCGACCGGCGACCGTCAGCAGCGGCGGCTCGCCCCACCGGGTGAAGACCGTGGCGAGCGCGGACTCGAGCGCGCCCTGCACCGTCCGCAGCCCGGGCTGTCGGGCCCACCCGGAGAACGCCCCGCCGTCGTAGGCAACGTCCAGCCGCAGCCGCACGGCACCGCTGCTGCCGGCGCCCGAGTCGTCCGTCCCTGCCACGGGAGCGAGCGTACCGGGGCCGGGACGGGCCTCCCGTCCGACCGCGCTGTCGGAGACCGACCCTGCACCGCTGACGGCGGCCGTCCGCCGGTGTCAGCGCCGCGTCAGTGCCGCGTGAGCGGCCGGCGGCACGATCGTCCCGACATCGACGAAAGGACCTGTGCGATGACCACCACACCACTCGCCGTCGAGGCGACCGGCCTCGTCAAGACGTTCGGCACCAACCGCGCCGTGGACGGTGTCGACCTCCGTGTCGAGGCCGGCACGGTGTACGGCGTGCTCGGCCCGAACGGCGCCGGCAAGACCACCACGATCTCGATGCTCGCGACCCTGCTCCGGCCGGACGGCGGCGAGGCCCGCGTCTTCGGGCACGACGTCCGCCGCGAGCCGCAGACCGTCCGCTCCCTGATCGGGGTCACCGGGCAGTACGCGAGCGTCGACGAGACCCTGAGCGCCACCGAGAACCTCGTCATCTTCGCGCGACTGCTCGGGCTGTCCCGCGGCGACGCGAAGCGCAAGGCACGCGAGCTGCTCGAGCGCTTCGGGCTGACCGAGGCCGCGTCGCGCCCGCTCAAGGCGTTCTCCGGCGGCATGCGGCGCCGGCTGGACCTGGCGGCGAGCCTCATCGCGCAGCCGCCGCTGATCTTCCTCGACGAGCCGACCACCGGCCTCGACCCGCGGACCCGCGCGCAGATGTGGGACACGATCCGCGAGCTCGTCGCGAGCGGGTCGACCGTCCTGCTCACGACGCAGTACCTCGACGAGGCCGACCAGCTCGCCGACCGCATCGCCGTGATCGACCACGGGCGCGTGGTCGCCGAGGGCACCGCCGACGACCTGAAGTCCTCGGTGGGCACCGCCTCGCTGCAGCTCCGCCTGGGGGACGCGGAGCCGGACGCCCTCGCGACCGCGGCCGCGCTCGTCGAGCGCGTGCTCGGCACCCCGGCGGTCGTCAGCCCGGAGGGTGCACGGCTCACCGCCCCGATGACCGCGCCCGACCGCGTCACCGACCTGCTCGTCTCGTTCCGCGACGCGGGCGTCTCCCTCGCCGAGATGAGCGTGCAGAAGCCGACCCTCGACGAGGTCTTCTTGCACATCACCGGCGAAGCGGAGGTCGCTGACGCGTCCGCCGCCGCCGACCTCGAAGGGAGCCTCGCATGACCACCACCACCGCCCCGACCACCCGCCCGTCCTCGACGCCACGCGTCACCCCGCGACCCGGGGTCGGCGGCTCCGGCCTCGCGGCCACGGTCCGCCAGTCGTTCACGATGGCGTACCGCGGGCTCGTGAAGATCCGCCGCACCCCGGAGCAGCTGTTCGACGTCACGCTCATGCCGATCGTCTTCACGGTGATGTTCACGTACATCTTCGGCGGCGCGATCTCGGGCGACGTCGGCAGCTACCTGCCCGTGATCATCCCCGGCATCCTCGTGCAGACGGCGATCACGTCGTCGATCGTCACCGGGGTGCAGCTCCGCGAGGACATGGACAAGGGCGTGTTCGACCGCTTCCGGTCGCTCCCCATCGCCCGGATCGCCCCGCTGGCCGGAGCCCTGCTCGCCGACACCGTCCGCTACGCCATCGCGACGACGATCACGTTCGTCGTCGGGATCGTCATGGGGTTGCGGCCGACCGGGGGCTTCGGCGCCGTGCTCCTCGCGGCGCTCCTCGTCATCGTGGTCGCGTGGGCGATCAGCTGGGTCTTCGCCTACTTCGGGGTCATCGCGCGCACGGCGTCGAGCGTCTCCGGGATCGCGAACCTCGTGCTCTTCCCCCTGACGTTCCTGTCCAACGCGTTCGTCCCGACCGACACGCTGCCGAGCTGGCTGCGCTGGTTCACCGAGGTCAACCCGGTCTCGCACCTCATCACCGCCGTCCGCGACCTCGTGAACCACGGCGTGGTGGGCAGCGACCTGTGGCTCAGCCTGCTCGGCGCCGCCGTGGTCGTCGCGGTGTTCGCACCCCTGACGGTCCGCGCCTACATGCGGAAGGCCTGACGCCACCGACGTCAGTCCGGCAGCCGGGTCCCCTCGAGCAGAGCGCGCACCCGCGAGGCGGCCTCGGCCCGGTCCCAGCCGGCCGCGGTCGCCTCGGCGTCGACGAGCTCCTGCTCCCCCACGGCGTCCGCGAGCAGCGGGCGCAGCCGTGCGTGGGCGAGGACCGCGAAGTCCTGTCGCGAGCCGAGCCGGGCGAGCGCGCCCCAGCAGCCCGCCGCTGCGGCCGGACGGCCGGTGCGGGCGTACGCGATCGCCAACCCGGCGAGCGCCGTCCCGATGACCGGCATGTCCCGGCGGGCCTGCCGGAGCCGCAGCTGCACGAGAGTGCCGACGCGGATCCGGCGGGCCACCGCCAGCTCGGCGGTCGGGAGGCCCGGTGCTGCGCCGTCGGACCTGCCCGCGCCCGCCTCGTCCACCGCGGCGATGCGGGCCGCCCCCGCCATGAGCGCCCAGTGCGCGGCGGGCCCGCGTCCGGGCTGCACGACGTCCCAGGCCGTGGCGTAGGCCGTCGCGGCTGCCACGAGGTCGCCCTCGTACCGCGCGCACTCGGCGGTGATCGCGACCGCGAGCACGGCGATGAGCCCGCGGTCCTCGAACCCGCCGCGGCCGCCCTCGGGCCGGTGCCGCAGGTCCGCTGCGACGGTGCGGGCACGGTCGACGTCGCCGGTCGCGGCCGATGCGAGCCCGACGGTCCACCCGATCTCGTACAGGTCGTCCTCCGCCCCGAACAGCTCGAGGTGCTCCCGGGCGGTGACGGCAGCGGCGAGGGACTCCCGGTACCGCCCGGACTGCGCGAGCAGCTGGGTCAGCGTGACCGCGACGGTACCCGTGGTCCAGGCCTCGCCGGTCGTGCGCGTCAGCTCCTCGGCGCGCTGGACGTACCGCAGTGCCCCGACGGGGTCGCCGGCGTTCTCGGCGAGCGGCGCGCTGAGCATGTGCCCGAGCAGGGAGACCGCGGGCTCGCGGTGAGCACGCAGTCGCGCCAGCTCGGCGAAGCCCTGCTCGGGCCGCCCGAGGGTGAGCAGGAGCCCGGCGAGCGCGTCGACGACCGGGTCCTCGGCACGGCCGGAGCGGTGCAGCTCCCGCAGCCCGTTGATCGCCCGGGCGGTGGTGCGGAGGTCGGTGAACGCCGCGGTCGCGCCGCACATCACGAGGCCGATCACCGCTGCGGTGTGGTCGGCCGGCTCCGGGGTGCGCGAGCGCAGGGCAGCGACGACGTCGGGCGCGGTCGCGGCGACCTCGCGGTGCAGGCCTCGGAGCGTCCAGTACCCGCCGAGCGCCGCGAAGACGTGTGCGACGGTCGGCACGTCGTCGGCGCGGAGCGCCCAGCGCAGCAGGGTGACCAGGTTGTCTGCCTCACGCCGCACCTCCGTGAACGCGACGAGTTGTGCCGGACCCCGCACCGCGAAGAGGTCCCGTGCCACGGCCAGCTCCCGGCCCCAGGCGGTCATCGCCGCGCGGACGGCCTCGGTGGTCCCGCGCTCGGCGAGCCGCGCGGCACCGAACTCGCGGACGGTCTCGAGCAGCCGGTAGCGCACCGGGTCCCCCTCGACCTCGACGAGCTGCACGAGGGACTGCTCCACCAGGTCGGCGAGGTCGTCGAGCGCGTCCGGGCGTCTGGCGGGCTCGGCGACCGACTCGACGGCCTCGACCGAGACACCGTCGGGGAACAGTGCCAACCGGGTCAGCAGGTCCTGAGCACCTTCGTCGAGGAGCCGCCAGCTCCACTCGATGACCGCGAGCAGGGTGCGGTGCCGTTCGGGAGCGCTGCGGTCACCTCCGCGCAGCAGGGCGAAGCGGTCGTCGAGCCGACGTTCGACCTCGTCGACCGACATGCCCCGGATGCGGGCGGCGGCGAGCTCGATGGCGAGCGGCGAACCGTCGAGCCGGGTGCAGATCCTGCGCACCGCGTCGACGGGGAGCACGGCACCGGGCCGGGCGGCACGGGCGCGTTCGGTGAACAGCCGGACCGCGGCGCCGTCGGCCTCGACCGGCAACGGCCCGAGGGGTGCGACGACCTCGCCCGCGATCGCGAGCGGCGCACGCGAGGTGGTGAGCACACGGAGCCCGGGCACGGCGGCGAGCAGGTCGGCGGTGCGGCGGGCGACAGCGTGCAGCAGGTGTTCGCAGTTGTCGAGCACGAGCACCGTCGGGCCGTCGTCGAGCGCCCGGACCACCCGCGCCCAGAGGTCGGTGACCACGGCGTCCTGGAGCATCCGGGCGGTCCGCACCTCGGCGATGCCGAGCAGGGCGCCGAGGGCCGGCAGCAGGTCCTCGCCGTCGCCGAGCGGGGCCAGCTCGCACACGACGACACCGGTGGTCGGGGGCAGTGCTGCGGCGACTGCCTGCGCCAGCCGGGTCTTGCCGAGTCCGCCGGGTCCGAGCACCGTGACCAGGCGGTGCTCGTCGAGCAACCGGGACACGATCGCGACGTCGTCCTGCCGCCCGACGAGCTCGTTCGGTGCGACCCGGAGCCCGGTGCGCCGGACCGGGTGGTCGTGCGCGGCCGTGGACCGCCTGAGGAGTTCGGCGTTCAGCCGCACGAGCTCCGCGGACGGGTCGGCCCCGAGCCCGTCCGCCAGCCGTTCCCGGTGCGCGGCGAACACCGCGAGCGCCTCGGCGGTGCGCCCGTCGGCGTCGAGGGCGCGCATCGCTCCGCCGGCGGCCGTGTCGTCGAAGGGTGCCGCGTCGACCTCGGCGAGCCAGGTGGTCGCGGCAGCGGCGGCGTCACCCTCCTCGAGCAGCAGTGCGGCGAGCCGACGACGCAGGGCGTGCTCGGCCGCGGCCGCGCGGTCGGCGAGTGCCGATCCCAGGTCCCCGTCGACGTCCGCGCCCGGTGCACCCCGCCAGCGGGCGAGCACTCCCCGCACCGCTGCACTGTCGGGCACGTGCACCGCCCGCTCCGCGGCGACGAGGTCGATGCCCGTCGGGTCGCCACCGAGCGCGTAGCCCGTGCTGGTCGACACGACGAGGCCGTCCGCGGTCGTCCGGCGCAGTCGGGAGACCAGGGTCTGCAGGGCCGCCCGGGCGCCCTTCGGCCGGTCGTCCCCCCAGAGCTCGTCGATCAGCGCGTCGGCACCGAGCGCGTGGCCGGGCGCGAGCACCAGCGCGGTCACGAACGACCGCGCGAGCGCACCGGGAACGGAGACCGTGGCACCGTCCGGTCCCGCCACCGTCACCGGTCCGAGGACGGCGACACGGGACGCGACGGGCACGACCCGATCCTACTGAGCGGGACGGCGTCCCGCGGCTGGTGCCGGGCGCTCCTAGCCCCGCCGACCGGAGGGTCCGGTCTCGGTGTCGACGTCCGCTGTCGCGCGCTTCTCGGACTCGAGGACGCCCCGCAACGCGACGATCGCGCTGGACGTCACGGTGACCTGCGACGGGTCGGCGTCGCTGGCGTCCAGCGCACGCTCGAGCTCCGCGATCGACTCGTCCGCCCCGTCCTCGGGGCAGTCGCCGCGCACCACGCAGGCGACCTTCCGGAGTGCGGCGGCGAACGGTCCGGCGAACGCCGGGTCCGGCCGTCCGATGTTCTCCGCGACCGGTCCGGACCGCGCCACGAGCTCGGTGAGGTCGGTCGTGTACCAGGCCACCCGCTCGAGCGCCCGGAAACGTGCGCCGTCGGTCTGCAGGCGCGCACGCGACCCCCGGAGCGCACTCCGGGGGTTCATGCGGCGACTCTCCTGCGCGGTCGAGACCCGGTCCCGCACGTCGGCGATCGCCTTGTCGAGACGCTCCTGCTGCCGGTCCCACGCCCCGGTGTCCGGCTCGCCCTTGTCGAGCACGTCGGCGAGGTCGTCGAGCTGCTGCGCGAGCACGCCGTTCACCTGGTCGATGCGGCGCTCCGCGTCCCAGAAGTGCAGCGGCGGGACCACGGCGAAGTTCACGGCGAGGCCGATCCCGATGCCGATCGCCATCTGCACGACGTAGGCGAAGGAGTACCCCTCGGCGTTGCCACCTCCGACGAGCAGCACGAACAGCGCGGCCATCGGCACCCAGGAGTAGCCCTCGCCGAGCACCCGGAACCCGCTGACGAGCACGCCGAGTCCGACCGCCAGAGCCACCGCCACGACGCCGGGATCCCCGACGAGCATCGTGAGACCCGCGATGAGGATGCCGAGCGTGATCCCGACCAGCGTCTGCACGCCGGCGCGGATCCCCGCGAAGACGGTCGTGCGCATCGCCACGATCGCACCGAGCGGCGCGTAGTACGGGTACTCGGCGGCGACGCCGGGCGCGTACTTCGCGAGCGTCCACGCGATCACCGCGGCCAGTGCGGCCTTGGCCGCGAGCAACAGCCGCGGCTGGGTGCCGGAGTCGCGGCTCCACCGCCACAGGCGGCGCCCCGCGCCGGTGATCCGTTCCGCTCTCGCCATGTCGCGATCACCGTACGGCGGTGCCCCTGTGAGCCGACGCGGGTGCGCACCGGACGGGAGGCACGGCACGGGCCCGCAGTGCGCCTCCCGTCCGTCCCTGGTGGCCCTGGGAACGCGAGGAAGCCCCCGCGACGAACGTCGCGGGGGCTTCCTCGTGGTGGTGGGACCTACTTGGCGTCGTCCGACTTCGCAGCGGCGTCGGCCTCGACCTCGGCGGCAGCCGGGGTCTCGGTCTCGGCCTCGACCGGAGCGGACTCCTCGGTCGTCTCCGTCGACTCGACCGGGGTCTCCTCGGCCGGGGTCTCCTCGACCGGCGCGGCAGCGGCCGGGGCAGCGTCGCGCTTCACGGGGGCGGGCTTGCCCGAGACCGGCTCGAGCACGAGCTCGATCGAGGCCAGCGGCGCGTTGTCACCCTTGCGGAAGCCGAGCTTCGTGATGCGGGTGTAGCCGCCCTGACGGTCCTCGACCTGCGGGGCGATCTCCGTGAACAGCGTGTGCACGACGGACTTGTCACGCAGCTGCGCGATGACCCGACGACGGGCGTGCAGGTCGCCACGCTTCGCGAACGTGATGAGACGCTCGGCGACGGGACGGAGGCGCTTGGCCTTCGTCTCGGTGGTGGTGATGCGGCCGTGCGTGAACAGGGCGTTGGCGAGGTTGCTCAGGAGCAGGCGCTCGTGGGCGGGGCCGCCACCGAGGCGGGGGCCCTTGGTGGGCTTCGGCATGTCAGTTCTCCAGTGGTGATGGTGGTGCGCGCTGCGTCAGCGGCGCGCGTGCGCGTCAGCGCGAGGTCAGTTGCTGGACTCGTCCTCGTCGTACCCGCTGTAGAAGTGGGCGCCGTCGAATCCGGGGACGGTGTCCTTGAGGGACAGGCCGAGCTCGGTGAGCTTGTCCTTGACCTCGTCCACCGACTTCTGACCGAAGTTGCGGATGTTCATGAGCTGCGTCTCCGACAGGGCGACGAGCTCGGACACCGTGTTGATGCCCTCCCGCTTGAGGCAGTTGTAGCTGCGCACCGACAGGTCGAGGTCCTCGATCGGGGTCTGCAGCTCGTTCGAGAGCACCGCGTCGACCGGCGCGGGGCCGATCTCGATGCCCTCGGCCGCCGTGTTCAGCTCGCGGGCGAGACCGAACAGCTCGACCAGCGTGCGACCGGCCGACGCGATGGCGTCGCGCGGCGAGATCGCCGGCTTCGTCTCGACGTCGACGACCAGGCGGTCGAAGTCCGTACGCTCACCGGCACGCGTCGCCTCGACGCGGTAGGTGACCTTGAGGACCGGCGAGTAGATCGAGTCGATCGGGATCTGCCCGGCCTCGCTGAACTCCGAACGGTTCTGCGTCGCCGAGACGTAGCCACGGCCACGCTCGATCGTGAGCTCGAGCTCGAAGCGCGCGGTGTCGTTCAGGGTCGCGATGACGAGGTCCGGGTTGTGGATCTCGACGCCGGCCGGGGCGGAGATGTCCGCCGCGGTGACCTGACCGGCACCCTGCTTGCGCAGGTACGCGGTGATCGGCTCGTCGTGCTCGCTGGAGACGACGAGGCTCTTGATGTTGAGGATGATCTCGGTGACGTCTTCCTTGACACCGGGGACGGTGCTGAACTCGTGGAGGACGCCGTCGATGCGGATGCTGGTGACAGCCGCGCCGGGGATCGAGGAGAGGAGCGTGCGGCGCAGCGAGTTGCCGAGGGTGTAACCGAAGCCCGGCTCGAGCGGCTCGATGACGAAGCGCGAGCGGTACTCGGAGATCGACTCCTCGGTCAGGGTGGGGCGCTGTGCAATGAGCACTGTGGGATTCCTTTCGGCGGAGTGTCCGCTATATGACACTCGGCGGTACGACGGGGCCGACCGGGCCCCGACGGGTCTGTTGAGTTGTGATCACGCGCACCGGCGGACCCGAGGGGCCCGTCGTGCGCGATCGAACGACCAGGAATGGCCGGCCCCGCTCGCCCCGGTCAGGGGACGAGCGGGGAACGGCCGGTTGCTCCTCGCGTCAGACGCGGCGACGCTTCGGCGGGCGGCAGCCGTTGTGCGCCTGCGGGGTGACGTCGTTGATCGAGCCGACCTCGAGGCCAGCGGCCTGGAGGGAACGGATCGCGGTCTCGCGGCCCGAGCCCGGACCCTTGACGAAGACGTCGACCTTCTTGACGCCGTGCTCCTGCGCCTGACGCGCAGCGGACTCGGCGGCGAGCTGCGCCGCGAACGGCGTCGACTTGCGCGAACCCTTGAAGCCCACGGCACCCGAGGACGCCCAGCTGAGGACGGCACCCGACGGGTCGGTGATGCTGACGATGGTGTTGTTGAACGTGCTCTTGATGTGGGCCTGGCCCACGGCGACGTTCTTCTTCTCCTTGCGACGCGGCTTGCGCGCGGCAGTCTTGGGGGTAGCCATGATGATCTCCTATCGGGCCTTCTTCTTGCCTGCCACGGTGCGCTTCGGTCCCTTGCGGGTACGCGCGTTGGTCTTGGTGCGCTGACCACGCACCGGGAGACCACGACGGTGGCGGAGACCCTCGTAGCTACCGATCTCGACCTTGCGGCGGATGTCGGCGGCGACCTCGCGGCGGAGGTCACCCTCCACCTTGAAGTTGCCCTCGATGAAGTCACGGAGGGCGACGAGCTGGTCGTCGGTCAGGTCCTTGACGCGGATGTCACCGGAGATACCGGTCTCGGCGAGTGCCTGGACCGCGCGGGTACGGCCGACGCCGTAGATGTACGTGAGTGCGATCTCCACGCGCTTCTCGCGCGGGATGTCGACGCCTGCTAGACGTGCCATGTGCTGGCTGCTCCTGTTTTCGGTGGAGGTGTGGCGCAGTACCGGTGCCCGGGCCTCCGCCCCGAGGTGTCCCCCCGATCGCGGCCGAGGCCGGACCGGGGTTCTGGTACTGCGTGTTCAGTGTTGAGTTGTGGGTCCTGCTGGGAGCTCAGCCCTGGCGCTGCTTGTGGCGCGGGTTGCTCTTGCAGATCACCATGACGCGGCCCTTGCGGCGGATGACACGGCAGTGCTCGCAGATGGGCTTGACGCTGGGGTTGACCTTCATGATTGCTTCCTGTTGCTCGCTGGCTTCGTGCCCGGCGGGTTCGCCGAGCCGTTCCTTTCCAGCTCGCGGATCACTTGTAGCGGTAGACGATCCGGCCGCGGGTCAGGTCGTACGGGCTCAGCTCCACGATCACGCGGTCCTCGGGGAGGATGCGGATGTAGTGCTGGCGCATCTTCCCGGAGATGTGCGCGAGGACCTTGTGTCCGTTGGTCAGCTCAACGCGGAACATCGCGTTGGGCAGAGCTTCGAGCACCGAGCCCTCGATCTCGATGACGCCGTCTTTCTTGGCCATAGCCTCACTGTCGCTTGGTTGGATTACCGGTGTGATCCCCGAGCCGGTCTGCGGGTCGGGCGCCACGCCGAAGGGCATGACACACCAAAGATCAATCGTATGGGATGAGTGCCAGATTGCCAAGTGCTGGCGCCACGGAACCCCTCCGTCTGGGGCTCGCGGCGCACTGGCTGAGCGTTCCACAGTGGTCTGGCAGTGCGTTCGGGGCTCCGCGCTGGCTCCGCCGCCGTAGCGTTGAGCGCGCTGACCGTCCGCCGGCCACGCCGGACCACCGATCGGAGACCACGTGCCTGATGCACCCCGCCCCCTCGCCCGCCACGGCCGGCTGCCCCGCCGTCGCGCCTGGGGCACGCTGGTCGGCTTCGTCGCGTCCGCCGTCGCCGTCCTGCTCGTCAGCGGGACGAGCGTCGCGGCGATCGCGGGCGCACAGCTCGCCAGCGCGCCGCACACCGTGCAGCTCAGCACCGACGACCAGAACACCGCGGAGACGGCCGACATCACCGCGATGCAGGGCGGTGCGAACATCCTGCTCCTCGGCAGCGACACCCGTGTCGGCCAGTTCGACTCGGACGAGAACGTCGAGGGAGCCCGCAACGACGTGACGATCCTGGTGCACATCTCCCAGGACCACCAGCAGCTCACGGCGGTCAGCTTCCCCCGCGACCTCAAGGTGCCGATCCCGGCGTGCACGAACCCGGAGACCGGGACCTCGTACCCGGCGGTCGACAGTGAACTCATCAACGAGGCCCTCGGACACGGCGGGATCTCCTGCGCGGTGGACACGGTGGAGAACCTGACCGGCCTCACCATCCCCTACGCCGGACTCATCACCTTCGACGGCGTCATCGAGATGTCGAACGCGCTCGGCGGCGTCGACGTCTGCGTCGCGAAGCCGATCGACGACACCTACACCGGCCTGCAGCTCGCGGCGGGACAGCACACGCTCGAGGGCCAGGACGCCCTCGCGTTCCTGCGCAGCCGCCACGGTGTCGGCGACGGCAGCGACCTCGCCCGCATCAGCTCGCAGCAGGTGTTCCTGTCGGCGCTGCTCCGGAAGGTGACGTCGGACGGGACGCTCTCGAACCCGGTGACGCTGTACAAGCTGGCCGGAGCAGCCCTGTCGAACATGACGCTGTCCGACGGCCTCGCGCAGACCCGGACGCTCGTCGGGCTCGCGTCGACCCTGCGGGGGATGAGCACCTCGCAGATGCTCTTCGTGCAGTACCCGGTCGTCGACGACCCGAACGACACGGCGCACGTGCTCGTCGACGAGGCGGCCGCCCACGACCTCAACGTCGCGCTGCAGCAGGACCGCAAGACCTCGCTGAGCGACTCGACCACCGGGCGGGCGTCGGAGGAGTCCCCCACCGCGCAGAGCACCCCGGGCAGCGACGCGTCGGCGTCGGCACCGTCGACCGGTAGCGACACGTCGGGCGGCACCGCGGGCGGGACGCCGACGGGCGCCGCGACCGACGCCGGGACCCCGTCGGCGACGCCGCTGCCGTCGAGCATCTCTGGGCAGTCCGCGTCCGAGCAGACCTGCACCGTCGGGAACTGACCGGGGCGTCGGCCGAGCGGCCGCGCGGGGCAGGGGGTGCGGCGCCGTCCTCCCGCCACACCTGGACGGCCCGGTGCGCACCGGCGCCGGCACGGTCCGTCCGGAGGGTCGGGCGGCCGGGCCGCTGGGCCGACAGGCCGCAGGCACCGTGGTCGGGCTGCCGATGCGGGGCGGTCGGCGTTCCCGCGGGCGTGCGTTCACCCACCTGGGTGGGCCGGCCCACCGGAGCCGCTCGCGCCTCCAGGCCGGAGCAGCAGGCCGGACGGCGTCCGCTGCCTACGGCACGGGGGCCGGCGTCACGCCGAGCGGCAGGAGGCCCGAGGCACCGCCGTCCGCCGCGGTCAGCACCCAGATGCCGCCCGGGTGCACCGCCACCGAGTGCTCCCAGTGGGCGGCGTCCGAACCGTCCAGCGTGCGGATCGTCCAGTCGTCGTCGTCCGTCGAACTGTCGATCGTGCCGGCCGTGACCATGGGCTCGATCGCGACCGCCAGCCCGGGCTTCACCGCCGGGCCCGCACCGCGGACCCGGTGGTTGAAGACCGGCGGGTCCTCGTGCATGGACCGGCCGATGCCGTGGCCCGTGAAGTCCTCGACGATGCCCCAGGCACCCGTCTCGTCGATCGCGTCCTCGATCACCGCGCCGACCTCGTTGAGGGTGCGCGCGTGGGCGAGCGCCGCGATGCCGTGCCAGAGCGCACGTTCCGTGGTGTCGCAGAGCGTCTGCCGAGCGGCGGTCAGCGGGGCGTCGCCACCCGGCAGCACCGTCGTGAAGGCACTGTCACCGTTCCATCCGTCGACCTCGGCACCGGCGTCCACCGACACGATGTCGCCGGGCTGCAGCACGCGGTCGCCGGGGATCCCGTGCACGATCTCGTCGTTCACCGAGACGCACAGCGTGTGGCGGTAGCCCGGCACGAGCTGGAAGTTGGGGACACCGCCGCCGTCACGGATCGTCTGCTCGGCGATCGCGTCGAGCTCGCCCGTCGTGACGCCGGGACGGACGGCCGCGCGGACCGCGGTGAGCGCGGCCTCGGTGAGCAGCCCGGGACGGACCATCGCGCGGAGTTCCTCCGGCGACTTGTAGATCGACGGCTTGCGGCGCCGCACGAGGGGGCTCAGACGCCCGCGGTGAGCCCGCGCGAGACCAGGGCCGCCTGGATGCGGTCACCCACCTCGTCGATGCCACCCAGACCGTCGACGTCGACCACGAGCCCACGCTCGGCGTAGGCGGCCACGATCGGAGCGGTCTGCTCCGTGTAGACCTCCTGGCGACGACGGATCGTCTCCTCGTTGTCGTCGCTGCGACCCTGCTCCTCAGCGCGCTTCAGCAGGCGGGCGACGAGCGCGTCCTGGTCCGCCACGAGCTGCACGACGGCGTCGATCCCGGTGCCCTGCTCGGCGAGCAGCGCGTCGAGGTAGGCGACCTGCCCGACCGTGCGGGGGTAGCCGTCCAGCAGGAAGCCCTGCTCGGCGTCGGACTCGGCGAGCCGCGACTTGACCAGCTCGTTCGTCAGCTCGTCCGGCACGTAGTTGCCGGCGTCCATGATCGCCTTCGCCTGCAGGCCGAGCGGCGTGCCCTCGGAGACGTTCTTCCGGAAGATGTCGCCCGTCGAGATCGCAGGGACGCCGAACCCCTCGGCGATGCGACCGGCCTGGGTGCCCTTCCCGGCTCCGGGAGGTCCGACGATGATGAGACGTGCGCTCAACGGAGAAGCCCTTCGTAGTGACGTTGCTGCAGCTGCGAGTCGATCTGCTTCACGGTCTCGAGACCGACACCCACGATGATGAGGATGCTCGCGCCGCCGAACGGGAAGTTCTGGTTCGCGCCGAACAGCGCCAGTGCTGCCAGCGGGATGAGCGCGATGAGACCGAGGTAGAGCGAGCCGGGCAACGTCACCCGGGTCAGGACGTAGTCGAGGTACTCCGCCGTCGGGCGACCGGCCCGGATGCCCGGGATGAAGCCGCCGTACTTCTTCATGTTGTCGGCGACCTCTTCGGGGTTGAAGGTGATCGCGACGTAGAAGTAGGTGAAGCCGACGATGAGCAGGAAGTACAGGACCATGTAGAACCAGTTGTCACCCGAGGTCAGGTTGTTCTGGATCCAGGTCACCCACGCGGCCGGCTCGGAGCCGTCGGAGGGTTGGTTGAACTGCGCGACCAGCGCCGGCAGGTACAGCAGCGACGAAGCGAAGATGACGGGCACGACGCCGGCCATGTTCACCTTGATCGGGATGTAGGTGTTGTTGCCGCCGTAGGTACGACGCCCGACCATGCGCTTGGCGTACTGCACGGGGATGCGCCGCTGCGACTGCTCGACGAAGACGACCGCCATCATGATGACCAGGCCGACGAGGATCACGAAGAGGAAGAGCTCGAAGGACTGCGACTGCTCGATCGCCCAGAGTGCCGACGGGAACTGCGCCGCGATGGACGTGAAGATGAGGAGCGACATCCCGTTGCCGATCCCCCGCTCGGTGACGAGCTCGCCCATCCACATGATGAGGCCCGTACCGGCGGTCAGCGTGACGACCATGAGCATGATCGCGTACCAGCTGTCGTTCGAGATGATCGACGAGCAGGAGGCCGAGGCGTTCGTACCGAAGAGGGCACCGGAGCGCGCGACCGTGATGAGCGTGGTGGACTGCAGGACACCGAGCGCGATGGTGAGGTAGCGCGTGTACTGCGTCAGCTTCGCCTGGCCCGATTGGCCCTCCTTGTAGAGGGCGTCGAAGTGCGGGATGACCACGCGCAGGAGCTGCACGATGATCGACGACGTGATGTACGGCATGATGCCGAGCGCGAAGACGGAGAGCTTCAGCAGCGCGCCGCCGGAGAACAGGTTGATCAGGTCGTAGAGCCCACCGGAGGACGACGCGCTGGCGAGGCAGCTCTGCACGGCGGCGTAGTCGACGAACGGCGCGGGGATGTACGACCCGAGACGGAACAGCGCGATGATCGCGAGGGTGAAGCCGATCTTCTTGCGAAGATCGGGGGTGCGCATGATGCGCGCGACCGCTCTGAACACGAGGACTCCGAACTTCTGGGACCGGCGGCCCGATCGGGGCCGTCACGGTGTCGGTCGGCAGCACCGACCCGGCCGACGGACGACGGCCACTGTCAAGGAAACCGTAACGGCGGCCCGTGCGCAAACGCACGGGCCGCCGACGGGGGTTACTGGGAGACGGTTCCGCCAGCAGCCACGATCTTCTCGGCGGCGGACGCCGAGACCTTGTCGACCGAGACCGTCAGCGCAACGCTGATGTCACCCTGACCGAGAACCTTGACCTTCTCGTTCTTGCGGACGGCGCCCTTGGCGACCAGGTCCGCGACGGTGACGTCGCCACCGTTGGGGTAGAGCTCCGCGATCTTGTCCAGGTTCACGACCTGGTACTCGACACGGAACGGGTTCTTGAACCCGCGGAGCTTCGGGGTGCGCATGTGCAGCGGCATCTGCCCACCCTCGAAGCCGACCTTGACCTGGTACCGAGCCTTCTGGCCCTTGGTGCCACGGCCGGCGGTCTTGCCCTTCGAACCCTCACCGCGACCCACACGGGTGCGGTCCTTCTTGGCGCCCGCGGCGGGGCGGAGGTGGTGCAGCTTCAGCACCTGCACGCGCTCGTTCTTCTCGTCGCTCATGCGTCGACCTCCTCGACCTTCACGAGGTGCGCCACCGTCGCGATGTACCCGCGGTTCTGGGCGTTGTCCTCACGCAGGACCGTACGGCCGATGCGCTTGAGGCCCAGGCTGCGCAGGGTGTCGCGCTGGTACTGCTTCTCGCTGATAACGGACTTCGTCTGCGTGATCTTCAGCATCGCCATCACGCACCTGCCTTCTCGGTCGCGGCACGCAGGGCCGCGGCCTCGGCGTGGAGCAGACGAGCCGGGACGACCCGGTCGACGTCGAGGCCACGACGGCTCGCGACGGCGCGGGGCTCCTCGAGCTGCTGCAGCGCCTCGACGGTCGCGTGCACGATGTTGATGGTGTTCGACGAGCCGAGCGACTTGCTCAGGACGTCGTGGATGCCGGCGCACTCGAGCACGGCGCGGACCGGACCACCGGCGATGACACCGGTACCGGCAGCGGCCGGACGCAGGAGGACGACACCGGCAGCGGCCTCACCCTGCACCGGGTGCGGGATGGTGTTGCCGACGCGCGGGACGCGGAAGAAGTTCTTCTTCGCCTCCTCGACGCCCTTGGAGATCGCGGTCGGGACTTCCTTCGCCTTGCCGTAGCCGACACCGACGAGGCCGTTGCCGTCACCCACGACGACGAGCGCCGTGAAGCTGAAGCGACGACCACCCTTGACGACCTTCGAGACGCGGTTGATCGTCACGACGCGCTCGAGGAACTGGCTGTCGCCACCGCGGTTGTTGCGGTCACGACCCTGCTGACGGTCACGCCCACCGCCACGACGGCCGCGCTGGTCGGCGTTGTCGCGGTTGTTCGACGCGGAGCCCGCGGCGGTCTCGACGGGACGCTCGGCGACGGCGGCGGTGTCCGCTGCCGGGGCCTTGGTCTCGGCCGCTTCGTTGTTGTTCGCGATGTCGCTCACAGGTTCAGCCCTCCTTCACGGGCACCATCGGCGATCGCGGCGACGCGACCGGCGTACTTGCTACCACCGCGGTCGAAGACCACGGCCTTGACGCCGGCGGCCTTCGCACGCTCGGCGAGGAGCTCGCCGACGCGACGGGCCTTGGCCGTCTTGTCGCCGTCGAACGAACGGAGGTCGGCCTCCATCGTCGACGCGCTGGCCAGGGTGTGGCCCTTCGCGTCGTCGATGACCTGGACGAACACGTGACGCGACGACCGGGTGACAGCGAGACGCGGACGCGCCTCGGTGCCGGTGATCTTCTTGCGGAGACGGTTGTGACGACGCGCCTTGGCGGCCGACTTGCTCTTTCCTCGGATACCGAGAGCCATGATCACTTACCTGACTTTCCGGCCTTGCGGCGCACGACCTCGCCTGCGTAGCGGACACCCTTGCCCTTGTAGGGCTCGGGCTTGCGCAGCTTGCGGATGTTGGCAGCCACCTCGCCGACGGCCTGCTTGTCGATGCCCGACACGGTGAGCTTGTTGTTGCCCTCGACGGCGAAGCTGATGCCTGCCGGCGGCTCGACCGTGATGGGGTGGGAGTAGCCGAGCGCGAACTCGACGTTGCTGCCCTTGGCCTGCACGCGGTAACCGGTGCCGACGACCTCGAGGCCCTTGGAGTAGCCCTGGGTCACGCCGACGATGTTGTTCGCGATGAGGGTACGGGTCAGGCCGTGCAGGGCACGGGACTCGCGCTCGTCGTCCGGGCGGGTGACGAGGACCTGGTTCTCCTCGACCTTGGCCTGGATGGGCTCGGCGACGACGAGCGCGAGCTCGCCCTTCGGGCCCTTGACCGCGACGGTCTGACCGTCAACGGAGACGGTCACGCCTGCGGGGATGTCGATGGGAAGACGTCCGATACGAGACATTGTCGGTCACCACACGTAGGCGAGGACTTCCCCACCCACGCCCTTCTGCTCGGCTTCACGGTCGGTGAGCAGTCCCGACGAGGTCGAGAGGATCGCCACGCCGAGGCCACCGAGGACCTGGGGGATCTCCGTCGACTTCGCGTAGACCCGGAGACCGGGCTTCGAGACGCGCTTGATGCCGGCGATCGAACGCTCGCGCTCGGGGCCGTACTTCAGGTCGATCGTGAGGGTCTGCCCGACGCGGGCGTCCTCGATCTTCCACTCGCTGATGTAACCCTCGCGCTTGAGGATCTCGGCGATGTTCTTCTTCAGCTTGGAGCTGGGGAGCGAGACGGCGTCGTGGTGCGCCGAGTTCGCGTTCCGCAATCTGGTCAGCATGTCTGCGACCGGATCGGTCATCGTCATGATGGTCGTCCATTCTTCGCCTGGTTTCGACACCCGTTCCACGAATGCCGACCTGAGCGATCGGGGTGGTCTCCGAGCGGTTCCCGGAGACCTGGAGGCCGACGGCTGACGCCGACGACCGGTGTTCGTGCGTGCGGGCCGGAGGACGTGAATCCTCCGGCCCGCAGCGCCCGGACTATCTTAGACCGTCTGGTCGGCCGAACGGAACGGGAAACCGAGCTGGCGGAGCAGCGCGCGGCCCTCGTCGTCCGTCTTCGCGGTGGTCACGACGGTGATGTCGAAGCCACGCACGCGGTCGATGCGGTCCTGGTCGATCTCGTGGAACATCGACTGCTCCGTGAGACCGAACGTGTAGTTGCCGTTCCCGTCGAACTGCTTGTCGCTGAGACCGCGGAAGTCGCGGATGCGGGGCAGTGCGAGGGTGACGAGGCGGTCGATGAACTCCCACGCACGGTCACCGCGGAGGGTGACGTGCGCACCGATGGCCTGGCCCTCACGCAGCTTGAACTGCGCGATGGACTTGCGGGCCTTCGTCACGACCGGCTTCTGACCCGTGATCGCCGTGAGGTCCTTGACGGCCCCGTCGATGATCTTCGAGTCGCGAGCGGCCTCACCGACACCGGTGTTCACGACGACCTTGACCAGGCCGGGGACCTGGTTGACGTTCGCGTACCCGAACTGCTCGGTGAGGGCAGCCTTGATCTCGTTCTTGTACTTCTGCTTGAGGCGCGGCTCGACCTTGGTCGCCGGCGCGGCAGTCGTGTCGGTCATCAGAGCTTCTCACCCGACTTCTTGGCGTAGCGGACGCGGACGGTCTTCTTCACGCCGTCCTTCTCCACCTCTTCGTTGCGGAAACCGACGCGGGTCGGCTTCCCGGTCTTCGGGTCGACGACGGCGACGTTCGAGACGTGGATCGGAGCCTCGTGCTGCTCGATGCCACCGGTCTTCGAACCACGCTGCGTCTGGCCGACGCGGACGTGCTTCGTGACGAAGTTCACGCCCTCGACGACGACCCGGTTCTTGTCCGTGAGGACCTCGATGACCTTGCCCTGCTTGCCACGGTCGCCGCCACGCTCCTGCTTGGCGCCCGTGATGACCTGGACGAGGTCACCCTTCTTGATGTTCGCCATGGCTTACAGCACCTCCGGCGCGAGCGAGATGATCTTCATGAACTTCTTGTCACGGAGCTCACGACCGACCGGACCGAAGATGCGCGTACCGCGCGGGTCGCCGTCGGCCTTGAGGATCACTGCCGCGTTCTCGTCGAACTTGATGTAGGAGCCGTCCTGACGACGGGTCTCCTTCTTGGTGCGAACGATGACCGCCTTGACGACGTCACCCTTCTTCACGTTGCCGCCGGGGATGGCGTCCTTCACCGTGGCGACGATGACGTCACCGAGGCCGGCGTAGCGACGACCCGAGCCACCGAGCACGCGGATGGTCAAGATCTCCTTGGCACCCGTGTTGTCGGCGACCTTCAGGCGGGATTCCTGCTGAATCACTGCTGTCTCCTATTCCGAAGCAGGCCGGGGCCTACTTGGCCTTCTCGAGGATCTCGACCAGGCGCCAGCGCTTGGAGGCGCTGAGGGGACGGGTCTCGCTGATCACGACGAGGTCGCCGACACCGGCGGTGCCGAGCTCGTCGTGGGCCTTCACCTTGGACGTGCGGCGGATGATCTTGCCGTAGAGCGCGTGCTTCACGCGGTCCTCGACCTCGACCACGATGGTCTTGTCCATCTTGTCGCTCGTCACGTAGCCGCGACGCGTCTTGCGGTAGCCGCGGGTCGAGGCGGCGGAGTTCTTCTCTTCGTTCGCCATCAGTTCTCCTCGGCGGTAGCGGCCTCGGTCGACTCGGCCGGCTTGTCAGCCTTCTTCGTCGTCTTCTTGGCCTTGGTGGCGGTCTCGACGGGCGCGGGGGTGGCACGGATGCCGAGCTCGCGCTCGCGGAGGACGGTGTAGATGCGTGCGATGTCGCGCTTGACGGCACGGAGACGACCGTGGCTCTCCAGCTGGCCGGTGGCCGACTGGAAGCGGAGGTTGAAGAGTTCCTCCTTGGCCTTCTTCAGCTCGTCAGCGAGACGCTCGTTCTCGAAGGTGTCGAGCTCCGTCGGACGGAGCTCCTTGGAACCGATCGCCATTATGCGTCGCCCTCCTCGCGCTTGATGATGCGTGCCTTGAGGGGCAGCTTGTGGATTGCACGGGTCAGCGCCTCGCGAGCGATGTCCTCGCTGACGCCGGAGAGCTCGAAGAGCACACGACCCGGCTTGACGTTGGCGACCCACCACTCGGGCGAGCCCTTACCGGAACCCATGCGGGTCTCAGCCGGCTTCTTGGTGAGCGGACGGTCCGGGTAGATGTTGATCCACACCTTGCCGCCACGCTTGATGTGACGCGTCATGGCGATACGAGCGGACTCGATCTGACGGTTGGTCACGTACGCCGGGGTGAGGGCCTGGATACCGAAGTCGCCGAAGCTGACCTTGGTGCCACCGGTGGCCTGACCCGAACGCTTCGGGTGGTGCTGCTTGCGGTGCTTGACTCGACGGGGAATAAGCATGGTTACGCCTCAACTCCTGCGCCGGCCGGCGCGTCCTGCGGGGCCTGCTGCTGGCGGCCGCCGCGGTCGCCGCCACGGCGGTCCCCACGCTCGCCGCGCTCGCCACGCGGGCCGCCACGACGCTCGGGGCGCGACGAACGCTGGTTCGCCTGCTCGCGAGCGAGCTCCTTGTTCGTGATGTCGCCCTTGTAGATCCAGACCTTCACGCCGATGCGGCCGAACGTGGTCCGGGCCTCGTAGAAGCCGTAGTCGATGTTCGCGCGGAGCGTGTGCAGGGGCACACGGCCCTCGCGGTAGAACTCCGAGCGCGACATCTCGGCGCCGCCGAGACGGCCCGACACCTGGATCCGGACGCCCTTGGCGCCGGCGCGCTGTGCACCCTGCAGGCCCTTGCGCATGGCGCGACGGAACGCGACACGGGCGGAGAGCTGCTCGGCGATGCCCTGCGCGACGAGCTGGGCCTCGGTCTCGGGGTTCTTGACCTCGAGGATGTTGAGCTGGATCTGCTTCTTGGTGAGCTTCTCCAGCTCGCCACGGACGCGCTCCGCCTCGGCGCCACGGCGACCGATGACGATGCCCGGACGCGCGGTGTGGATGTCCACACGGACGCGGTCACGGGTGCGCTCGAGCTCGATGCGGGCGACACCGGCGCGGTCGAGGGTCTTCTTCAGGTACTCGCGCACCTTGATGTCCTCGGCCACGTAGTCGGCGTAGCGCTGACCCTGCTTCGTGCTGTCGGTGAACCAGTGCGAGACGTGGTCCGTCGTGATCCCGAGACGGAAACCGTACGGGTTGACCTTCTGGCCCATTAGTTGCTCGCCTTCTTGCTCGTCGCGGCAGCCTCGACCTCGTCCGGCGTCGCGAGGACGACCGTGATGTGGCTGGTGCGCTTGTTGATGCGGAAGGCCCGGCCCTGGGCGCGCGGCTGGAACCGCTTCAGGGTCGTGCCCTCGTCGACGAAGACGCGGCTCACGTAGAGGTCGCGCTCGTCGAGGAAGCTGTTCGTCGAGTCCGCCTTGACACGTGCGTTGGCGATCGCCGAGGCGACCAGCTTGTACACGGGCTCCGAAGCGGCCTGCGGGGCGAACTTCAGGATGGCGAGCGCCTCGTGGGCCTGCTTGCCGCGGATCAGCTCGATGACGCGACGGGCCTTCTGAGGCGTGACGCGGATGTGTCGCACGCGTGCGATCGACTCCACCATTTCGTTCCTCCTCTGCGTCCCCGCGTTAGCGGCGACGGCCCTTCTTGTCGTCCTTCACGTGACCACGGAAGGTGCGGGTCGGCGCGAACTCGCCGAGCTTGTGACCGACCATCGACTCGGTGACGAACACCGGGATGTGCTTGCGGCCGTCGTGCACGGCGATCGTGTGGCCGAGCATGTTCGGCACGATCATCGAGCGACGCGACCACGTACGGATCACGTTCTTGGTGTTGGCCTCGTTCTGCGTGACGACCTTGCGGAGCAGGTGCTCGTCGACGAAGGGGCCCTTCTTCAGACTGCGTGGCATCTTCTGAACTCCTACTTGCGCTTCTTGCCGGCGTTACGGCGACGGACGATGAGCTTGTCGCTCGGCTTGTTCGGCTTGCGCGTACGACCCTCGGCCTGGCCCCAGGGGCTGACCGGGTGACGACCACCGGACGTCTTGCCCTCACCACCACCGTGCGGGTGGTCGACCGGGTTCATCGCGACACCACGCACGGTCGGGCGGACGCCCTTCCAGCGCATGCGGCCGGCCTTGCCCCAGTTGATGTTGGACTGCTCGGCGTTGCCGACCTCGCCGATGGTGGCGCGGCAGCGGGCGTCGACGTTGCGGACCTCGCCCGACGGCAGACGGAGCTGCGCGTAGGGGCCGTCCTTGGCGACGAGACGCACCGAGGCACCGGCCGAACGCGCCATCTTCGCGCCGCCACCGGGGCGGAGCTCGATCGCGTGGATGACCGTACCCACGGGGATGTTGCGCAGCGGCAGGTTGTTGCCGGGCTTGATGTCGGCGCCGGGGCCCTGCTCGACGACGTCGCCCTGCTTGAGCTTGTTCGGCGCGATGATGTAGCGCTTCGTGCCGTCGACGTAGTGCAGCAGCGCGATGCGCGCGGTGCGGTTCGGGTCGTACTCGATGTGCGCGACCTTGGCGTCCACGCCGTCCTTGTCGTGACGACGGAAGTCGATCACGCGGTACTGGCGCTTGTGGCCACCACCGATGTGGCGGGTGGTGATGCGGCCCGAGCTGTTGCGGCCACCGGTCTTCGGCAGCGGACGAAGCAGCGACTTCTCCGGCGTCGAACGGGTGATCTCAGCGAAGTCGGCGACCGACGAGCCGCGACGACCAGGGGTCGTCGGCTTGTAGTTACGAATAGCCATGATTTATCCCTCTGGTCCTCAGCCGACAGCCGTGAAGATGTCGATCGAACCGGACTTGAGCGTCACGATGGCGCGCTTGGTGTCCTTGCGCTTGCCCATGCCGAACTTGGTGCGACGGGTCTTGCCCGGGCGGTTCAGCGTGTTGATGCTCGCGACCTTGACGTCGAAGATCTTCTCGATGGCGAGCTTGATCTCGGTCTTGTTCGAGCGGGGGTCCACGATGAACGTGTACTTGCCCTGGTCGATCAGGCCGTAGCTCTTCTCCGAGACGACCGGCGAGATGATGATGTCGCGCGGGTCCTTGTTGAAGCCGCTCATGCGGAGATCTCCTTCGCGGTCTTCGACGCGATGAAGGCGTCGAGTGCGCTCTTGCTGAAGACGAGGGCGTCGGCCTTGAGCACGTCGTAGGCGTTGAGCTGGCTGTACGAGAGCGCGTGGACGTTCGACAGGTTGCGGACCGACTTGAGCGTGAGCTCGTCGTCCGACTCGAGCACGACGAGCACGTTCTTGACGGGCGCGACCTTCTCGATGAGCGTGCGAGCGGTCTTGGTCGACGGCAGTTCAGCCGGGACGAAGGACTCGACGGCGGCGATGCGGCCACCGCGGGCACGGTCCGAGAGCGAGCCGAGCAGCGCCGCGGCGATCATCTTCTTCGGGGTGCGCTGCGAGTAGTCGCGCGGGGTCGGTCCGTGGACGACGCCACCGCCGGTGTGCTCCGGAGCGCGGACCGAACCCTGACGGGAGCGGCCGGTGCCCTTCTGCTTGAACGGCTTGCGACCGGCACCGCGGACTTCGCCACGGTTCTTGGTCTTGTGGGTGCCCTGACGCGCGGCGGCGAGCTGCGCGGTGACGACCTGGTGGATGAGCGGGACGTTCGTCTCGACGTCGAAGAGCTCGGCGGGCAGCTCGATGCTGCCGGCGACGGCTCCGGTCGCGTCGAGGACGTCGATCGTGGTTGCGGTCTCGGTGGCCATGATCACTTACCCTTCACGGCGGTGCGGACGAAGACGGAGCGACCGCGCGCACCGGGGACGGCGCCCTTGACGAGCAGCAGACCCTTCTCGGCGTCGACGGCGTGCACCGTGAGGTTGAGGACGGTCACGCGCTCGCCACCCATGCGGCCGGCCATGCGCATGCCCTTGAAGACACGCGACGGGGTCGACGAAGCACCGATCGAACCGGGCTTGCGGTGGTTGCGGTGGGCACCGTGCGAAGCGGACACACCGGCGAAGCCGTGGCGCTTCATGACACCGGCGAAGCCCTTGCCCTTCGACGTCCCGACGACGTCGACCTTCTGGCCGGCCTCGAAGGTGTCGACGGTGAGCTCCTGGCCGAGCGTGTACTCGGCGGAGTCGTTGGTGCGGATCTCGGTGAGGGTGCGACGCGGGGTCACACCAGCAGCCTCGAAGTGGCCGGCGGCCGGCTTGTTCACCTTGCGCGGGTCGATGGCGCCGGCGGCGATCTGGATCGCCTCGTAGCCGTCGCGCTCGACGTTGCGGATCTGGGTGACCACGTTCGGGCCGACCTCGATCACGGTGACGGGGATGAACTTGTTGTTCTCGTCCCACACCTGGGTCATCCCGAGCTTCTTGCCGAGGAGGCCCTTGACGGTCTTGGTTGAGTTCGCCATTGGTCGGTCCCCCTTACAGCTTGATCTCGATGTTGACGTCAGCCGGGAGGTCGAGTCGCATGAGCGAGTCGACGGCCTTCGGCGTCGGGTCGACGATGTCGATGACCCGCTTGTGCGTGCGCTTCTCGAAGTGCTCGCGCGAGTCCTTGTACTTGTGGGGCGAACGGATCACGGTGACCACGTTCTTCTCGGTGGGGAGCGGCACCGGGCCGACCACGGTCGCACCGGCACGGGTCACCGTGTCGACGATCTTCCGGGCCGACGTGTCGATGACCTCGTGGTCGTACGACTTGAGCCGGATGCGGATCTTCTGTCCCGCCATGTGTCTCTCTGTCCTCTCTGCGCCGCGCACCCTCGGGCCGCCTGACGCCGCCGTCACCGTGCATTCCTGCAGGGCTTGGCTGTTTTCCTGAACCAACCGGCCGCATCCACGGGGGATGACCGCTGTTCTCCTGTCAACCGCGCAGGGCGACCGTGGCCGTCCAGCGTGGGCATGTCGCTTCCCCGCACTCCGGGCACAGCCGTGCCTCTCGACACAGCGCTGCTCGTCGCGCTTCGTGGGGATTCGATCGTGTTCTGCTGCCTGCGGCCCAACCCAGCTCCGCTGGACGGAGGGGTTGTGCACTGCCAGAGCAGTGATCCTGCGCGCGCGAGCGCCCGCGGAATTCGGAACCGGACAAGTCTCGCACAGGCACACGATCCGTGCAACCCGGGCGTGTCGCGTTTCGTTGGCGTGTCGGGACGGCCCACTCCCGCGGAACGACGGGGATCCGGACGGGAGGCCCGCGCCGGCCCCGCAACGCGGCGCACCCTCCCGACGTGTGGTCGGGAGGGTGCGTCCGCAGCGCGTCGGACGGCTACTCGGCGTCGACCACGGGCGGCACGAACCACGGCGGGAAGACCGCGACACGCGGCGCGTGTCCGCGGTGCTCGGCGAGGAGCGCCTTGACCTGCTGGCGGACCCGGTCGTTCGGCACGCCGATGACCGCGACGGAGGAGAACGGCACGCGCGGCCCGGCGAGCAGCTCGAGGCCGTGCATCTCCGGGTCGGTGAAGTCCGTGCGCCGGATGAGGTTCGTCGCCGCCTCGGGGCCGACGGCGAAGCGGACGTCCTCGGCCTCGGCGTCCTGGTCGGCGACGATGACGGACGCACCGAAGGCCGACACGGGGACGACGAGCACGACGTACTCGGTCGCCCGGGTCCGCCGAGCCGCGTCGGACCACCGGGCGCCCTGGGCGCCGCGGCGGAGCTCGTCCCACCGGGTGGCGTCGGGCGAGAGCGTGAACGCGACGTGACCGGACACGGGGCCGCCGTCGGGTGCGGTCGCCTCGGCACGGGCCGCCCGCGTCTCGGGAGCGCTGACGTCGACCGCGGGGGTGGCGGCGTCGGCGGCGAGGACGGCACCCTCGGCGACGATCGCCGCGAGGTTGTCGACGTGCGTGACGTGGTGGGCGCGGAGGGCGCCGAAGTCACGCGGTTCGGGCAGCTCGGGCGCCGCGGGCGAGCGGAGCGAGGAGCCCGAGCCGAGGGGGCCCGGGGTGCTGCGGAGGGAGGTGGTGATGCGGGTCCGGCGCGGAGCCGGGGTGGGGGCTGCCGGCGCCTCGCGCTGGCGGGGGGCACAGATGTCGCAGAGCTCGGTGGGGAAACCGTGGATGCACTCGTCGGTCACGACTGGTGAGGGTCCTTCCGTGCCCGGGTGGGGGTGGTCGGGCACGGTGTCCAACCGTACGTCATCTCCCACGCCCCCGGGTCACTGTCGGTAGAGCAGCGCTCGGACCTCGGACTCGGCGGCGTGCAACCGGTCCGGGTCGATCGTCTCGCCGTGCTCGTACGCGTCGAGCAGGCGCGGGTCGATGTAGCTCTGCCGGCACACCGTCGGCGTGTTGCCGAGTTCCTCGCTCGCGGCCTTGACGGCGTGCGAGACGGCCTTCTTCCGCTTCGCCTGCGACGACTGCGGCCCGGTCCTGGCCAGGTCCACCGCGGCCGCCACGGTGCCGTGCAGGGTCCGGAAGTCCTTGGCGGTGAACTCGTCCCCCGCGCGCTCCTTGACGTACTCGTTGATGTCGTCGGCGGCGAGCGGCTCCCACTCGGCGCCGCGCTCGGCACGGAAGGACAACAGGCGCGCGTTCGGACCACGTCGCTTCATGCCCGCGATCACCCGCGCGAGGTCGTGGTCGTGGATGGTGGACGACCACTCCTGCCCGCTCTTGCCCGGGAAGTCGAGCTCGATGTCGTCGCCCGAGACGTGTGCGTGCGCACAGAGCAGGGTCGACAGTCCGCGGCTGCCGTGCTCGGTGGCGTAGCGCTCGGAGCCGACGCGGAGTGAGCCCTGGTCGAGCATCCGGAACGCCGCGGCCAGCGCCCGGCGACGGTCGGGCTCCGGCCTGCGGAGGTCCTGCGTCACCATCCTCCGTGCCGACGGCAGCGATTCGGCGAGGGCGAGGGCGCGGTCGTACTTGATCCGGTCCATGCGCTCGCGCCAGCCCGGGTGGTACATGTACTGCCGGCGTCCGGCACCGTCGATCCCCGTCGCCAGGATGTGCCCGTTGTCGTAGGGCGAGATCCACACGTCGTCCCAGGCCGGCGGGATCACGAGCTCCTCGAGCCGCTCACGGACGGCCTTGTCCGTCACGGTCTGACCGTCCGGATCCCGGAACGAGAAGCCCTTGCCGCTGCGGACACGGTGGTAGCCACGACCGTTGGTCCTGGAGCGTCGGAGACGAGTCACCCTGATGATGGTGCCCGGTGCTGCCTGTGATCGGTCCCCACCACCGTCCCCGTCGCGCCTGCCCCGGACCCGCAGGCCGTCGTGGGAGCCTCGCGGGCGCCCTCGGGAACGACGAAACGGGGCCGGACCCGAAGGCCCGACCCCGCTGACGCAGTGTCTTCCGGAGAACCGGGAGTTACTTGACGATCTCCTCGACCGTACCGGCGCCGACCGTGCGGCCACCCTCACGGATGGCGAAGCGGAGGCCGGCCTCCATCGCGATCGGCTGGATCAGCTCGACCGACATGGCGACGGTGTCACCGGGCATGACCATCTCGGTGCCCTCGGGCAGCGTGATGACGCCGGTGACGTCCGTGGTGCGGAAGTAGAACTGCGGACGGTAGTTCGCGTAGAACGGGTTGTGACGACCGCCCTCTTCCTTGGTCAGGATGTACGCGTTCGCCTTGAACTCGGTGTGCGGCGTGACCGAACCCGGCTTCACGACGACCTGGCCGCGCTCGACGTCCTCGCGCTTGAGGCCACGGATGAGGAGACCGGTGTTGTCGCCCGCCTCAGCCTTGTCCAGCAGCTTGCGGAACATCTCGATGCCCGTGACCGTGGTCTTCTGCGTCGGGCGGATGCCGACGATCTCGACCTCGGAGTTGAGGTCCAGCGTGCCACGCTCGACACGACCGGTGACGACGGTGCCACGACCGGTGATCGTGAAGACGTCCTCGATCGGCATGAGGAACGGCTGGTCGGTGGCGCGCACCGGGTCCGGGACGTTCTCGTCGACGGCGGACATCAGGTCCTGGACGGACTTGACCCACTTCTCGTCGCCCTCGAGCGCCTTGAGCGCCGAGACCTGCACGACGGGGGCGTCCTCGTCGAACTCCTGCGAGCCGAGGAGCTCGCGGACCTCGAGCTCGACGAGCTCCAGGATCTCCTCGTCGTCCACCATGTCGGACTTGTTCAGCGCGACGACGATGTAGGGGACGCCGACCTGGCGGGCGAGCAGCACGTGCTCACGCGTCTGGGGCATCGGGCCGTCGGTGGCGGCGACCACGAGGATCGCGCCGTCCATCTGCGCCGCACCGGTGATCATGTTCTTCACGTAGTCGGCGTGACCAGGAGCGTCGACGTGCGCGTAGTGGCGCTTGTCGGTCTGGTACTCGACGTGCGAGATGTTGATCGTGATGCCGCGGTCGCGCTCCTCGGGAGCGCTGTCGATCTGTGCGAAGTCACGGGCCTCGTTGAGGTCCGGGTACTGGTCGTGCAGAACCTTGGTGATCGCCGCCGTGAGCGTGGTCTTGCCGTGGTCGACGTGACCGATGGTTCCGATGTTGACGTGCGGCTTGGTCCGCTCGAACTTGGCCTTGGCCACTGTGGGTCCTCCTCAGGACTCGGAGAGCATGCCCCCGGTCCGTGACCGTTGGCGTGCAGGGTGTGTGTATTACTTTACTTGGTGGCGAGGGGCCCGTCGCCGGGCGCCCCCGCCTGTGGGGAACACGCTCGGGAGCGTCAGTTCCCCTTGCCCTTCTCGATGATCTCCTCTTCGACCTTCTTCGGGACCTGTGCGTAGGTCTCGAAGGTCATCGAGTAGACGGCACGACCGGAGGTCTTCGAACGAAGGTCACCGACGTAGCCGAACATCTCGGACAGCGGCACGCTCGCGCGGACCACCTTGACGCCCGAGGCATCCTCCATCGAGGCGATCTGGCCACGACGGGAGTTCAGGTCACCGATGACGTCGCCCATGTACTCCTCCGGAGTACGGACCTCAACGGCCATGATCGGCTCGAGGATGACGGGGCCGGCCTTGCGGGCAGCTTCCTTGTACGCCATCGAACCGGCGATCTTGAACGCCATCTCGGACGAGTCGACGTCGTGCGACTGGCCGTCCTTGAGGATGGCCTTCACGCCGACCGTCGGGTAGCCGGCGAGGATGCCGACCTGCATCGCGTCCTGGATACCGGCGTCGACCGACGGGATGTACTCGCGCGGGACGCGGCCACCGGTGACGGCGTTCTCGAACTCGTAGACCTTCTCGGCCGTGACCTCCATCGGCTCGAGCGCGATCTGCACCTTCGCGAACTGACCGGAACCACCGGTCTGCTTCTTGTGGGTGTAGTCGTAGCGCTCGACCGGCTTGGTCAGGGTCTCGCGGTAGGCGACCTGCGGCTTGCCGACGCTCGCCTCGACCTTGAACTCCCGCTTCATGCGGTCGACCAGGATGTCGAGGTGGAGCTCGCCCATGCCCTTGATGGTCGTCTGACCGGTCTCGGCGTTGAGCTCGACGCGGAACGTCGGGTCCTCTTCGGCGAGCTTCTGGATGGCCGTGGAGAGCTTCTCCTGGTCGGCCTTCGTGTTCGGCTCGATCGCGACCTCGATGACCGGCTCCGGGAACGTCATCGACTCGAGGACGACCTGGTCGTTCGGGTCGCAGAGCGTGTCACCGGTGGTGGTGTCCTTGAGGCCGATCACCGCGTAGATGTGGCCCGCGGTCACGTTGTCGACCGGGTTCTCCTTGTTGGAGTGCATCTGGAAGATCTTGCCGATGCGCTCCTTCTTGCCCTTGGTCGAGTTGATGACCTGGGCACCGGACTCGATCGAGCCGGAGTACACGCGGACGTAGGTGAGGCGACCGAAGAACGGGTGCACCGCGACCTTGAACGCCAGGGCCGAGAACGGCTCGGTGGCGTCGGGCTTGCGGATGATCTCCTTCTCCTCGTCCTTGACGTCGTGGCCGATCATCGGCGGCACGTCGAGCGGGGACGGGAGGTACGAGATGACGGCGTCGAGCATGGGCTGGACACCGCGGTTCTTGAAGGCCGAACCACAGAGGACCGGGTAGACCTCGGACGCGATCGTCAGCTTGCGGATGCCGGCGCGGATCTCGTCGTTGGTGAGCTCCTGGCCGTCGAAGAACTTCTCGAGCAGGGCGTCGTCGGACTCGGCGACGCGCTCGATCAGCTTCGCGCGGTACTCCTCGGCACGGGCCTGGAGGTCCGCGGGGATCTCCTGGACCTCGTACTGGGCGCCCATGGTGACGTCACCCTTGGCATCGCCCGGCCAGACCTTGGCGTGCATCTCGATGAGGTCGACGACGCCGACGAAGTCGTTCTCGGCACCGATCGGGAGCTGGAGCACGAGCGGCTCCGCACCGAGGCGGTTGATGATCGTGTCGACGGTGAAGTAGAAGTCCGCACCGAGCTTGTCCATCTTGTTGACGAAGCAGATGCGCGGGACGTTGTACTTGTCCGCCTGACGCCACACGGTCTCGGACTGGGGCTCGACGCCCTCCTTACCGTCGAAGACGGCGACCGCACCGTCGAGGACGCGGAGCGAACGCTCCACCTCGACCGTGAAGTCCACGTGACCGGGGGTGTCGATGATGTTGATCTGGTTGTTGTCCCAGAAGCAGGTCGTCGCGGCCGACGTGATCGTGATGCCGCGCTCCTGCTCCTGCGCCATCCAGTCCATCGTGGCGGCGCCGTCGTGGACCTCACCGATCTTGTGCGTGATGCCCGTGTAGAACAGGATGCGCTCGGTCGTCGTGGTCTTGCCGGCATCGATGTGCGCCATGATGCCGATGTTGCGGACCTTGTTCAGGTCGGTGAGCACGTCCTGTGCCACAGGTTCCTCCGGAAGAGTTGTAGGAGAGGTTGGCGGCCGGGCGGGCACCGGTCGTCCATGACGACCGGTGCCCGCCCGCAGCCGGGGCTACCAGCGGTAGTGGGCGAAGGCCTTGTTCGACTCGGCCATCTTGTGCGTGTCCTCGCGGCGCTTGACCGCGGCACCGAGGCCGTTCGACGCGTCGAGGATCTCGTTCATGAGACGCTCGGTCATCGTCTTCTCGCGACGGGCCTTGGCGTACGAGGTGAGCCAGCGGAGCGCGAGGGTGTTCGCGCGGTGCGGCTTGACCTCGACCGGGACCTGGTAGGTCGAGCCACCGACGCGGCGGCTGCGGACCTCGAGAGTCGGACGGACGTTGTCGAGCGCCTTCTTCAGCGTCGCGACGGCATCCTGCTGGTTCTTGGCGGAGACGCCCTCGAGTGCATCGTAGACGATGCGCTCGGCGAGGCCCTTCTTGCCGTCCAGGAGGATCTTGTTGACGAGCTGCGAGACGATCGGCGCGCCGTACACCGGGTCGGCGACGACGGGACGCTTCGGGGCGGGACCCTTACGAGGCATCTATCTCAACCCTTCTTCGCGCCGTAGCGGCTGCGGGCCTGCTTACGGTTCTTGACGGCCTGGGTGTCCAGGGCACCGCGGATGATCTTGTAGCGCACACCGGGGAGGTCCTTCACACGACCGCCGCGGACGAGCACCATCGAGTGCTCCTGCAGGTTGTGGCCCTCACCGGGGATGTAGGCCGTGACCTCGGTGCCGTTCGAGAGCTTCACACGAGCGACCTTGCGCAGGGCCGAGTTCGGCTTCTTGGGGGTGGTGGTGTAGACGCGGGTGCAGACACCACGCTGCTGGGGGTTCGCCTTCAGTGCCGGCGCCTTGGTCTTGACGACCTTGGGCGTACGACCCTTGCGAACGAGCTGCTGGATGGTAGGCAACTGTTCTCCTGGTTCTTCGCTCGTGCTCTGGCCGACGCGTTCCGTCGGCTTCCTCATCCCACGCTGATCACCGCCTGACGGCGGAGGGAGGTCGAGGGATGGATGGTCCCGGCGCGGATGTCGCGACCCGGGATTTCGGGCGCGCCCGAGGGCGCACACCCGGTAGAGACTACCCGCGTCACACGACGAAATCAATCCGGGCGCGTCGCCCGCGAACCGTGCCAGCGGGCGGGGCCCGCGGGCCCGGACCGCTCCTGCCGAGGCGGGCGCGAGGGGCCTGACCGGCCACGCAGCCGGGTGCGGTGGGAGGACGGCGGTGCGCCGCGCCTCCCGGCCGGTCAGGACCCCGTGTCGGAGGCGCCGTTGCCGATGGCGGACTCGAACGTCGCACCCTCGTCCGTAAAGCCGGACACGTACCCGCTCGCGTTCACGTTCATCGGACCGGCCGAGGCGGTGCCCACCCCTCCTGGTCCGGAGATGTCCGCCGTGAACGTGGCGCGACCGAAGGTCGTCGTCGAGACGGCCCAACCGCGGGAGAGCCAGCCACCGACCGTGACCCGAGGCCGCTGCTCGAGCGTCCACTTCTGGTTGGAGTAGGCGTACTCGGGGTCCTCGCCGTAGGCGTAGAAGCTGCACCCGGCCGGTGCCGCGTCGGTCGACGCGATGCACCCGTCCACCCAGCGGTCCACGGCCTGCTCTGCCGCCTGCTCGCCCGCCGACGTCAGCGTCGTCGTCATCGCCACCGGCGCCGAGCCGGTCGCACCGAAGCCGGACACCTGCGCCGACGCACCCTCGGCGGTGAACCACTTGCCGCCGTCCACGGCCACCGCGTAGGTGCCGGGGAGGGCGGAGAGCCGCGCGGTCCCGTCCTCCGACGTCGCGATCCGCTGTCCCGCCACCTCGACCGGCGTCCCCGCCGGACCGCGGACCGACAGCTCCACCTCGCCGAGCTCCGGCGCCTCGAGCGCCCACACCGGGAAGACCCCCCAGTCGGTGCCCTCCCGGTCGAGCGTGAACGTGGCCGCCACGTCGCGGCCACCCTGGCGGAGGTACGCGCGCACCGTCGCGGTGTCGCCGTCGGTCCGCGTCGCGGCGATGCGGTAGCCGGTCACACGGCCGGAGGCCTTCGCGTACGCGGCGTCGGTGAGCAGGACGTCCTGGTCGTCGTGATCGATGCCCGCCGCGTCCAGCGCATCGTCGACGCGACCGGCCGTCAGGTCGTCGAGGAAGGCACGGACCGGGCGGTCCGCCGCGTGCGACGCGGACTGCGACACGTACCCGACCACGCCGGTCACCGCGAGCACGACCACCGCGACGCCGCCCGCGACGATGCCGACGAGTGCGCCACGCCGCACGGGGCGTCGCCGCCGTGCGGGGGTCGGTGCACCCGCGGGGACCGGGGCCTCCTGCGTCCCACGGAGCGTGTCGACGTGCGGGACGGCCGCCCACCCGTCCGGCTGCTGGTCGGTCATGCGTCCCCCGTCGTGCCTCGTGCCTGCTCCGGGATCCTACCGCCGGGCGGCGTCGTGGGGACGGCCCTCAGACGTGGTCGCGCTCCTCCGTCGCGGCACCCTGGCCGGCCTGCTGACGCGCCTGGTGGCGCGCGACGGTGACCCCTCCGACGACGCAGAGGAGCGCCACGACGACGGAGCCGACCACGAACGGGCTCAGGGCCGAGCCGGCCGGGAACACGAGGAGCTCCGTGCCGTCCCCGCGGGTCAGGGCGTACCCGACCGATCCGACGGCGAGCATCACGAGGTAGGTGGCCGCCGCGGCGACGAGGCCGGTGACGCCCGGGTTGCCCTCGCGGACGCCGGCCGCGGTCGCGAGGAACACGACCACCGCGGCGGCGACGACCATCGCGGGTCCGAGGTACTGGCTGGCGTCGGGCTGCGGGATCGCCTCGACGTCGGCGAGCAGGGACTCGAAGCCCGTCACGGCGACGACGAGCGCGATGAAGAGGACGGACGTCATCGTCGCGATCAGCCACCGGGACATGGGGTGATCGTACCGCCGGGGCCTGCAGAGCGGGGTGGGCTGGCCGAACGGGGCACAGTCGGCTGGCCGGGCGGGCCCCACCTGGGTGGGTGGTGCGCGGCGCCGTTACTGCGTCGCGTCCTCGCGCTGGGCCGCCGACCCGGCGTGCTCGTGCGTGCCGTCTGCCGCGTGCCGCACGGCGGTGTGCTCCTGCGTCACGGTGTCGACGTGCTGCTGCGCAGCAGCGACGAGTGCGAGTGCGATGGTCGCGGTGATGACCGGGACCGACTCGGTCATCGGCGCCGCGGGAGCCGCGTCGGCATCGGAGCGTCCGTGCGCGGTGGGTGCCGCGTCGGCGTCCGCGCGCCGGGCACCCGTGCCCGCCTCGGGAACCGGACCGGCCTGGAGGCGCGGCGCGGCAGGCGCGGCACCGCTCGCCTCCGCCTCGTGGTCACGCAGCGCCGGCCCCACGACCGGCAGGACGGCGGTCGTCGCCAGCGGCTCGGCGTGCAGCACGGGCGGCGCCACGGTCTCCTCCGGTTCCGCAGCACGGACGCCGGCGGCGCGACGGGCACGAGCCATCCTGACCAGGACGACCACCGCGATGACCGCCCAGACACCGTTCACGATCGTCGACGGGACGGCGTGGTGGGCCGCGACGTTGATCGCGACGGACAGCCCACCGACGAGGTTGAGGGACTGGTACAGCGGCCCGTTCGGGATCTTGCCCAGCGAGAAGAGTAGGTAACCTGCGAGAACGGTTACGGCACCGAACCAGCCGAGGAACTCCACGATTCCGACCAACACGCGCGACTCCGGGCACGACGAGGAACGGCCGTCCTGAGGCGACCGTCCGAGAGGGGTGTGAGCAGCCGCGAGCGCGGCGTCGGGAGCATCGTACGCACTCCGGCGGGTGTCGCGGAAGCGGGCGCGGCGCGGCGTGCCGCACCCACTTCGCGGGGGTGTGGTGCGGGGGTGTCAGCCCGCGGTCGCGGTGCTGGAGGTGGCGGCTGAGGACGGCTCCGACGACGTGCCAGCGGAGCCTGCCGACGCGTCCGTGGAACGGTCGAGCACGTACACGGAGCCGCCGAAGGTCCACGTCGAGCTCGTCGTTGTGGCGCCGTCGTCACCGCTCTGTTCCGACGAGGTGATGGTCGTGATGAGGAAGAGCCGCTGCCCGGACTGCACACCCTTCACGAACGCGAGCGCCTGGTCGAACGTACCGTCGACCGCGACCGTCACGGGCACGATCGAGAGGTTCTGCGCCGTGATCGCCGGGTTCGTGACGAGCTCCGGAGCGGTGGGCGACGCACTCGGCGCGGGGGTGGCGGTGCTGCTCGGCTCCGAGGTGGCGGTCGTGTCACCGGCCGGGGCTGCGGCGACCGGCGCGTAGGCCGTCGCGTCGCTCGCCGTGAAGGACGAGACCGTCATCCCGGTGGCCGCGGCGACGCCGTTGAGCTGGTCGATGAAGGCCGGCAGGTCCGCCCGGTCCGGCACCGAGGCGTCCAGCGCCGACAGCTCCTCGCGCATCGCCGGCAGCTGCGCGGCCTGCTCGCGAAGCCGGGCGAGTTCCGTCCGACTCGTGGCGTTGGTCTGCTCGACGGTCTGCAGCTGCTCACGCGCCGCCGCGGTCTGCGTCAGCTGCGGCTGGACGGCTAGAAAGAAGCCGCCGACGGCCACGACGACCATCGCGAGGACGGCGAGCATCAGGTTGAGTCGGGTGCGGGACATCGTGTCAGCCCTTCGCCGCGTCGGCGGCGTACCGGCCGTCGAACGCTCGCTCGTCGAGGTGGATCGTCATGTTCACCGAGTACCCGCCGCCGTCCTCGGCCCGCGTGACCGAGTTGGCGTTGGCGTCGACGAACCCGGTGACCCCGCGGACCGCGGTCAGCCAGTCGGGGACGGACGGCAGCACGCTGCTCGTCGCGTCGAATGTCAGCGTCGCGATCCGTCGGCCCTGCAGCGGGTCGTCGGACTGCGCGTACTGCTCGGTGGCCGAGGCGGAGTCCACGGTGACGCCGGTGATCTGCACGCCGGCCGGCAGCTTCGCGCGGACTGCCTGCAGCGTCGCCGACCAGTCCACCTCGGTCGAACCGCCGACCTGCTGCGCCGCCTCGAGGAGCGTGCTCTCGGACTCCGTCGTACGGACGTCCCGGAACTGCCCCTGCTGCTGCGCGAGCGCGGTCGTCTCGCCCTGGGCGGACAGGAGCTCCTGCTCCGCCGTCATCCGGACCATCGTGGCCCAGCCGGCGACGACGGCCACGCCGACGGCGATGACCACGACGCCGGCCCAGACGCGTCGCACGACCTGCCGCTGCCGGCGGTTCGCGTGCACCTCTGCCGGGAGCAGGTCGACGCGGGGCGCGCCGCCGATCACGAGGCCGCGGGCCGCTGCCGTCGGGGCAGTCGCCGATCGGCCGCCGCCCTGGCCGCGCGCACCCTTGCCGCGTCCGCCGCGACCGTGGGTCGCGCCGTCGGCGCTGGTGCCGTCGAGGATCTCGGTCATGCTGCGCGCCCTCCCACGGCGAGGCTCCAGGCCACGGCGATCGACGTCGACCGTTCGCGGAGCAGTTCGGGCGTGATGGTTCGCGCCGTGCGGGCGGAGACGAAGGGGTCGCCGATCGCGACCGGCAGACCCGAGACGTCGCCGAGCCCCTCGCGGAAGCCCGGCAGCGCGGACCCGCCGCCGACGGCGACGATGCCGCGGACCGCGTCGTCCGGACGCGTGTTCGCGTAGTAATTGACGGTGTTGCGGATGCTCGTCATGAGCTCGCCTACCGTCTCGCGGATGACGCCGACCGCGCGGGCGTCGTCGGGCGTGAGCGCCCGGCCGACCAGCCCGAAGTGCCGCTTGACCGCCTCGGCCTCGGCGAGCGGGATCTCGAGGCGTGCGGCTATCGTCTTCGTCACGTCGTCGCCGCCGGTCGGGATGATGCGGACGAACTTGGGGACACCGTCGTGCGCGATCACGACCGAGGTCGTGTTGCCTCCGCAGTCGACGAGGGCGACAGTGCCCGCTCCGGCCACCCGCGGCGCCAGGACACGCGTCAGGGCGAACGGGATGAGGTCGACGCCGACGGGCCGGAGCCCGGCCAGCTCGGCGGCGCGAACGTTCGCCAGCACGGCGTCCTTGATCGCCGCGACGAGCAGGCCGTGTACGACCGGACCGCTGTCGCCCGTGCCCTCCTCGATCGGGTAGAAGTCGAGGATCGCGTCACCGACCGGGACGGGCAGCATGTCCTGCACCTGGAACGGCAGCGACTCGCGGATCTGTGCGAGCGGCACCTTCGGGACGGTCAGGTCGCGGGAGAGCACGCGCTGGTTGCCCATGCCGAGCACGACGTCCTTCGTCCGGAACCGCCCGATCGACCACAGCTCGCGGAGTGCGGTCGCGACGGTGTTCGCCTCGAGGACTTCTCCGTGCTTCGTCGCGTCGACCGGCACCGGGACCTCGGCGACGCGGACGATCATCGGTTGGGGCTTGGCGGCGTCTGCTACCTCGACCGCACGGATCGTCTCGGCACCGATGTCGATGCCGACGATGTTCTTCGCCATGTCGTGGTTCCTTCCAGGGCGCGGGGAGCGGTCGATCAGCGGTTCGGATCAGCGCAGACCGGAGAGTCGGAGGTAGGCGTCCCAGAGCGGAGCGCCCGCGAACGCGCCCACCCACGCGCCGAGGAGCATCCAGGGGCCGAACGGGATACCGGTCGATCGGCTCGCCCGTCGCACCGCGAGGAGGACGATGCCGAAGGTACCGCCCAGCGCGAACGCCGCGGAAGCACCCACAGCGAGGGGTCCCCATCCGAGGTACGCCAGCACGAGGCCCAGGACGCCGGCGAGCTTGACGTCCCCGAGCCCCATCCCGCGCGGCACCGCGAGGGCGAGGGCGAGATACGCACCGCCGAGACCGATCGCCCCGACGAGACCACGGAGGAGGGCTACCCAGTCGCCGGTGAAGGCACTCGCGCCGGTCAGGAGCACGGCGAGCACCGGGTAGGCGGGCAGCACGATCCGGTTCGGCAGCCGGTGTGTGTCCAGGTCGATGAGCGCGAGCGCGACGCTGATGGCCATCAGGTAGAGGAGGGCGAGGAGGAGCACGCCGTGACCCATCAACTCTGCGGACGTGGCCTGCGCACGCGGCTGGAAACCGAGGACGACCACGACGAACAGCACCGCCGTCGCCGCCTCGACGAGCGGGTACCGCACCGGGATCGGAAGCGCGCAGTCACGGCAGCGTCCGCGCAGGACGAACCACGAGATCACCGGGACGTTGTCGACGCCGCGGATCGCGTGCTGGCAGCGCGGGCAGGCCGACGCAGGCGACACCACGGAGCGACCGGCGGGCACACGGTGCACGACGACGTTGAGGAACGAGCCGAGGGCGAGGCCCAGGACGCCGACGATCGGTGTCAGGACCGGGAGCGCGGCGATCACGGGAGCGCCGTCCCGGCCGCGTCGTATGCAGTCCTCGACTCCACCTGTGTCGCTACTCGGTAGGTCGTGACCGTCGGCTGCGGGAACTTCGGCGGCGTGTAGGTGGCCAGGCTCGGGTCGAACCGGTAGTCCTTGTCGTACCCCTGCCCGCTCGCCAACCCGACGGCACCACGGAAGTTCTGCGCGATCGACCCGTTCACGGTCAGGGTGCCCCGGCCGTTCGTCGAACCGCGCGTCCAGTTCTGCACCACGAACGTGCCGGTGTTCGAGAGGATCGCACCGTCGATCTCCCGGTCCTTCGTCAGGAGCGTGGAGCCGTCCGGCTTGATCGGGTTCCACACCCAGACCGCGCGCTGACCGATCAGCCCGAGCACGGTCGACGCAGAGCGGTTCGCGGAGTAGGTGATGTCGCCGGTGACGTAGAGGTAGTTCTCGGCCGCAATGGTGACGGCCTTGTCGACGGTACCTTCGACAAACGCGTCGCCACGGTCGCACCCGTACGGCTCCGAGACCCCCTGGCCGAGGCCGGCGGTGGGATCTGCTTCCGAGCTGCTCACCGTGTTCCCGATGAACGGGTACCCGACGCCGTTCTGCTTGAAGCTCGTGGCGCTCCTCGATCCGACGCTGGGCTTGAGCGCCGAGCAGGCGGTGGCGGTCGTCTTCGTCGCCTCGGACTCACTCCACGAGTTCGGGTCCTTCTGCTGTCCGGCGCGGGTGGCCGGTTCGTTCTGGACGTAGACGATGTTGTTCTTCGGGACCGGGATCGTCGCGCCCCGGCTGCTCCGGAGCGCGCTCACGTCCCCGCACATCGCGACGGCGTCGCCGCTCACGAGCTGCGCGCCAGCCGTGGCTGTCTCCCCCTGTACCTGCGTCTTGATCGTCAGCGGCGAGCGCACCGTCATGGTGCCGTTGCCGTTGAAGACGATCTTCGTCGGGCCGGTGTACAGGCACCCAGGGCCCTCGACGGTGTCGCGGGTGAGAGGCAGGTCCGTGCGCGTGAAGTCGCGCAGGTCACCGATCGTCGCGGGTGGCGTCAGCGTCGAGGACGTCTTCGGCGTGACGTCGTACTGGCCGGCGGAGCATCCGCTGCCGCTGCTCGTGATGCCGAACACGCTCTGCACGGAGCTCTTGAACGACGCACCGCAGACCTTGATCTGGTCGTTCGACCGCACCGGGCCACGCAAGACGTCGCTCGACCCGAACTGGATCTGCTGGCAGGTCCGCGACGTCGCCGCCGGCCGGTACGCCGACGTGCACAGCGTTGAGCTGGTGGTCGAGATGGTCTCGTTCGTGACGGTCGGGTCGCCCGACTCGTAGTTCGTGAAGTACAGGTAGTTCGAGAAGCCATCGGGCCGGACGTTCGCGACGACGGTGCGGGTCGTCGAGCCGGACCGGCCGGTCGACTGGACGCGGATCACGCCCTGCGCCGACAGCTTGCTGTTGTCCACCGCGTACCGGAACGATGAGTCGCCCGCGGTGCCGTCCCCCGTCGGGACTGTCACCCAGGGGTCGGAAGCGCGGTACCCGAACGCCGGGTTGCCGCCGTCGCCCTTCGGGAACAGGCTGCCCGTGGCCAGGCTGAACGGCGCCCGCGGCTGCCCGTAGTTCCCGTAGGTGTTGTCAGCGTTGAGACGGGACTGGTAGTCGGCGACCCCCGCGTACGCAGCCGCGATCGCCCGGTTCCACGACCGGTCCGAGGCCGTGACCCGCGCCCCTGAGGTGGCGACCGCGACCATCGTCGCGACGAGCAGCATGACGACGGCGCCGATGCCGACGACGGCGACGAGGGCGATCCCCCGCTCGTCGTCGCGGGCGCGGATCGCGCGCAGGATCCGGATCACGACGACGCTCCCATGACGATGTTCGGCAAGCTGGCCGTGCTCGACAGCGTGACGGCGTTCGGGTCCGCACTGCTCGAGCCGACGGTCACGGCCATCGTGACGGCACGGATGTTCGGCAAGTCGGTGGGTGCGAGGGCGGAGCCCGTGATGGTCAGCGGACTGCCGTCGGTCTTCCGGTAGCTGAAGGCGGTCGCATTGACGGCGGACGACACGAGGGTTCGCTGTGTGGTCGGTGTCGCTGCGAGCGTCGGGCCGGAACCGAGCGGAAACGCGAAGTACGACGTGTTGTTGGCGACGGCCTGGCCCTTCCAGGTGGTCTCGGTGATCCGCTTCGTCGCCGGATCGAGCGTGAGCTGCACCTCGACGGGCTGCGACAGGGTCGAGTCGAGGTTGACGTACGCGAAGAAGCGCAGCGACGTCGCGCTCGCGTACTGGAACGCGAACTGCGAGTCGTCACCCGTGGGCACCGGGTTGTCCGTCGCGGCCCGGAGCATGCGCCCCATCTCGTTCATCGCCACCGAGGCGGCTCGCGTGTTCGCACTCGTCGACGTAGCGGTCACCGCGGCCTTCTGCGAGGAGACGAGGAACGAGCCCGCGATCGTCAGGACGAGCAATCCGAGCGTCATCGCCACGAGGAGTTCCACGAGGGACAGCCCGCGCTCCTCCGTGCGGAGACGGTCCGCGAGTCGCCGGAGCACCACGCTCACGGGGCGACGACCGTTCGCGGGTCGAGGGTGACGACGTTGCCGCTCGTCGTCGTCTTGAGGTTCAGTGCGTCCGGGTTGGCAGCGATCTTGACCGATCCCGACGCGAGGAGGTTGCCGACCGCCGTCGTGCCGGCGAGCGACCACGTGCCGAACGGCAGGGCGATCGTCGTCGGTCGGAGCGACGACAACCCGGTGAACACGTAGGTCGTGGCCTGACAGCCGGGGTCGCCGTTCGGAACGGCGCTGGTGTTCTTCACCTTGGCGACCAGGACCGTGTCGAGTCCACTGGTCGTGACGTCGACGATGCCCATCGGCGCTCGGGCCGTGACCGTACTGTCAGTCGTCGGGTTGAAGCCGGGAGTGACGCCGTCCGCGGCGTTGAAGATGTTCGGTGAGGTCGCGAAGCCGTTCGCGGTCGGCCAGGCCGACGGATCGACGTTCGTGCAGGTGTCCGAGAACGCGCCCGCGACGGCCTTCCACTGGTACGGGAAGAGCGTCGTCGTCACCGTGGAGACCGTCTTCACCTGGTCGTCGTAGCGGTAGGTCATCGGGAGGGCCGTGGGCAGCTTCGCGCTGACGCCGTCCTTCAGGTTGAGCGGACCGCCCGCCGTCACCGTGAGTCCGCGGTCGAACTGGAACGTCTTGTTGCCGACGCCGCCCGCAGCGGTCGTGACGTCGGCGTAGGGCGCCGCGGTACCGTCGGGGTCGATGTTTCCGGCCTTGGTGATCGTGACCCGGTACGTCCCAGGGGTCACACCGACGGCGTAGGTGCACCCGTTCGCGTCGGTCGCGGCGGGCGGTCTGGCGATGGCGCTCGCACCGCCGGAGCGGGGCGTGAACGCCACCGCCACGCCCTGGTTCGGGCCGCCGGTTGCCGTCTTGACACCGATGACGATCGTCGACGCCGTTGCGCTGGTGACGGCGGACGACGGCGAGATGAGCGTGTCGAGCACCACGTTCTTCTGGCGGGGCGAGGTGCCGCTTGTCCAGGAGACGCTGATGGAGACACGCTTGTAGGCGAGTACGCCCGAACCGGCACCGCAGGTGTTGTCGGACCCGTCCGAGTTGATCCAGTTGGTCGTCTGCTTGACCGTGAAGTCCTGGTTCCCGACGGTCGCCGGCACGGTCTCGTCATCGAGGGTGAAGACGTCCTTCGTGCTGCGCGCGGCGTCGAGCGCCTGGTTCGCGAGGTTGAGGGCAGCCTCGCGGGAGCGGTTGTCCTGCGTCAGGTAGAGCGTGGAGACGATGCCGGCGGCGACGCCCGCGGCGATCATCGCGAAGATCGTCATGGCGACCATGACCTCGATGATCGAGAAGCCCTCGTCGGACTCCCGGGCCGCTCGGAGGCGGTCGACGATGCGCAGCAGCATGCTCAGCCTCTCGTTCGCGGTGGGTGTGTAACGAGACGGGCCATGACGCGTGTCACGACCCGTCTCCGGCTCAGCTGATCAGCAAGCGCCACTGACGACGCCGCCGGCGTCGGTGATGTGGAAGGTGTTGTCAGCCGTGCTCGTGGCCGCGATGCAGAAGCTCTTGCTATCACCGGAGAGGGTGTAGGTGAGGCTCTTGGTGTTGTCGCTGAAGCCGGCACCGGCGCTCTTCAGTGCGTCCGAGATCGCCGGGGTCGCCGCACCACCGTTCGCGGCGTGCGTGATGGGCCCAACGCTCGCGGGCAGCGCGCCGTTGTTCGACTGGATGGAGATGACCGCCGTCTTCCAGTTGGTCAGGTCGGACTTCGCCGAGCTGTCCTTCGCGTTGTTCGTGATGCCCAGGTACACCGGGATCGCGATCGCGGCGAGGATGCCGATGATGATGACGACGACCAGGAGCTCGATGAGCGTGAAGCCCTTCTCCTTGTCCTCGAGGAGGCCCTTGCGGCGAGCGTCGAGCTTGCCCATGAGAGCGAAGTACATGGTGTTTTCCATTCTTCTGGGAAATGCGTTGGGGGATGTGCCGCAGACTGCTCCGCCGCCGCTGGCAAGCGTATTCAGGGCGCTTTGGAGGCATAATCCCGAGAACGGGGGTGATCTCTGCTACGAAATGCCCCCAGTACCGGGGGTGCGGATCACCTGACGGCCCCCGGAACGAGGGACGCCGGTCGTCGAGTCACTTGACGAGCGAGGAGATCTGGAAGATCGGCAGGTACAGCGCGACGATCATGCCGCCCACCACCACACCGAGGAACCCGATCAGCAGCGGCTCGATGAGCGACGTCAATGCTTCGGTCGACGCTTCTACTTCATTGTCGTAGAACACCGCGATGCGTTCCAGCATCAATTCCATGGAACCGGCGTCCTCGCCGACGGCGATCATCTGCGCGACCATTGCCGGGAACACCGTTTCGCGTTCGAGTGGTGCGGCGATGGACTCGCCTTTCCGCACCGCTTCGGAAACCCGGTGCAAAGCTCGTTCGACGACGATGTTGTTCGACACCTTGCCGGCGATCTGCAGGGCTTCGAGGATCGGTACGCCCGCGCCGATCATGTTCGACAGGTTCCGCGAGAACCGTGCCATCACGATCTTCCGCGCGAGCTGCCCGAACACCGGCATCCGGAGCTTCAGCGGGTCGACGAGCCCGCGGACCCGGTCGGTGTTCTTGTTCGCCCGCCACCAGAGCCACCCGACGACCAGGAGCACGGCGAGCACCGGACCGATGTAGACCATGGCGTGCGAGAGCCAGACGAGCACCATCGTCGGCAGCGGGAGCTGGCCGCCGAGTGACGCGAACATGTCCCGGAAGATCGGCACGATGAAGATGAGCATGATCGCCACCGCGAGCAGCGACATGACCAGGACGACCACGGGGTAGGTCATGGCCGACCTGATCGTCGACCGGAGCTTGTGCTCCTTCTCGAAGTTCGTCGCGATCGAGTCCATCGCCTGGTCGAGGAAGCCGCCCGTCTCCCCCGCCCGGATCATGTTGACCATGATCGGCGGGAAGTCGACCGGGTACTTCGCCACGGCATCCGAGAACGACACACCGCGCTCGACGTCGTCGCGGACCTTCCCGAGGATGTCCTGCAGCTTCTTGTTGTCCGTCTGGTCGGCGAGGATCGTCAGCGCGCGGAGCAGCGAGAGCCCCGACGACAGCATGGTCGAGGCCTGCCGCGACATGATCGCGAGGTCCTTGAGCCCGACGCCCTTCTCGAACCCCGGGATCTTGATCTCCGTCTGCAGCCCGGTGCCGGGCTTCGCCTCGGTGATCGCGATGGGCGAGACGCCCATCGTGCGGAGCCGCTGCACGACCGCACCCTCGGACGCAGCGTCGAGCCGGCCCTTGACGAGCTTGCCGGCACCGTCACGGCCCCGGTAGTCGAAGGCGAGCGACATCAGTGGCCTCCCGAGTACTTGTCGCCGAAGTCGATCTCCGACGCGGCGATGGCCGCGGCGGACGAGTCGGACGGCGACTCGACGCGCTGCACGAGCCGGTCGAAGCCGTCCTCGTCGTGCACCTTCTCCATCGCCGCGGCGCGGGTGACGGTGCCGACGTTGACGAGTTCCGCGAGGTCCTGGTCCATCGTGTGCATGCCTGCGTCGCGGCCGGCCTGCATGGCGGAGGTGATCTGGTAGGTCTTGCCCTCGCGCACCAGGTTCGCGATCGCCGGCGTGGTCTTCATGATCTCGGTGGCGACGACGCGGCCGGCCCCGTTGGCCTTCGGCACGAGGGTCTGGCACACGACGCCCTCGAGCGTGGCGGCGAGCTGCGTCCGGATCTGCCCCTGCTGGTGCGGCGGGAACACGTCGATGACGCGGTCGATGGTGCCGGGGGCGCTCTGCGTGTGGAGCGTGGCGAAGACGAGGTGTCCGGTCTCGGCCGCGGTCAGTGCGACGGAGATGGTCTCGAGGTCGCGGAGCTCGCCGATCAGAATGACGTCGGGGTCCTGCCGCAGCACGTGCTTGAGGGCGGCCGCGAAGGAGTGCGTGTCGGCACCGACCTCGCGCTGGTTGATGATCGCCTTCTTGTGCTCGTGCATGAACTCGATCGGGTCCTCGACCGTCACGATGTGGTCGGCACGGGTCTCGTTGACCAGGTCGATGAGCGCCGCGAGGGTCGTCGACTTGCCGGACCCGGTCGGCCCCGTGACGAGGACGAGTCCGCGGGGCAGCTTGGCGAACTCGCCGACGTGCGCCGGGATGCCGAGCTGCTTGAGCGACTTGATCTTCGTGGGGATGATGCGGAACGCTGCGCCCCAGTTGCCCCGCTGCTGGTAGTAGTTCACGCGGAAGCGGAACTCCGGCGACAGGGAGTAGGCGAAGTCGAGTTCCTGCTCGTGGTCGAACTGCCCGGCCTGCTCGGGGCTGAGCAGCGTCTTCAGTGCGGCGATCACCTTGTTCCGGGCCCACGGTCCTCCGGGCACGGCGGGTCGCAGGGAGCCGTCGACGCGCACGGTCGGCGGGGCGTCCGCGGTGACGTGCAGGTCGGAGGCCCCCTGGTACACGACCTGGGCGAGCGCGGTGATGAGGTCGGCGTCCGCGACCTCGCGAGCGTGTCGCGTGAAGCCGATCTCGGGGTGGGTGCCGCCGGCTGCCGGAGCGACGGACCGGAGGACCGTGGTCGGGGCCGCGGGCGCCGCCGGCAGGTGCTCGGTCACGACGTCGGCGTAGCCGTACGCGGCGGTCGACGGCGGCACGGCGGCGGGTGGCGTGGCGGGTGCGGCCTGCGGCTGCGCGACCGGCACGGCGACCGGGGCTCCGGCGGGCGGCGGCCAGGACCCGGTGCCACTCCACGCGGGGGCGCCGTCGGAGCCCGGACCGTTCGCCCACGCGCCCGCGCTGCCGGTGCCGGAGGGGTCGCCCCACACCGGCTCGGCCGACAGGTCGTAGACCGCGTTGCTCGACGTCGGCACCACGGGCCGGTCGACCTCCGGCGCCGACGCGGCGGCCGCAGCCGCTGCCGCCGCCGCGAGCCGCGCGGCCCGACGCCCGCCGACCTCGTTGCCCGGCTGTCCGGGGTGCCAGCCGGCGACGGGGTCGTCGCCGGCCTCGATGTCGTACACCGATTCGTTCATCGTCTCGTGCTCCCGCCCTACGCGACCACGCGCAGGATCTCGTCGACGCTCGTCATGCCGAGCTTGACCTTCTCCCACCCGTCCTGTCGCAGCGTGAGCATGCCCTGCTGCTGGGCGACCCGGCTGATCTCGGCGCTCGACGCACGCGCGACGGCGAGACGCTCGATCTCCTCGGTGACGGTCATGACCTCGTGCAGGGCGATGCGGCCGCGGTACCCGGTGTTCGAGCAGACGGCGCAGCCGATCGGTGCGAAGAACTCCGGCACGGCTGCGTCCGGACGGTCGAGGAACCCGAGCGCGTGCAGCTGCTCGGCCTCGTAGACCGCGGGGGCCTTGCACCGGTCGCAGAGCCGTCGGGCCAGACGCTGCGCGACGACGGAGTCGAGTGCGGAGCCGACCAGGAACGGTTCGATGTCCATCTCGGTGAGACGGGTCACGGCCGACGGGGCGTCGTTCGTGTGCAGGGTGGAGAGCACGAGGTGACCGGTGAGCGACGCCTCGATGGCGATCTGCGCGGTCTCGTGGTCGCGGATCTCACCGAGCAGCACGACGTCGGGGTCGGAGCGGAGGATCGACCGGAGCGCGGACGCGAACGTCAGACCCGCCTTCGGGTTGACCTGCACCTGGTTGATGCCGGCCATGCGGTACTCGACCGGGTCCTCGACGGTGATGACGTTGATCTCGGGCTTCGCGACCGCGTTCAGCGTCGTGTACAGCGTCGTCGACTTGCCCGAGCCGGTCGGTCCGGTGACCAGGATCATGCCGTACGGCTTCGAGTAGGACCGCTGGTACGCCCGGAAGTTCTGCTCGAGCAGGTTGAGGTCCTTCAGGGACATCGACGTGTTCGTGTTGTCGAGGATCCGCATGACGACCTTCTCGCCCCACACGGTGGGCAGCGTCGCGACGCGGAGGTCGATCTGGCGCCCGCCGTGGCGGACCGACATGCGGCCGTCCTGGGGCTTCCGGCGCTCGGCGATGTCGATGTCGCTCATGATCTTGAGGCGGCTGATGACGCCGTTCTGGATGTTCTTCGGCGCCGGTGCCATCTCGTGCAGCACGCCGTCGATGCGGTACCGCACGCGGACCTCGTGCTCGCCGGGCTCGATGTGGATGTCGGAGGCGTGGTCCTGGATCGCCTGGGACACGAGCAGGTTGACGAAGCGGACGATCGGGACGTCGTCGAGCGCCCCGTCGGTCAGGTCGACGTGCTGCTTCGCCTGGGTCGATGCCTCTTCCTCGAGGGACGAGGTCAGGTCGTTCAGCTCGTCGTCCGCCCGGAGGTACCGGTCGAGCGCTGCCTGCAGGTCCCGCTCGTCGACCTGCAACGGCTTGACGGTCCGGCCGGAGGCGGCACGGGCGTCGTCGATCGCGAGCACGTTGGTCGGGTTGACCATCGCCAGGACGAGCGTCTCCCCCTCGAACCCGATGCCGAGCACGCCGTGCCGGCGGCACAGCGCGGCCGGCAGCATCGAGACCGCGGTGCCGTCCACCGGGTAGTCCGTCAGCGGCACGGTGCGCGAGTTGTTCGACGCCGCACGGGCGGTGATGTACTGCGCCTCGCTCACGACACCCTGGTCGACAAGGGTGCGGATCGCGCGCTCGTCGATCTCCTCGTCGCCCGTCATGGCGTCGAGGTGTTCGATCGGCAGTGCGCCGTTGAGGATGAGGATCTCGGACAGCGTGGCCATGTGTCCCGGAGCCTCCTTCGGGTCGAGACCGGGTCGTGGGGAACGCACCGCAGCGGCGCGGCGCCCGTCCACGCTACGGCCGCCCGGCACGGCCCCCGCAGTCCCACAACGAGGGGGCGACGGGGTGCCGGGTGGCCCCAGTGCAGGGGTACCGACGGGTACCGAGGGGTGCCGAGGGGCCCGCAGCGCGTTCGTCATGCACCGATGCTGCGACCCGAGGCGGTGCGCGCACGGACGCGAGCGGCATCCGGTGCACAGGTCGACCTGCCTGCGGCCCTGTGCAGGAACGGCGGTCCGCAGGTCCCGCGACGAGGAGACCCTCGACGTGCGCCCACCGGCCGGGACATGATGAGTCATGGACATCACGAGCGTGACCGTGGGCCTGCCCGTCACCGACATCGAGGCGTCCTGCCTCTGGTACGGCGCGGTGTTCCAGCGCACCGACCCCGACCTCGAGCCCGAGGACGGCGTCGTCGAGTACGAGATCGGCGGCATCTGGCTCCAGCTGTACCTGGCCGCGGACGCCGAGGAGCACCCGGCGACCGTCCGGTTCGGTGTCGACGACGTCCGCGCGCAGCACGCGCGGATCGGGTCCCTCGGCATCGACGTCGGCCCGGTCGAGTGCGTCGACGGAGCCGTCGACTGGTTCGACGTGCGCGACCCCGACGGCAACGTCCTCAGCCTGTACTCGCTGGTCGACGAGAAGGGCCGCACCGCCTGAGACGCGGCCACCCGCCGGACGGGAGGCGCGGTACGGGCTCGCACCGTGCCTCCCGTCCGACACCGCTCCGGCAACGAGGAAGGCCCCCGCATCCGAGGATGCGGGGGCCTTCCGACGTCAGCTCAGGCTCAGTTGTAGGTGCCGGGCGTGAAGTCGTCGGACGAGAAGCTGTCGAAGTCGACGAAGCTCAGGTCCGCGTCCGAGAACGAGGAGTCGTCGGCGAAGATGCGGTTGGGGTACCGCTCTGCCTTCGCTTCCTCGGTCGCGGCGACGTCCACGTCGCGGTACCGGCTGAGGCCCGTCCCGGCGGGGATGAGCTTACCGATGATGACGTTCTCCTTGAGGCCGACGAGGTGGTCCTGCTTGCCCTCCATGGCCGCCTGCGTGAGGACGCGGGTGGTCTCCTGGAAGGACGCAGCGGACAGCCACGACTCGGTCGCGAGGGACGCCTTCGTGATGCCCATGACCTCCTGGCGAGCCGAGGCGGTCTTGCGACCCTCCTGCAGCGCCGCACGGTTCAGCGCGTTGTAGCGCGACCGGTCGACGAGCTCACCCGGCAGCAGGTCGGTGTCGCCGTGGTCGACGACGGTGACCTTGCGGAGCATCTGACGGACGATGACCTCGATGTGCTTGTCGTGGATCGGCACGCCCTGCGAGCCGTACACGTCCTGCACACCGTTGACGAGGTGCTTCTGGACCTCGCGCACACCCTTGACCCGGAGGACCTCCTTCGGGTCCACCGTGCCGGCGATGAACTGCTCGCCGAGCTCGACGTGCTGGCCGTCCTCGATGAGGAGGGTCGCACGCTTGAGCACCGGGTAGATGAACGGCTCGTCGCCGTTGTCCGGCGTGAGGATGATCCGACGACCCTTGTCCGTGTCCTCGATCGTGACGCGGCCGGGGGCCTCGGCGATCGGGGACGCACCCTTCGGGGTGCGGGCCTCGAAGAGCTCCGTCACGCGGGGCAGACCCTGCGTGATGTCGTCGGCCGAGGCCGAACCACCCGTGTGGAAGGTACGCATCGTCAGCTGGGTACCGGGCTCACCGATGGACTGGGCGGCGATGATGCCGACCGCCTCGCCGATGTCGACGAGGTTGCCCGTGGCGAGCGAACGGCCGTAGCACTTCGCGCAGACACCGACGGCCGACTCGCAGGTCAGGACCGAGCGCACCTTGATGCTCTCGACACCTGCCTCGAGCAGCGTGTCCAGCAGGACGTCACCGACGTCCGAACCGGCCTCGGCGACGACCGTGCCCTTCGCGTCCACGGCCTCGGTGGCCAGGGTGCGCGAGTACACGGTGTTCTCGACGCGCGGGTCGCGGACGAGGGCGCCGTCGGCACCCACGGTCGCGATCGGCAGCTCGAGACCACGGGTCGTGCCGCAGTCGTCCTCACGGATGATGACGTCCTGCGACACGTCGACGAGACGACGGGTCAGGTAGCCCGAGTCGGCGGTACGGAGAGCCGTGTCCGCCAGACCCTTGCGCGCACCGTGCGTGGCGATGAAGTACTCCGCCACGGTCAGGCCCTCGCGGTACGAGTTGATGATCGGGCGGGCGATGATCTCACCCTTCGGGTTGTTCACCAGACCGCGCATACCGGCGATGTTGCGCACCTGCAGCCAGTTACCACGAGCACCGGACGACACCATGCGGTTGATGGTGTTGTCGACCGGGAAGTTGTCGCGCATCTCCTGCGCGATCTCGTTCGTGGCCTCGGTCCAGATCTTGATCAGGTCGGCGCGGCGCTCCGCATCGGTGATCAGGCCCTTGTCGAACTCGCCCTGGACCTTGGCGGCCTGGACCTCGTAGCCCGCGATGATCTCCTTCTTGCGAGGAGGCGTCACGACGTCCGACAGCGCCACGGTCACACCGGAGCGGGTGCCCCAGTAGAAGCCCGCGTCCTTGATCCGGTCCAGCGCAGCGGCCGTCTCGGTCTTGGAGTAGCGCTCGGCGAGGTCGTTGACGATCGCGGAGAGCGTGCCCTTGTCGGTGACGCGCTGCACGAACGGGTAGTCCGCCGGCAGGGTCTCGTTGAAGAGCGCACGGCCCAGGGTGGTCTCGAGGAGGATCGACTGACCGACCTCGTAACCCTCCGGTGCCTCGCCCTCGGCGAAGTGGACACCCGACATGCGGATCTTCACCATCGCGTTCAGGTGCAGCGTGCCCTGGTCCTTCGCCATGATCGCCTCGGCGACCGAGGAGAACGAACGGCCCTCACCGACGGCGCCCTCGCGGACGGTCGTCAGGTGGTGCAGACCGATGATCATGTCCTGTGCGGGCAGGGTCACCGGACGGCCGTCCGACGGCTTGAGGATGTTGTTCGAGGCGAGCATCAGGATGCGGGCCTCGGCCTGGGCCTCGACCGACAGCGGCAGGTGCACGGCCATCTGGTCACCGTCGAAGTCCGCGTTGAACGCAGCACACACGAGCGGGTGGAGCTGGATGGCCTTGCCCTCGACGAGCTGCGGCTCGAACGCCTGGATGCCCAGACGGTGCAGCGTCGGTGCGCGGTTCAGCAGGACGGGGCGCTCGCGGATGATCTCCTCGAGCACGTCCCACACCTGCGGACGCGACCGCTCGACCATGCGCTTGGCCGACTTGATGTTCTGCGCGTGCGACAGGTCGATGAGGCGCTTGATGACGAACGGCTTGAACAGCTCGAGCGCCATCTGCTTCGGCAGACCGCACTGGTGCAGCTTGAGCTGCGGGCCGACGATGATGACCGAACGGCCCGAGTAGTCGACTCGCTTGCCGAGCAGGTTCTGGCGGAAGCGACCCTGCTTTCCCTTGAGCATGTCGCTCAGGGACTTCAGGGCGCGGTTGCCGGTGCCCGTGACCGGACGACCACGGCGACCGTTGTCGAACAGCGCGTCGACCGCTTCCTGCAGCATGCGCTTCTCGTTGTTCACGATGATCTCGGGGGCACCGAGGTCGAGCAGGCGGCGGAGACGGTTGTTGCGGTTGATCACACGACGGTAGAGGTCGTTGAGGTCCGACGTGGCGAAGCGGCCACCGTCGAGCTGCACCATCGGGCGGAGCTCCGGCGGGATGACCGGCACGACGTCGAGCACCATCGCGGCCGGCGAGTTGCCGGTGGCGAGGAAGGAGCTGACGACGCGCAGACGCTTGATCGCGCGGATCTTCTTCTGGCCCTTGCCCTCGGCGATCTGCAGGCGCAGCGCCTCGGCCTCGGCGGCCAGGTCGAAGGCCTCGAGACGCAGCTTGATCGCCTCGGCGCCCATGTAGGCGTCGAAGTAGATCCCGAAGCGGTCCTGCAGCTCGTGGAACACGGCGTCCTCGGGCTTGAGGTCGCCGACCTTGAGGTTGCGGAAGTCCTCCCACACGCGCTCGAGGCGGGTGATGTCCTCGTCGAAGGACTTGCGGACCTGGGACATCTCCTTCTCGGCGGTGTCCTTGGTCCGGCGCTTCACGTCGGCCTTGGCGCCCTCTTCCTCGAGCGCTGCGAGGTCGTCCTCGAGCTTCTTGAGACGGTCGGCGATGATCGAGTCGCGCTGACCCTCGAGGTTCTTGATCTCGAGGCGCATCTCGTTCTCGAGACCGGGCATGTCGGCGTGACGGCCCTCTTCATCGATGTCGATGATCATGTACGCCGCGAAGTAGATGACCTTCTCGAGGTCCTTCGGCGCCATGTCGAGGAGGTACCCGAGGCGCGACGGGACGCCCTTGAAGTACCAGATGTGCGTGACGGGTGCGGCGAGCTCGATGTGGCCCATGCGCTCACGACGGACCGAGGACTTGGTGACCTCGACGCCGCAGCGCTCGCAGACGATGCCCTTGAAGCGGACACGCTTGTACTTGCCGCAGGCGCACTCCCAGTCGCGGGACGGACCGAAGATCTGCTCACCGAACAGACCGTCCTTCTCGGGCTTCAGGGTGCGGTAGTTGATGGTCTCCGGCTTCTTGACCTCGCCGTACGACCACTGACGGATGTCCTCGGCGGTCGCGAGGCCGATCCGGATGGCGTCAAATGACGTTGCTTCGAGCAATGTTCTTCTCTCTTGCTGAGTTCGAAACGTGTTCGGTACGGGCCGGCTCAGATGTCGTCGACGGACGACGACTCAAACCGCGAGGAGATGTTGATGCCGAGCTCTTCAGCGGCACGGAAGACCTCGTCGTCCGTGTCGCGCAGGCTGACCGCCTGGCCGTCGGCCGAGAGGACCTCGACGTTCAGGCAGAGCGACTGCATCTCCTTCATGAGGACCTTGAACGACTCGGGGATGCCGGGCTCCTGGATGTTCTCGCCCTTGACGATCGCCTCGTAGACCTTCACGCGGCCGAGGATGTCGTCGGACTTGATCGTCAGGAGCTCCTGGAGGGCGTAGGCGGCGCCGTACGCCTCGAGCGCCCACACCTCCATCTCACCGAACCGCTGTCCACCGAACTGCGCCTTACCACCCAGCGGCTGCTGCGTGATCATCGAGTACGGACCGGTCGAACGGGCGTGGATCTTGTCGTCGACCAGGTGGTGCAGCTTGAGGATGTACATGTAGCCGACCGAGACGGGCTCCGGGAACGGCTCGCCGGAGCGGCCGTCGAAGAGCTGCGCCTTGCCGGACGAACCGATCAGGCGCTCGCCGTCGCGGTTCGGGAGCGTGCTGTCGAGGAGACCCTCGATCTCGCGCTCGTACGCACCGTCGAACACCGGGGTGGCGACCTTCGTGCCGGGCTCCGCGTGACGGGCGGCCTCGGGGAGGGCGGATGCCCACTCCTGGATGCCCTCGACGTTCCAGCCCTGCTTCGCGAGCCACCCGAGGTGGATCTCGAGGACCTGGCCGAAGTTCATGCGGCCGGGGACGCCGAGCGGGTTGAGCACGATGTCGACCGGGGTGCCGTCCGCGAGGAACGGCATGTCCTCGACCGGCAGGATCGTCGAGATGACGCCCTTGTTGCCGTGACGACCGGCGAGCTTGTCACCCGCGGTGATCTTGCGCTTCTGGGCGATGTAGACGACCACGCGCTGGTTGACGCCCGAGCCGAGCTCGTCGTCGCCGTCCTGCGCGTCGAAGACCTTGACGCCGATGATCGTGCCCTCTTCACCGTGGGGCACCTTCAGCGAGGTGTCGCGCACCTCGCGCGACTTCTCGTTGAAGATCGCGCGGAGCAGGCGCTCCTCGGCGGAGAGCTCGGTCTCACCCTTCGGCGTGACCTTGCCGACCAGGATGTCGCCGGGGCGGACCTCGGCGCCGATGCGGATGATGCCGCGCTCGTCGAGGTCTGCCAGGAGGTCCGGGCTGACGTTCGGGAGGTCGCGGGTGATCTCCTCCTTGCCGAGCTTCGTGTCGCGGGCGTCGACCTCGTACTCCTCGATGTGGATCGAGGAGAGCGTGTCGTCCTTCACGAGGTTCTGCGACAGGATCATCGCGTCCTCGTAGTTGTAGCCCTCCCACGGCATGAACGCGACGAGGAGGTTCTTGCCGAGCGCGAGCTCGCCGTTCTCCGTCGCGGGGCCGTCGGCGATGACCTCGCCCTGCTCCACGCGCTCGCCTGCGGAGACGATGACGCGGTGGTTGTAGCTCGTGCCCTGGTTCGAGCGGTCGAACTTGCGCAGGTAGTAGGTCTGCGTGCCGCCCTCGTCGAGCTGCAGGGTCACGGCGTCAGCCGAGACCTCGGAGACCACACCGGCCTTGTCGGCGGTGACGACGTCACCGGCGTCGATGGCGGTGTAGCCCTCCATGCCGGTGCCGACGAGCGGCGACTCGGAACGGAGCAGCGGGACGGCCTGACGCTGCATGTTCGCACCCATGAGGGCGCGGTTCGCGTCGTCGTGCTCGAGGAACGGGATGAGCGAGGTCGCGACCGACACCATCTGGCGCGGCGAGACGTCCATGTAGTCGACCTCGTCCTTGCCGACGAGCTCGACCTCGCCGCCCTTCTTCCGGACGAGCACCTTGTCGTCCTGGAAGTGGAAGTCGTCGGTCAGCGGCGCGTTGGCCTGGGCGACGACGAAGTCGTCCTCCTCCGATGCCGTGAGGTAGTCGATGGTCGTGGTGACCTGACCGTTCACGACGCGGCGGTACGGCGTCTCGATGAAGCCGAACGAGTTGATCCGACCGAACGACGCGAGCGAGCCGATCAGGCCGATGTTCGGGCCTTCCGGGGTCTCGATCGGGCACATGCGGCCGTAGTGCGACGGGTGGACGTCACGGACCTCGACGCCGGCACGCTCACGGGACAGACCACCCGGGCCGAGGGCCGACAGGCGACGCTTGTGCGTCAGACCCGCGAGCGGGTTGTTCTGGTCCATGAACTGCGACAGCTGCGAGGTGCCGAAGAACTCCTTGATCGCGGCGACGACGGGTCGCACGTTGATCAGGGTCTGCGGGGTGATCGCCTCGATGTCCTGCGTGGTCATGCGCTCGCGGACGACGCGCTCCATGCGGGACAGACCCGTGCGGACCTGGTTCTGGATGAGCTCGCCGACGGCGCGGATGCGACGGTTGCCGAAGTGGTCGATGTCGTCCACGTCGAGGCGCAGCTGGACGGGCTCGCCGTCACGGACACCGTCGAGCGTCGTCTTCTCGGCGTGGAGCGAGACGAGGTACTTGATGGTGCGGACGATGTCCTGCACGGTCAGCACCGAGTCCGAGAGCTGCGCGTCGATGCCGAGCTTGCGGTTCAGCTTGTAGCGACCCACCTTGGCGAGGTCGTAGCGCTTCGGGTTGAAGTAGAAGTTGTCGAGGAGCGCACGCGCGGCCTCGGCGGCGACCTGCTCGCCCGGACGCAGCTTGCGGTAGATGTCCTTGAGCGCCTCTTCCTTCGTGAGGACGGCGTCCTTCTCGAGGGTCGACTCGATCGAGGCGAAGCCCTGGAACTCCTCCATGATCTCCTCGCTCGTCAGGCCGAGGGCCTTGAGGAAGACGGTCACGGACTGCTTGCGCTTGCGGTCGATGCGCACGCCCACCTGGTCGCGCTTGTCGATCTCGAACTCGAGCCAGGCACCACGCGAGGGGATGACGCGAGCGGAGTAGATGTCCTTGTCGGACGTCTTCTCCTGCGCACGCTCGAAGTACACGCCCGGCGAGCGGACGAGCTGCGAGACGACGACGCGCTCGGTGCCGTTGATGATGAACGTGCCGCGCTCGGTCATGAGCGGGAAGTCGCCCATGAAGACGGTCTGCGTCTTGATCTCACCGGTCATGTGGTTCATGAACTCGGCGTTGACGTACAGCGGCGCGGCGTAGGTCTTGCCACGCTCCTTGCACTCGTCGATGGAGTACTTCGGGTCCTCGAGCTCCGGGGACGTGAACGAGAGCTGCATGGTCTCGCCGAGGTCCTCGATCGGGGAGATCTCCTCGAAGATCTCCTCGAGGCCGGAGTGCAGGGCGAGGTCGGTGCGACCCTGCTCCTGTCCTTCGGCGAGGCGGGCCTTCCAGACGTCGTTGCCGACGAGCCAGTCGAAGCTCTCCGTCTGGAGGGCGAGCAGATCCGGCACCGTGAGGGTGTCCGTGATCTTGGCGAACGAGAGTCGCGAGTGGTTGCGACCGTTCTTGGGGTTGGTGGATGCGTTGGGCGCAGCAGCCAAGGGTGTGACCTCCGGTAGGCCCCGTCGGGCCGGTACTGACGAGCAGCACGTAGGTGAGTGGATTGATCGCTCGGCGCGACCCCGGGACCACCGACACGGAACGCACGACGGACACGACCGTCGAGGACCTGTGGGATGATCGGTGAGCGGGACCCGCCGCCATATACGGGACCGGCTTCACCAGGGCGCGTGTTCGACCGCAATATGACGACACACGGATGCCAGGGAGCGCGAACTGTCATCATAGGTCGCCCTGGCCTGCGCTGTCCAGTCCTGGCTTGACCGGATTCGGCGATGGCGTGTATAAGCACGCGGACCGCCGCCGCATTCCCTGCCGCCGGGCCCCGGTCGGCGCGTGTCAGGCCGCGAGCGCGTGCAGCACCTGCTCCGGGTGCTCGGTCCGCACGAAGGTGACGCGACCGCGGTCGTCCGTGATGCGCACGCCCCGGCCGGGCGTCAGGATGAGCGCGCGGACGCCCCGCCCGAGCCGCAGTCCGACCCCGCCGTACGTGCGGGCGTCCGCCTCGACCACGGCGACGTCGGCGATGCGTCGGCGCGCGATGCGTCGTGCGGGCAGCGGCCGGAAGCGCAGGACGACGTCGGTCTCGGTCACCGCGATCCCGGTCCGGGCGAGCAGCAGCAGCGCGCCGGCGACGAGCGCGACCACACCGGGCACGAGCAGGGCGACCTCTGGTGCGTCCCCGGGCCATCCGAGCACGGCCGCGGTGAGCACGCCGCCGCCGAGCAGGAGCGCGGCACCGAGCACGCGCATCCAGAGCGGCGCGCGCTCACCGTCCGCGGTCACCGGACGGGAGGCGCGGTGCGGACGGGCGGAGCGGCCCGCCGCGGTCGCGGTGCGGGCGGGTCGGAGGGTGGGGACGCTGAGGGTGTCGGTCATCGCGGGTCTCCTGGGGGAGTCGGGTGCTGCCGCGTGCCGCACGGATCGGGGATCGGCGCACGCGTGGTGGGGTGCGCCGTCGCACGCCGGAGGGCGGCGCACCGCTGGGCGCGCCGACGACGTGCGGGGCACCCGGGCGCGGTGGGGGTCGCGCGTGGTCGTGCCGGTCCACGTCGTGGTCACCCGGACCGGCGGAACACCACGGCCTCGCAGGGCGCGGTGCTCGACACCTGTCGGGTGACGACGAGGTGAACGGTACGTCGTGTCCCTTGACGTCGGCTGGTCGTACGCGGAGGGGACGCTGCGTCAGCGCAGGACGCGGGCCACGGCCTCCGACCGGGACCGCACGCCCAGCTTGGCGAACACCTGGTTCACGTAGGACTTCACGGTCGGGACCGTCAGGAACAGCTCGGCGGCGATCTCCGGGTTCGTCCGACCGGCCGCGATCCGCTCGAGCACGTCGGCCTCGCGCGGGGTGAGCTCCGGGAAGCGGTCGCGGACCGCGGGGGCTGTCGGGTGCTCCGACGCCACCGGGGCGGCGCCGAGCTGCGCGACGAGCCGGGCCCCGACCTGCGCGTCGAACGTGGTCTGGCCCGAGGCGACGGCGCGCACCGCGGTGGTGACCTCGGCCCGGCCGGCGTCCTTCGTCAGGTACCCGCGTGCTCCGGCTCGGAGCGCGCCGACGATCGACTCGTCGTCGGCGTAGGTCGTGAGCACGAGCACTGCGACCTCCGGGTGCGTGGCCGTGATCGCCGCCGTGGCGGTCGGGCCGTCCGTCCCCGGCATCCGCAGGTCCATGAGCACGACGTCCGGCGGGTCGCCCTCCACCATCGCGATCGCCTCGGCACCGTCCGCGGCCTCGCCGACGACCTCGAGGTCGGGCACGAGCGACAGCACGGTCACCAGGCCGTCCCGCACGATCGCCTGGTCGTCCACCACGAGCACCCGGATCGTCACCGCCGCACCCCCGGCTCTCCGGACGGCGTCGGTACCCGCATGGTCACCACGAAGGACCCTTCCACGGCACCGGCGGTGACGGACGAGTCGTCGCCGAGCTCCGCGAACCGCTCCCGCATCCCGTCGGTGCCGTGTCCACGAGCGGCGCCCGAGGCGGTGGCCGCCGGGTCCGCGGTCGCATCGAGGGGGTTGGTCACGGTGACCCGGACCGCGGCGTCCTCCTGGTCGACGGACAGCACCACGGGGCGGCCCGGAGCATGCCTGCGCGCGTTGCTCAGGGCCTCCCGGCCGGCCGCGACCACGACGTCGCGGTGCGCCGCGTCGACGGCGGTGAGCGCCAGGTCACCGTGCGTCGTGACCGTCCCGCCGAACGCACGGTGCGCGTCCACCAGACCGGTCAGGTCCACGGGCGGCCCGACGGGTCCGACGGTGTCGTCCCGCAGCGCGTGCACGGCGCGTCGGGCCTCGGCGAGCCCCGACGCCGCGAGGGCCCTTGCCGCGCCTGCGCGCCGCGTGGCCTCCTCGACGCGACCCGCCTCGAGCAGGGCCTCGACCGCGTCGAGTTGCAGGACGAGTCCGCCGAGCGAGTGGGCGAGGACGTCGTGGACCTCACGGGCCGTCCGGGACCGGTCCGCCAGCAGCTCGGCGCGCTGCTGCTCGACCTCGGCCTGCAGGGTGCGGTCCTCGACCAGGCGGGCCTGGTGGCGGCTGAACCCGACCACGGCCGCCAGGAGCAGACCGCCGCCGATGCCGAGCACGAGCGTCACCGGTGCGCCGGCCGGCACTGCGGTGCCCGCGACCTCGACCAGTGCCACGGTCGCGGCGACGGGGCCTGTCCACGTGGGCAGCAGTGCGCTCGCGCCGAGGACGACGACGCCCACGAGCGGCACGGCGACCACCACGGTCACCGTCGGGACGACGACGGCGGCGCCGGCGACGACCATGACCCCGGCCGCGACGAGCAGCACGCGCTCCGAGCGGGCGGCGACGCGGAGCACCCACGCGGCGAGCGCCACGGCCCCCGTGACCCACACCCAGACGGGCGCGTCGACGGCGGTCGCGGTGCGGACGGACCAGTACGCGACCACGACGATCCCGAGGACGTTCAGCGCACGGGTGACCGCGGAGCCGGACCGCACCCGCACCGCCCCGGGCAGTGCGGCAGCGGTCCTGACGGGTCCAGGGCTGCTGCTCACCGGACCATCATGCCGCTGGTGGCGCGCGGCATCCGCTGGTCGACGACCAGGGCCCGTGCTGCCCGGTTCAGCGCCAGGACGAGCAGGATCGCGCCCGTCGAGGTGAGCAGGTGCGCGCCGAGGTGACCGCCGACGACGTCCAGCCCGACACGGACGGCGACCAGGAGCAGCCACAGCCCGGCGCCCACCCACCCGGTCCGGGCCTGCAGCGTCCGTCCGTGGTCGTCCGGGGTCGCAGCCGTCCGGAACCGGGTCATCGACCCCATCGCGAGCCCGACAGCGACCGCGAGCAGGGCCTCGATGCCCAGGAAGAGCACGTCGAGCGTCGTCACGGTGACGGCCGACCGCGCGAGCACCACCACCCCGACCACGCCGAGGACGAGCGGGGCGCGCCACACCCGCGTCGGGTCGAGGGCCCGCCAGGTCGCCTGGCGGTACGCCAGGAGCCCGACGAGGAGGAGTCCGACGACGGTGTTCGTGAGGAGCTGGGCGGTCATGGTGTGCCTTCCCGACGGGGTGTCCGACGGGGGTCCCCGACCGGTGCTCCCAGCCTCGCGAGCGGGGTCCGCCGTGCCCACCACCCGCGGGTGGTGGTCCGGGTGGGGATGCGGGGTGGTGTTCCATTGGGGGCATGGCTGATGCGTTCGACGGGTTCCGGATCGGTGCGGGCTGGGCAGCCGTGGAGCCGGACCGGCACCGCCCCGGTTCGTTCACGCTCGTGGTCGACGGCACCCCGCAGTCGCACGTCGACCTCGAGGACCCCACGCACCTGGCCTTCGAGTACATCCGGCGGATCGGGCACGCGATCGACCTGCTGCCCGAGGGGCCGGTCACCGCGCTCCACCTGGGAGCGGGCGCACTCACGCTGCCCCGCTACGTCGCCGTCACCCGCCCGGGCTCCCGGCAGCAGGTGGTCGAGCTCGAGCGGGACCTCGTCGACCACGTCCGCGCGGTCCTGCCGTTCCCCCGCGGCGCATCGATCCGGGTGCGGTACGGCGACGCGCGCGAGGTCCTCGGCAAGCTGCCCGCCGGACTCCGCGGCACCGTCGACCTGGTGGTCGTCGACGTGTTCGGCGGATCGCAGATCCCGGCGCACGTGACGAGCGTCGAGTTCTACCGGTCCGTCGCCGAGTTCCTCTCCCCCACCGGCATCGTCGCGGTGAACGTCGCGGACGGCGCCGGGCTGGCGTTCGCCCGCGGTCAGGCGTCGACGCTGCAGGCCGTGCTGCCGTCGGTCGCCGCGGTCGCCGACACGGGGATGCTGAAGGGCCGACGCTTCGGCAACATCGTGCTGCTCGGGTCGAAGGCGGACCTGCCGGTGGCCGACATGCCCCGGCGGTACTCGTCGGACCCGATGCCGGCGAAGGTGGTGCACGGGCAGGAGCTCCGCGCCTTCACGGCGGGGGCGGCGATCGTCACCGACGCGACCGCGGTCGCGTCCCCCGAGCCGAACCGCAGCGTCTTCGGCGGCTGAGCCGGCGGTCGGGTCGCGACCACCTCCGGCCGGGAGGCGCCGTGCCGGTCCGCCACCGCGCCTCCCGGCCGCGGACGGGTACAGGAGTCCCGTGTCCCCCTGAACACGTCGGGCATCCGGCTGCCAGGATGGGGGACAACGACCGCGCGACCGCGCGACCGACCGAGGGAGTCCCCTGATGACGAACGACGACCGGAGCAACGAGGACCGGACGGGCGACGGCAGCGCGCCGGTCTGGGGCAGCGCGCCGCGGCACGACCAGCACGACGCACCGCGCTACGGCGAGCGCGTGGACCCGGCACCGGGCTCGGCACCGCAGTACGGCGAGCAGCACCAGGGCCAGCCGCAGTACGGGGAGCGCGACCAGTACGGGCAGCAGCCGCAGTACGGGCAGCACCACGGGCACCAGCAGGACCAGTACGGGCAGCACGACGGCCGACAGGACTCCCCGACGTGGGGTGAGCACCAGGGCTCCCACCAGCCGTACGCGGCGTCCTCGGCTCCGGCGAGCGCCGGCAGCCCCGCGTGGCAGTCCTACGAGGAGCCGAAGCGCAAGAAGAAGACCGTCGGCGTCGTCGCCTTCGTGCTCGGACTCGCGTCGCTCGTGCTCGGCGTGGTCGGCGGCTACCTGATGGGGAACGCCCTGGCGAACAGCAACGCCCTCAGCGACATCGCGCAGGGTGGCGGTGCCTCGGCCGAGCAGCAGCAGCAGTTGCAGCAGCAGCTCATGAACGACCCGGCCGTGATGGGTCAGCTCGGCGTCGGTGCGGTCGTGGCCGGCATCGCCGCGATCCTCGGCCTGTGGGCACTCGTGCAGGGCATCATCGCCGCCGTGACCAAGCGGGGTCGCGGCTGGGGCGTCTTCGCGATCGTCCTGGCGGTCGTCGCCACCATCGCGACCTTCGTGACCTACATCGGCGTGGCTGCCGCAGCGGCGGTGAACGGCGCGTCCTGAGCGTCCGCCCGCCCGGTGAACGGCCCGTCCCGCTGCAGCGGGGCGGGCCGTTCCGCGTCCACCCCGACACGCTTCACGCCCCCCGTGCGCGTGGCACCGCCCGCTCACGGGAGCCCACGGTTACCCTCGAACCGATGTCCCTCCCGCCCGACGACAGCCAGCAGCCCGACCGCGCCGACCGCGCTCGGGAACCCCGTCACGCCGCACCGGGCGACTCCACGCCGGTCGGCTCCGCACCCACTGCCGGTGTGAGCCCGGGGAGCACCTTCGCGCCGATCAGCCTGCGCCCGGCCGTCGATGCCGACGCCGTGCAGCAGCGGCTGCGCGACCTCGGCCAGAGCCGGAGCACCGACGCCCTCGCCGAGCGCGCCGAGCTCCTCCGCCTGCTCGGCCGTCTCGACGAGTCGCTCGTCGTCGCGGAGGAGGTCTTCCGCCTGACCATGTTCACCGGCGAACGCTCGGACAAGGTCGCCGCGCGCATCCGTCGCGCCCACGTGCTGCACGACCTCGGTCGGTACGAGCGCGCCGCGACCGAGGCCGCCATGGCCCGTGACACGGCACGCACCGAGGAGTGGCCCGAGCTCGAGGGCGCCGCCGCCGAGCTCGAGGGCTGGTCGCTGTTCGAGCTGTCGCGCTTCGAGGAGGCCCGTTCCGCGCTCTCCCGCGCCTACCAGGCGTTCCGGCAGGCCGGTGCTCCCTCGGAGCGCACCGAGGCGCTGCGCACCGCGGTCGAGGCGGCACTCCGCGCATCGGTGTCGCAGCCGAGGGCCGCCGAGGACAAGCCCCGCACCGCCCGCGAGGTCGCCGCGCGCCGCGCCGAGGACGACGAGCCGACCACCCGCGTCGCCGAGCCGGTGAAGCAGGTCCCGCCGGTCCGCCGCCGGGTGCTCGGGGCCCCGGACGCCGCACGCACCGAGGCCGACGACCTGTGGGGGCGCATCGCCGCACGAGCGGCGCAGAAGGGCCAGGCACCGCGCGACGAGCAGGACCCCGACGCGCGGTGACGACGCACCCCGCGGCCGCGACGCTCGAGCGGGTCCGGGTCCGCGCCGAGCACCTGTTGACCGTGCACCTGGGTCCGGGCGGCTGGACGTTCGCGTTCGACCACGCGAAGACCCGGGCGGGCCAGTGCGACTTCGGACGACGTCGGATCACGGTGAGCCGGCACATCGCCGCCCGGGTGTCCGAGGACGACGTCGAGCAGGTGCTGCTCCACGAGGTCGCGCACGCGCTGGCAGGCCCCCGTGCCGGGCACGGGCCCGCGTGGCGTCGGACCGCCGCGGGCATCGGGTACACCGGGTCCCGCCTGTACGACGGGCCCATCGCGTCGGAGCTCGCACCGTGGGTCGGCACCTGTCCGGCCGGCCACGAGCACTTCCGCTACCGCACGCCCACGCGACCGTTGGCGTGCGCGCGGTGCTCGCGACGCTTCGACGGCCGGAACCTCATCACGTGGGAGCGGCGGGCGGCTACCGCATGATCCACGGGCCCCGGGGAGGCGCGCCGGGGAACCGTTAGCCTGGACGGATGCACACGGGGCAGCACATCCGGACGGACAGCGGGTCGTCGTGGTTCTTCGACGCCGGCCGGATCGCCCTGGACTTCGCCCACACCGGTGGGTTCGCCGACGACCCGGACGCCCGACGTCCGCGCGCCCGCCTCGGTGAGCTCCTCGTGACCCCGGCCGACCTGGACGAGTGGCTCGGCGACCACACCGAGCCGATCGACGTCGGCGCGACCGCCCGCGAGCTGCAGGACGCCCGTGCGCTCCGGGCCGCGATCGGCAGGCTCGCGGTGGCGGCCGCCCCGGCCCCCGTCGGGTCCGCGGACGCGGCCGCACGGACCGCCGTCGCGGCGGGACTGCGCGCGGGCACCGGACGCACCCGCCCGGCACCGGACGACATCGACACGGTGAACCTCTTCGCGGCGCTGCCCGACGTGCCACCGAGCCTGCCGGGCGGCCGACGTCGGGCGGGGGCGAACCGGGTCCGGCTGGCGCAGGCGCTGTCCAGCGTGGCGCGGGACGCGGTCGCGCTCTTCACCGAGGTCGGCTTCGACGACGTCGCGGCGGACGGGCAGCCGACGCGGCTCAGCCGGTGCTCGGCGGAGGACTGCGGGCTCGTGTTCTACGACTCGTCGCGCGGGGGCACGCGTCGCTGGTGCTCGATGCAGCGCTGCGGCAACCGGGCCAAGGTGCGCGCGCACCGCGCCCGCCGTGCTGCCGCCTGAGCGCGGACCGAGGGCGGAGCGTCTGCGTGGGACGTGGGCGGAGCGCCCGCGTGGGACGTGCCGCGACCGGGGGAGCGTTCGACGTTCACCGAACCTGTGGATTCGGCTCGCCGAATCCTGGCATGCTGAGGACATGACCGACACCGCCGCCGCTCGACGTGCCCGCTCCGGACGCCCCGCCGACGGCACCGACCCCCGTCGTGCCGACGCAGCTGCGATCCGGGGCGGCGCACCGGGAGCCGGTGGACCGCGTCGCCGCGCCGCCGGCCTCACCCTGCTCGGCCCGGCCTTCGTCGCCGCGATCGCCTACGTCGACCCCGGGAACGTCGCGGCGAACCTCACCGCGGGCGCGCAGTACGGGTACCTGTTGCTCTGGGTGCTCGTCGCCGCGAACGCGAGCGCCGTCGTCGTGCAGTACCTCTCGGCGAAGCTCGGCGTGGTCACCGGCCGGTCGCTGCCGGAGCACCTGGGGCTGCGCATGCGACGGACCCCGCGGCTGCTCTTCTGGGCGCAGGCCGAGGTGGTGGCCGCCGCGACCGACGTCGCCGAGGTCATCGGCGGCGCACTCGCCCTGCACCTGCTCTTCGGCCTGCCGCTCGTCGCCGGCGGCGTGCTCACCGGCGTGGTCTCGATGGCGATCCTGCTGCTGCACAGCCGCCGCGGCACCCGCACGTTCGAGGCCGTCGTGACCACGATGCTCGCGATCCTCACGGTCGGCTTCTGCGCCGGGCTCCTCTTCGCGCAGGTCTCACCGGGCGAGCTCGTCAGCGGGCTCGTCCCCCGCTTCGAGGGCGCGCAGTCGGTACTCCTCGCCGCGTCGATGCTCGGCGCGACGGTCATGCCCCACGCCGTCTACCTCCACTCGGCACTCGCACGCGACCGGCACGGCGACGTCCCGGCGGGCCCGGAACGCCGCCGGGTGCTCGTCGCGACGCGGTGGGACGTCGCCCTCGCGCTCGTCGTGGCCGGCGGCGTGAACGTCTGCATGCTCGTGCTCGCCGCCGCGACGCTGCCCGGGGTCGCCGGGACCGACACGATCCCCGGCGCGCAGGCCGCGATCGAGGCGAACGTCGGCCCCGTCGTCGGTGTCCTGTTCGCGGTCGGGCTGCTCGCGTCCGGACTCGCCTCGACGTCGGTCGGCTGCATGGCCGGCGCGGAGATCATGCACGGCCTGCTGCACGTCCGCATCCCGGTCGTGGTGCGCCGCCTCGTGACGCTGCTGCCCGCCGTCGCGCTGCTGGCGTTCGGGGCCGACCCGACGACGCTGCTCGTCCTCAGCCAGGTCGTGCTGAGCTTCGGCATCGCCTTCGCGATCGTGCCGCTCGTCGTCTACACGTCGCGCCGCAGCATCATGGGCGCAGACGTCAACGCGATGACCACCCGCGTCGTGGCGGGGGTCATCGCGCTGGTGATCGTCGCCCTCAACGTGGCGCTCGTGGTGCTGACGGTGGCCGGCTGAGCCGACGGGGTCCGTCGTCAGTCGACGACGCGGACGTCCTTCCAGAAGGCGTAGTAGCCCGAGTAGTCCTTGCCGACCCGGTCGAACGACGACGGGATGGGCGTCGGGTAGGACCACGCGCGGTCCGGCAGTTCCTGACCGTCGACCGTGACGGTGTAGTACTGCGTGTCGCCCTTCCACGGGCAGTGGTACTGGGTGTCGCTCTCCGAGAAGTACTCCGGCTTCACGCTGGCCGGCGGGAAGTACCAGTTGCCCTCGATCTGGACGAGGTCCTCCTGCGGGGCCTCCGCGATCACGGTGTCGCCGACGACTGCCTTCATGACGTGTGCTCCTTGCGATCAGCGGCGCCCTGGCGGCGCCTGCGTTCGGGAACGCTACGCCGGCGCGCTCGATTCCCGCAGGACGACCAGGTCGGGCCCCGCGGCGAGCGCCGCCTGGACCGTCCCGCGGTCCAGGTCGGCGGCACCCTCGGCCGCGCTGACCAGGTGCTTCGCCGCGCGCCGGAGCCCGGTCCAGGCGGCGCAGGCGACGGCCGCCTCGGGCGACGTGTGGTCGATGCCGACCGACACGAGCGCATCGACGACCGCGCCGGCCGCGAGCAGGTCCTCGACGGCCTGCTCCGGCACCTCCGCAGTGTCGACCGGCTCGCCCGCCGCGTCCGCCACGGCACCGGCACCGTCCGTCGCACGTCCGGCGGCGACGACCGCGACGACGCAACGGTCCCCGCGTGCGGCCTGGAGGCCCGTCACCCGCTCCGCGACGGCCGTCGCGTTGCCGAGGTGGCCGAGCACGACCTCCGGACCGTCCGGCAGCAGGGCGGCCGCCGCCCGCCCGCGCGACACGGGGTCGGCACCGCGGGCCGCGTCGTGCGCGTCCGGCAGCACGTCGACCCACACGACGAGGTGGGTGTCGTGCGCGATGCGGGACGCACCCGCACTCCCCCACGCGAACCGGACCTGGTACTGCTCCTGGGTGCGTGCTGCCACCGGACCACGATAGCCGCGGCGCACCCCCGCCGAACTCCGGCCGGGTGCCTGTCCGTCTCCACAGGTGCGGTCCGGGCGGCCCTCCCGACGCTCTCGCGACCGTAGGATCGGTGATCATGGAGATCGCCACCGTCCCCACCCTGACCGGCGACCGCGTCACCCTCGAGCCCCTGGCGGCCGAGCACGCGGACGACCTGCGGGCGGCGGTGTCGGACGGGGACCTCTGGCGCACCTGGTACACCTCGGTGCCCGCCCCCGACCGGGTGGACGCCGAGATCGAGCGCCGGCTCGGCGAGCACGAGGCGGGCCGGATGGTGCCGTTCGCGATCCGCGACCGCCCGACCGGACGGGTGGTCGGTGCCACGACGTTCGCGAACATCGACACGGCGAACCGTCGCGTCGAGATCGGGTACACCTTCCTCGCTCGCGCCGCCCAGCGCACCGGCATCAACACCGAGGCGAAGATGCTCCTGCTGTCGCACGCCTTCGACGCGTGGACGTGCATCGCGGTGGAGTTCCGGACGCACTGGCACAACCACCAGTCGCGCGCGGCCATCGCGTCGCTCGGCGCGAAGCAGGACGGCGTCCTCCGCAGCCACTCGATCGGTCGCGACGGCACGCTCCGCGACACCGTGGTCTTCTCGATCACCGCGGCCGAGTGGCCGACCGTGCGTCTCGCGCTCACCGGACGGCTCCGCACCCGCGACCGCGCCGAGGGTGCCCGCCGTCGCGCGGCCCGGCACGCCTGAGCCGTCCCGCCGTCCCCCACACGGCACGGACCGCACAGCACGTCCGCGTACGGTCCGGCGCATGCACGTCGGTCTCCGCATCGTCCTCGACGCCCCCGTCGACGCCGTCCGTGACGCCCTGCTGTCGCCGTCCGTGATGGTCGCGGTCACGAAGCCGTTCCTCGTCTACCGCTCGCGGTCGCCCGAGGGCCTGCCGGAGCGCTGGACCCCCGGGGTGCCGCACCCGATCACGGCGGACGCGTTCGGCGTCGTGCCGAGCGGTGACACCCACGTGGACATCCACCTGTACGAGGTCGACGGCGTCCCGGTGCAGCGTGACGACGGCGGCGGGGCCTCGGGACTGTTCGGGCGCATGACGATGCGGCACCGGATGGCCACCGTCGACCTCGGGGACGGCCGGACCCTGCTGCTCGACCGCCTGACCTACCGGATGCGCCCGGCGCTCCTCGGCGCCGCGCTGTGGCCGGGCATGTGGGTCATCTGGCAGTGGCGGGCACTGCGGATGCGGCAGCTCGCCCCGTCCTGGCGACGTCCCGGCAGCTGACGCGCGCCGTCCGTCAGGACTTCGGCTGCTCGTCCACCTGCACGTGGACGGCGTAGTCCGAGCCGTCGACGTCGCGCACCTCGACGGCGGAGTCGTACACGGTCGCGTCACCCTCGGCGCCGATCTCGCAGTGCACGGTGTTCCCCTCGACCAGGTCGATCGGGTCCACACCGCAGTCGACCAGCGGACGCTGACCCACCTCGCGCTCGAGGGCGTCGGCCACCGCGCTCTCGAACCGCGGGGGCGACACCGTCCGGTTCGCCGAGGCCGAGGCAGTGCACCCGGCCAGCACCGTCACGAGCGCCAGACCCGTCGCGCACGAGGCGATCGTGCTCGCGACCCGTGGCGCCGTCCCTCCAGCCGCCGTCCGTCGGGCGGCGGTCCGCCGGGTCGTCGTTCCTCTGATCACGTCGCCCGTCCCCTCGTCGGTCGCTACCCGCCCAGTCTGCCAGGGGCACCACCGGACGGCTCGCAGGCACTCATCCACAGCGACGGCCGGTCGCTGGCGGGTCCGGAGCCGCCGGGCGTACCCTCACACCGTGAGCCAGACGCAGGAGCCGAGGGCCCAGGACCGCGTGCACAGCACGCTCGCCACCGTGGACTGGCGGCGGATGACGTTCGACCTGTACCGGCGGGTGCGGGCGACGGCCGATCCCGAGACCGCGCACGCGATGTGGCGCGAGACCCGCGACGCGATGTTCGGCGAACACCCGGCGAGTCCGCTGCTCGACGAGGACGCCCGCGACTTCGAGGCGCTGCCGGTGCCGGACTACGACCCCGAGTGGCGCTTCCGCGCCCGCGTCGAGCCGGCGGAGCCCCGGGCGATGGACGTCGAGACCGGCACCGACGGCACCGTGCACTTCGACCGGCTCGGCGTCGTCCGACTGCCGGGCATCGGCACGCTCGACGTGTGGTCGCACGGCGGGTACGCGGGTGGCATCTTCGTGCCGGTGAAGGACGCCAGCGCCGGCAGGGCCCGCGGCACGTACGGCGGCGGCCGGTACCTGCTCGACACGATCAAGGGTGCGGACCTCGGGGGCGACGACGGCGAGCTCGTCCTCGACTTCAACTTCGCGTACAACCCCTCGTGCGCGTACGACCCGGCGTGGGCCTGCCCGCTCGCCCCGCCGGGCAACACCGTCGCCGTGCCGATCCCGGTCGGCGAGCAGTACGACTTCTGACACCACGCACGCACGACGGACACGGGACGGACAGGACGCAAGGGTGGATCGCATGACGGGACTCGTGGCACTCGACGCCGGCGGCCGGGTGCCGCCGTTCGAGCAGGTGCGTTCGCAGATCGCGGCGCAGATCGCCGCCGGCTACCTGGTGGACGGCGAGCGCCTGCCGAGCGTGCGTGCCCTCGCCGAGGAGCTCGGGCTCGCGACCGGGACGGTCGCGAAGGCGTACCAGCTGCTCGAGGAGGCAGGGCTCGTGCACACCGCTCGCGGTGCCGGTACCCGGGTGATCCGGCCGGCAGCGGTGCCCGACGCGGTCGCCGAGGCGGCTCGTGCCCTGGCGGTCGCGGCCCACGAGGCGGGGCTGTCCGCCGACCAGGCGGCGACCGCGCTCCGCGAGGCCTGGCCCGCCTGAGGCGCCCACCCGCACCCGGGCGAGGGGCGTGGGCGAGGCGACCGGTGCCTCCCGGCCGACCGTCGCGCCGTCAGCAGTGCTCGAAGACGTACGCGTCGTCGTCCGGGGTGACCAGGTCGCGGTCCCGCAGGATCGTCATCGCGGGACGGTCCCGCAGCCCGCACACCGACGCCCACGAGCGGCCGAGGGTGTCGGAGTACTCGATGTCGACCACGCGCTCCCCGTAGACCGCCGTGTAGGCCGCGCACTCGTCGTACTGCACGCACTCCTCGGCGACGACGAAGTCGAAGCCCGTCGACTGCCGACCGGCCTTCCCGAGCTGCGGCGTGTTCTTCTGCCCGACGGCGAGACCGCGCTCGTGCCCGATCCGGACGAGCGACGCCGCGAGCGCGAGGTTCCCGGAGCGGGTCAGGCGTCCGCCGGACCGCGTCCACGAGTCGAGGTTGTCGAACTCGACGGCGTCGAACCCGCGGTCGGCGCACCGCGCGACCGACGTCGTGAGCTCCTTCGTGATCGCGGCGCGCTTCGCGGCGGTCCGGGTGTCGAGGAGCACCTCGTCCGGCCAGCCCGGGTCGGCGACGAGCTTCCCGGAGCCGTCGCGCAGGAGTGCCGACGGCGCGCGGCGCTCCCACCCGGCGAGCGCCCCCGGCTGTGTCTGGAAGCCGTTGACGTAGCAGACCGAGTACGTGCCGGCGGCCGGGCGGTCGGTGCTGTCCCGTTCGACGATCGTCACGCCGCTCGCAGGTGTGTAGCCACCGCCGAGCTGGTAGTCCGGACGCCCCGCCGTGGGCAGGTTCCGGTAGGTCTCGGTCGACGCGGCGCGTGTCGCCGCGGGCGCCGCTGCGTCGGCACACCCGGCGCTGCCGAGGACGACCACCAGGGCGATCGCGGTGGTCAGCAGGACGGAACGGGTGCGCACCACGGGATCATCGCACGCGGTCGGCGAACGCTCCTGCCGTGATCCGGGGGTCGCACGCTATGCTGGGGGTACTCGAGGCGCCGATCGCCTCGTGCGTCGTACGGACGCCCCCGACTCCCGACCCTCATCCGGTCGATGATCGCGCACCACCATCCGGTGCCAGGCTCTCTGCTGCGGCGACCGTGTCAGCACCGCTGACGCGGGGTCCCGCCCGCGCGCCGAACCCGAGCGCGCCCACGGCCGGCACGTGCCGGCTCGAAAGGTCACGATGACCGCCACTCCTTCCGACATCCGTTTCTCCGACCTCGGCGTCCCGGCGCCGATGGTCCAGTCCCTCGCCCAGCAGGGCAAGGAGACCGCGTTCCCGATCCAGGCCGACACGCTGCCCGACTCCCTGCAGGGCAAGGACGTGCTCGGCCGCGGCCGCACCGGCTCCGGCAAGACGATCGCGTTCGCGATCCCGCTGGCCGCCCGTCTCGCCGCGAGCCGCCGTCCCCGCCGCGCCGGTCGCCCGCGCGCCCTCGTGCTCGCACCGACCCGTGAGCTCGCGACCCAGATCGACGCGACCCTCGCGCCGCTCGCGAAGTCGATGGGGCTCAACACCACGACGATCTTCGGCGGTGTCGGCCAGGGTCGGCAGGTCGACGCGCTCCGCGGCGGTGTCGACGTGGTCGTCGCCTGCCCGGGTCGCCTCGCCGACCTCATGCAGCAGGGGCACGTGAGCCTCGGCGACATCGAGGTCACCGTCCTCGACGAGGCCGACCACATGGCCGACATGGGCTTCCTGCCCGGCGTGACGAAGATCATGCAGGCGACGCCGGAGCAGGGCCAGCGCCTGCTGTTCTCGGCCACGCTCGACAACGGCGTGGACAAGCTCGTCAAGAAGTTCCTGCACGACCCGGTGATGCACTCGGTCGACGACGAGACCAGCCCGGTCGAGGCCATGACGCACCACCTGTTCGAGGTCGCCGACGCCGACGCCAAGAAGGACCTCGTCCGCGTCCTCGCCTCGGGCACCGGCCGTCGCATCCTGTTCATGCGCACGAAGCACCACGCGAAGCGCCTGGCGAAGCAGCTCACCAGCCAGGGCATCCCGGCGGTCGACCTGCAGGGCAACCTGTCGCAGGGCGCCCGGGAGCGCAACCTCGCGAAGTTCTCGTCCGGCGAGGCCCTCGTGCTCGTCGCCACCGACGTCGCCGCCCGTGGCGTGCACGTCGACCACGTCGAGCTCGTCGTGCACGTCGACCCGCCGACCGAGCACAAGGCGTACCTGCACCGCTCGGGCCGCACCGCGCGTGCCGGTTCGTCGGGCGACGTCGTCACCGTGACGCTGCCGGCCGAGCGCCGCGACGTCGCACAGATGATGCGTGCCGCGGCGATCAAGGTCACCCCGCAGCAGGTCACCGCGACCTCGCCGGCCGTCACCGAGCTCGTCGGCGAGGTCGCCCCGATCCGCCACGTGGCCCCGGAGCAGCCCGCCCAGCAGCAGCGCCAGCGGCAGCCGCGTGCTGCCGAGTCCGCGGGTGACACCGCCGGTCGCCGCCGTGGTCGCGGTGGCCGTTCGGGAGGCGCGGGGCAGTCCGCACAGGCCGCCCCCGCCACCGGGTCCACCGGTGGGCGTCGTGGTGGTCGCGCCGAGCAGGCCGGCGGCGGGCAGCGTCGCGGTGGCCAGGGTGCCGGCGCGGGTGCGGGTACCGCCGCGGGTGCGGGTACCGCCGCGGGTGGGCAGCGCCGCTCCGGTGGCAGCCGTCGAGCCTCGAGCGACGTCGTGCGCGGTGGGTCGGCGCCGGTCTGGTCGTCCGAGGGTGGCTACGCGGCCGGCCGCAGCGGTGCCGGTGAGTCCGGTGGTGCGCGTCGTCGGCAGGGCTCGCGTCGCGTCTCGCGCCCGGCGGGTGCGGCCGACCGCCACTGACCTCCCACTCCCGCCCGCTCATCGCTGAGTGGTGCGCGAGAGCGACAGATCCCCGTCGAAGTCCGGCGGGGATCTGTCGCTTCCGCGTCCACGTTCGGGAACCTGGACGTCCAGTGGGAGCGATGGGGCGACCTGCGCGTAGGTTCTCCTGCACCGACGGTCGCGTGAGCGGCCGACGGGGAATCGTCCGTCGTCGGAAGGAGACCACATGGCTGGCAGCGAAGAGAACCACACCGGCGAGAAGCTCGTCGGCAAGGTCAAGGAGGGTGTCGGCAACCTGACCGGCAACGACAAGCTGAAGGCCGAGGGTCAGACCGACCAGGCCAAGGCGTCGGCCAAGCAGGGTGTCGACGACGTGAAGGACGCGGCGCACGGCGTCGCGGACAGCCTCCGCGACGAGAAGCACTGAAGCCGGTCCACGACCGAGCTGCGAAGCCCCCGGAACCACACGGTTCCGGGGGCTTCGTCGTGCTCGGGACGGACCGCGGGTCAGTGCAGCGCGCCGACCGACGCGAGACCGGCCCGCAGAAGTGCGCCGCGGCCGCCCTCCATCTCCTCGGCGACGGCGTCGGAGGCTGCCTCGATCGGGCTCATCCACGTCAGCTCGAGGGCGTCCTGGCGCGGGTCGCAGGTGCCGGTCACCGGGACGACGTAGGCCAGCGAGATCGCGTGCTGCCGCTCATCGGTGTACACCGAGGCACCGGGCAGCGGGAAGTACTCGGCGACGGTGAAGGGCGTCGGGCTCGCGGGGAGCTGCGGGAAGGCCATCGGGCCGAGGTCCTTCTCCAGGTGCCGGAAGAGCGCGGTCCGGATCGACTCGCCGAACATCACCCGACCGGAGACGAGCGTGCGGGCGATCGAGCCGCTCGGCGCGACACGGAGCAGCACGCCGACCTCGGTCACGACACCGAGGCCGTCGGTGCGGACGGGGAGTGCCTCGACGTAGCAGATGGGCAGCCGACGACGGATGTTCGCGAGTTCCTCGTCGGACAGCCAGCCGGAGTCGGGATCGGGGGTGCGCAGCGAGGCCATGCACCGTGTCTACCAGTCGCCCCGGCGAGTTCGGCGGAAGGCGCGGTCGACGGGGATCGCCAGCGTCGTCCACGTGATCGATGCGGACATCGTCGTACGCCGGTCTGCCGCACGCGGTCTCCGCCGAGGAGCTCGCCGACGTCGCCGCGTTCGCCGGCGCGTCCTGACGAACGGACCCACGACGGGTACGCGACGGCGACGGTCCGCCGCGGACGGCATGCGGCAGACCGTCGCGTTCGCGGAGGAGTCCGGGTGACCGACTGGCGGACGGGAGGCGCGTGCCGGGCCCGCCACGCGCCTCCCGTCCGTCGCCGGGTCGCGCGGACCGCTCGCCGCTACTCGGCGAGGATCTGCAGCAGGTCCTTGCGGAGCTGGTCGACCTTCGCCGTCGCGGCCTTCGTCTGCTCGTCGGAGGCACTGGTGCGGTACATGTGGAGCACCCCCATGGCCTTGCGGAGGGCCTCGACGAACTCGCGCTGCGTGTCGGGCATGCCCGGTGCGGCCGCGAACGCGGTGGCGATCTCGTCCGCCTTCGCCTCGGCCTCGGCACGGCCGGCGTCGGTGAGCTCGAAGAGCGTCTTGCGGCCGTCGCCGGTCGAGACGACGAGGTCCTCGTCGACGAGCTGCTGGAACGTCGGGTAGACCGAGCCGGGGCTCGGCTTCCAGGCGCCGTCCGTGCGTTCGGCGATGGTCTTGATCACGGCGTAGCCGTTCTGCGGACCCTCGGCGAGCAGGCCGAGGATCGCGAGGCGGACGTCGCCGCGACGACGGCGTTCGCGGCCGGGACCGCCGCCGAATCCGGGCCCGAACCCGGGGCCGAAGCCGCGACCGCCGAACCCGGGGCCGAAGCCGCCGCGTCCGCCGTGGTCGTGGTCGCCACGGTCGCGGCCGGGGAAGCCGTGACCGTGGTGCTGCCGCGCGCCGCCGAAGCGGGGGCCGCGCGGCCCGGTGCCGCGGGGGCCGCGGCGGGGCGTGGTGCTGTCGAGGTCATCGTACGAGGGGCGCATGATGACTCCTTCCTGTCGGTGGTGAAGTGCGCTCGCGATCGATCCTGTCCCTATCGCGATGGCTCAACGATAGATCGCTATTGGTCGTGATGTCAAGCAGGTCCGCCACCCGGCCCGCTGTCGGTGGCGACGGGCAGGATGGGACGGACCATGACGGACGTCCTCGAGCGCTTCTCCCCCGCGACCGCGGAGTGGTTCCGTGGCGCGTTCCCCGCACCCACCGCCGCCCAGGCCGGTGCCTGGGACGCGATCTCCACCGGACAGCACGCCCTCGTGATCGCCCCGACGGGCTCCGGCAAGACCCTGGCGTCGTTCCTGTGGTCGATCGACCGGTTGATCAGCGCGACCGACCGTCCGCCCGCGAAGCAACGGACCCGCGTGCTGTACGTCTCGCCGCTCAAGGCACTCGGCGTCGACGTCGAGCGGAACCTGCGGAGCCCGCTCGTCGGCATCACGCAGACCGCCCGGCGGCTCGGGACGGAACCGCCCGAGGTCACGGTGGGCGTCCGGAGCGGCGACACCCCCTCGTCCGACCGGCAGCGGCTGCTCCGGCAGCCCCCGGACATCCTCATCACCACGCCCGAGTCGCTGTACCTCATGCTGACATCGCAGGCACGCGAGACCCTGGTGAACGTCGACACGGTCATCGTGGACGAGGTCCACGCGGTCGCGTCGACGAAGCGCGGGGCGCACCTGGCGGTGTCGCTCGAGCGGCTCGACGACCTGCTCGAGAAGCCCGTGCAGCGCATCGGCCTGTCCGCGACGGTCCGCCCGGCAGAAGAGGTCGCGCGGTTCCTCGGCGGCCGCGCGCCGGTCTCGATCATCGCCCCGCCGGCGCAGAAGACCTTCGACCTGCGCGTGGTGGTACCGGTCGACGACATGACCGAGCTCGGTGCCCCGCCGGTCGGCGCGGACGCCACCGAGTCCCCGACGAACGGCTCGATCTGGCCCCACGTCGAGGAACGGGTCGTCGACCTCATCGAGGAGCACCGCTCGACGATCGTGTTCGCGAACTCGCGGCGGCTCGCCGAACGACTCACCGCCCGGCTCAACGAGATCCACGAGGAGCGCGTGCTCGCGGCCGTCGAGGCCCCTGCGACGGTCGACGCGGTCGCCGCAGCGGCCCCGGTGACCCAGTCCCCCGGCCGGGCGTCCGCGCACGCACCGGTGGCGCAACCGAAGCGTCCACCGGCCCAGCTGATCGGGCCGTCCGGGCAGACCGAGGGCGGCGGCTCCGACCCGACGGTGCCCGTGCTCGCACGCGCCCACCACGGTTCCGTGTCGAAGGACCAGCGGGCGATCATCGAGGACGACCTGAAGTCCGGTCGGCTCCGCTGCGTCGTCGCCACGAGCTCGCTCGAGCTCGGCATCGACATGGGCGAGGTCGACCTCGTCGTGCAGGTCGAGGCGCCGCCGTCCGTGGCGAGCGGTCTGCAGCGCGTCGGTCGCGCCGGGCACCAGGTCGGCGAGATCTCCCGTGGCGTGCTCTTCCCGAAGCACCGCGCCGACCTGGTGAACAGCGCGGTCACCGTCGAGCGCATGGTCTCCGGGCAGATCGAGTCGATCTCGGTGCCCGCGAACCCCCTCGACGTCCTCGCGCAGCACACCGTCGCCGCGGGGTCCGTCGACACCGTCGAGGTCGAGCACTGGTTCGAGCTCGTCCGCCGGAGCGCCCCGTTCAGCTCGCTGCCGCGCTCGGCGTTCGAGGCGACGCTCGACCTGGTGACCGGTCGCTACCCCAGCGACGAGTTCGCCGAACTCCGACCGCGCCTGGTGTGGGACCGCGTGCACGGCACCCTCACCGGGCGTCCGGGTGCGCAGCGGCTCGCGGTGACGAGCGGCGGCACGATCCCCGACCGCGGCATGTTCGGCGTGTTCATGGTGGGCGAGAAGGCCAGCCGCGTCGGCGAGCTCGACGAGGAGATGGTCTACGAGTCCCGCGTCGGCGACGTCTTCGCGCTCGGCGCCACGAGCTGGCGCATCGAGGAGATCACGCACGACCGGGTGATCGTCAGCCCGGCGTTCGGACAACCCGGCCGCGTGCCGTTCTGGAAGGGCGACGGCATCGGGCGCCCCGCCGAGCTCGGACGCGCCACGGGGGCGTTCGTGCGCGAGGTGGACGCCGCCTCCGACGACGACGCCCGCACCCGCGTCGCCGCCGGCGGGCTGGACGAGCGCGCGGTGACGAACCTGCTCACCTTCCTGCGCGACCAGCGCGCGGCGACCGGCCACGTCCCGAACGACACCACGCTCGTGGTCGAGCGGTTCCGCGACGAACTCGGCGACTGGCGACTCATCCTGCACTCGCCGTACGGCATGCAGGTGCACGCGCCGTGGGCGCTGGCGGTCGGCGCCCGGCTGCGTGAGCGGCACGGCATCGACGGCGACGCGATGGCGGCCGACGACGGCATCGTGGTCCGGATCCCCGAGACCGACGCCGAGCCGCCCGGCGCCGACCTGTTCGTGTTCGAGCGCGACGACCTCGAAGCGCTCGTCACCGACGAGGTCGGCGGGTCCGCACTCTTCGCGGCCCGGTTCCGCGAGTGCGCGGCGCGGGCACTGCTCCTGCCCCGCCGGAACCCCGGGCAGCGGTCCCCGCTGTGGCAGCAGCGCCAGCGGGCGTCGCAGCTGCTCGAGGTCGCGCGGGAGTACCCGACGTTCCCGATCGTGCTCGAGACCGTGCGCGAGGTCCTGCAGGACGTCTACGACGTGCCGGCGCTGCTCGGGATCTCGGACCAGATCGCCGAGCGTCGCATCCGGCTGGTCGAGCGCGAGACGGAGCAGCCGTCCCCGTTCGCCCGGTCGATCCTGTTCGGCTACGTCGCGGCGTTCATGTACGAGGGCGACTCGCCCCTGGCGGAACGTCGCGCGGCGGCCCTGTCGCTCGACTCCACCCTGCTCGGCGAGCTGCTCGGCCGGGCGGAGCTGCGGGAGCTCCTCGACCCCGACGTCATCGCGTCCGTCGAGCGTGACCTGCAGCGGCTCTCTCCCGACCGTCGCGCGCGTGACGCCGAGGGGCTCGTCGACGTGCTCCGGCTCGTCGGTGCCCTCGAGCTGCCCGAGCTCGTCGCCCGCAGCTGGGTGGCGGACGCGGGGGTCGACGACCCCGACGGCGCGGCCGACACCGTCCGGACCGCGCTCGAGACGCTCGAGCGCGACCGCCGCGTGCTGTCGTTCACGCAGGGCGGTGCGACGCGCTGGTCGGTCATCGAGGACGCCTCCCGCCTGCGCGACGCCCTCGGGGTCCCGCTCCCGATCGGCGTGCCGACGGCCTTCGTCGAGCCGGTTGCCGACCCGCTCGGTGACCTCGTCGGCCGGTACGCCCGGTCGCACGGGCCGTTCTCCGCGCAGGAGGCCGCCGGGCGCCTCGGACTCGGCGTCGCCGTCGTGCTGGACACCCTGCGCCGCCTGGTCGCCGACCGTCGCGTGGTCGAGGGCGAGTTCCGTCCGGACCGCCAGGGTGCCGAGTGGTGCGACGCCGAGGTGCTGCGGCGCATCCGGACGAAGTCGCTCGCGGCCCTGCGGCACGAGGTCGAGCCGGTGTCGCCGGACGCCCTCGCCCGGTTCCTGCCCGCGTGGCAGCACGTCCAGGCCCCCGGTACCCGCGGTGGTCTGCGCGGCGTGGACGGCGTCCTGCAGGTCATCGACCAGCTCGCCGGCGTCGCCCTGCCCGCGAGCGCATGGGAGACCCTCGTGCTGCCGTCCCGTGTGACCGACTACTCGACGAGCATGCTCGACGAGCTCACCGCGACCGGTGAGGTCCTGTGGTCCGGCGGCGGGACGCTGCCGGGCAACGACGGGTGGGTGCGGCTGCACCTGGCGGAGACGGCGTCGACGACCCTGGCCGAGCCCGACGGCGGCGAGACCACCGAGCTGCAGCGCGACGTCCTCGGGGCGCTGGCCGGCGGTGGTGCGTACTTCTTCCGGCAGCTCGGGCAGGCCGTCGGCAGCACGGACGACCAGGCGCTGACGACCGCCCTGTGGGACCTCGTGTGGGCCGGACAGATCACGAACGACACGTTCGCGCCGCTGCGGTCGATGCTCGGCGGCAAGGCGAAGAGCACCAGCGCACCCCGTGCCCGCGCGTACCGGGGACGGCGACGTCCGACGCTGCCGTCGCAGTCCGGTCCGCCGTCGGTGGGCGGTCGCTGGTCGATCCTGCCGCTCGCCGAGTCCGACTCGACGCTGCGCGCAGCCGCGACCGCGGAGCAGCTGCTCGAGCGGTACGGCGTCGTGACGCGCGGCGCGGTGCAGGTCGAGGGCGTCCGCGGCGGGTTCGCCGGTGTCTACCGGGTCCTCAGCCGGTTCGAGGAGTCGGGGCGTGCGCGGCGCGGGTACTTCGTCGAGGGGCTCGGGGCGGCGCAGTTCGCGACGAGCCCGACGGTCGACCGTCTCCGCACGTACGCCCGTGACCTCGACGACGACGAACGCGCCGACCCGGACCGCGAGCGCCAGGCACTGACGCTCGCGGCGACCGATCCCGCCAACCCGTACGGCGCCGCACTGCCCTGGCCGTCCGACGACACCCCGGCAGACGCCGGGCCCGGCGCGGGCTCCGGCTCCGACGGTGCGGACGAGGGCACGGCACGCGCCGCGACGACCACCGGCCGCGGGCACCGTCCCGGCCGCAAGGCGGGTGCGCTCGTGACGACCGTCGACGGACGGCTCGCGGTCTACGTCGAGCGCGGGGGCAAGTCGGTGCTGACCTTCACCGACGACCCGGCGGACCTCGCCGTCGCCGCGCGCTCGATCGCGGCCACGGTGCGGAGCGGACTCCGGAAGCTCGCGGTGGAGCGGGTGGACGGTGACTTCGTGCTCGAGACCCCGCTCGGGTCGGCGCTGCGCGAGGCGGGGTTCACGGCGACCCCGCAGGGACTGCGGCTGCGTGTCTGAGGCGACCAGGGCCTCCCGGCAGGGCTGCAGCACGCCGGGCCGCAGGACGGGCACCAGCGCAACACGGGAGGCGCTCCGTGCCCGAGGGTGACACCGTCTTCCGCGCCGCCCGGCGCCTGCACACCGCGCTCGCGGGCAAGGTCCTGACCGGCTCGGACTTCCGCGTGCCCGCCTTCGCGACCCTCGACCTCGTCGGCCGGACCGTCGACGAGGTCGTCCCCCGCGGCAAGCACCTGCTGCACCGGATCGGCGACCTCACCGTGCACTCCCACCTGAAGATGGAGGGCCGGTGGGACGTCTACGCACCCGGTGAGCGGTGGCGACGTCCGGCCCACCAGGCCCGGGTGGTGCTCGACGCCGACGACGTCTCGACCGTCGGGTTCACGCTGGGCGTGCTCGAGGTCGTGCCGCGCGACCAGGAGTCCGAGGTCGTCGGACACCTCGGTCCCGACCTGCTCGGCCCGGACTGGGACGCCGACGTCGCGCTCGCCAACCTGACCGCCGACCCGGACCGGCCGGTCGGCCTGGCGCTGCTCGACCAGCGGGTGCTCGCGGGCCTCGGGAACGTGTACCGGAACGAGCTGTGCTTCCTGCGCGGCGTCCTGCCCACCCGACCGGTGGGACAGGTGCAGGACCCGGCTCGGGTGATCGCCCTGGCCAGCCGGCTCATCACGATCAACCGCGACCGCAGCAACCGGGTCACGACCGGGGTCGACCGGCCCGGTCGGCGCTTCTGGGTCTACGGACGCGCCGGCAAGCCCTGCCTGCGGTGCGGGACGCCCATCCGGCGTGGTGAGCTCGGCGACTCCGAGCTCACGCTGCGGGACACCTACTGGTGCCCGCGCTGCCAGAGCTGAGCGGCACCGGCAGCAGGCCGGCTGCCCACGCCGGTGTCAGCGGTCGGCGGCCTCGACCGCGCAGCTCTCGGCACGCTTCGCGGCGTCGGAGTCCGCGCTGAAGGAGCTCGGCGCCGGCGAGGCCGACTTCGACTCGTCCGAGGTCGCGTCCTTGGCGTTGTCGTTCACGGCGTAGATCGTGCCGTCCCAGTCGTCCGCCGTCGGGTCGGTGGTGGTCGCCCAGATCGTCAGCTCGTCGTCGTTGGCGTCCTTGCTGTCCGAGGGCACGATCGAGGCCGCGAGGTACCAGCCGCCGTCCCCCTCGGCGACGTTCGCGAACTCGGTGGTGTCGTGCGGACCGACTGCGGTGCCGATGGCGTCGACGGCCTTGCTCGACGCGACCGCGCACTCCGCGGACCGCGACTGCTCCTGGTCACCGGGGACCTTGCCGACGGGGTCGATGTTCTGCGCGCCGCCCGGGTCGCAGGCCGTCAGGAGGAAGGCGAGGGTGGCAGCGCCGAGCAGCGCCGTGGCGGTCTTGGCTCGCGTGGTCATGCCGTCGACGGTATGCCGCCGTGCCCGTGCGGACCCCCAGGGCGTCCGCGAAGCGAACGCCCCGGGGGCTGCGGGCGGGCAGGACGCGCCCGGCGGGCAGGCAGGACGCGCCGCGTGGACGGTGGCGGTGCCTCAGGACCGGGTCATGATCCACGCGAGCAGGTACGACCGCGTGTTCGCCGAGTCGATCACCGCGTCCGGCAGGTCCTCCGCGTCGCGCAGTGCCGCGGCCGCGTCGGCCCCACCCCCGAGGGCGCGGTACATGAGCAGGTAGTCCCCGAACTGCACGTCGTACCGGCCGTCCGGCACCGCCTCGGCGAGCACCCGTCGGATCTGCTGCCGTCCGCCCGCGTCGACGTACTGCCCGGCCATCGCCGGCATCGGGATGAGCTCGATGCCCGCCGGTGCCGCCGCGGCCGCGCTGAACCACGTCGCGTGGTCCCGCTTGCCGCCCCAGGTGAGCGACACGATCCGGTGTGTGAAGCCCGGGAACGCCGACAGGTCGGGGTCGAGGACGTCCCGCTGCGCCGATGCCGCCTCGTTCGAGAGCAGCCACGTGCCGGTCGCCTCGAGCGACGACGAACCGGAGACCGCGCCCCAGCGGGCGACGCCGTTCCAGGCCGACACCGCCTCGGACGACGACTCCTGGTTGTTGCCGTCGGCGAACGGCGAGTACCCGGACGCCCACGAGTGCTGCGCGTAGGGGTCGTAGACGCGCAGGGCGGGGAACGACGCGGTCGCGGTGGGCGAGGCGATGTCGGCGGCGACCAGGTCGGCGACCGTCCGCCACTTCCGGACGAGCGACCGGTCGCCGTCGGCGACCATCGCGGCGGCGGACAGGACGTACCCGTAGTGGAAGTGGTGGTCGTTGAACTCGTCGGAGCCGAACGAGGCCTGCTGCCCGACGAGCCCGCGCACCTCGGGGTCGTAGGCGAAGCAGCGCGCGGTACGACCGCCGCACCCCGCCGGGTCGAACCACTGGTCGAGCTCGCCGACGACCGAGGTCTTCAGCGCCACCGCCTGGTCGTCGAGCCCGAGCGCCACGGCGAGTCGGTACAGCGACGCGACGCGGTACAGGTCCTTCCCCCCGCCGTACGTGTCCGCGGCGTACGACGAGGCGTCGACGCGCCCGGCGTCCTGTCGCACCTGGGCGGCGAGCGTGGCGCGCTGCGCGGACGTCAGGCCGGACAGGTCGAGCCGGTCCGACGGGTTCACGGTGTCGACCGCGAACCGCAGGGCCTTCCCGGTGCACACGGGGGCCGCGCCCGTGATCGTGGCGTAGCGCAGGCCGGTGCAGGAGAGACCGGTCGTCCCCTGACCGGGCTGCGGCACGAGCACGCCGGCTCCGTCGGCGAAGTCGTACGACAGCGTGGTCCGCTGGGATCCGTCGGACGCGCTGCGCCCAAGGGACGTGCCGGAGAGCGGCCGCGCTGCCTCGACGAGCCGGGTGACCTGGGACGACGACGCCCCGTCGGGCGTCGGCAGGAGCACCACCGACCCACCGCGGCGCAGGGTCACGCCCGAGGCGGAGACCGAGCCGTCGCGGACGACGACCTGCCAGGTCCGTCCGCCGCCGGACATCGTCGCGGTGCCCTCGCCGGTCGCGGTGAGCGGCACGGTGGCCGAGAGGGTCTCGTCACGGGCGGCCGTGTACGTCACCAGGGGTGACCCCTCGGCGAGCACGGAGTGCCCGAGGACCTCCCCGCCGGCGCGGTGCTCGACGGTCACCGAGACCGCGTCGTACGCCGACACGAGGGTGCTGGTGGCGCCGAGGTCGAACCCGACCTGCGGTACCGCCCCGCCGGCGATCGTCCGCTCGGTCGCGGAGACGTCCGGCAGACCGGCGGCGAACCCGCGCCCGGTGACCTGCCACGAGATCGGTGTCGGGAACACCGGCTGCGGGGCGTCGCCGAACACCAGGCCGGAGAACCAGCGGTTCGTCGGCGGCGTCAGTCCGTCGGCCAGGCGCATCGTGCCGACCGTCGACGACGCGACGTCGCCCAGGGCGGTGACCGCGCGTGCCTGGGCCGCCGTGTCGGTGGCGGTCGCCGACGGTGTCTGGCGGGGCGTTCCTCCCGGCCCGGTGCACGCCGTCGCCAGCAGGGCGACGACGGTCAGGACCGGGACGAGCAGGAGCGGACGGGAGGCACGGCGTGGCCCCGCAGGGCGGCCTGCGGTCCGGAGCGGGCGACGCACCGGCTACAGACCGATCTGCCGCGAGAAGTCGCGGACCGCGTCGGTGACACCGGCGAGCTGTCCGTCGTCGCGCAGGTGCAGCGTGGCGTCGACGGGCGTGCCCGGGCTGGTGATGCCGGACGACGGCGAGGCGGAGAGCTCGGGGCTCTCGACGTCGACCGTGGTCCTCGCCTGTCCGTCGTCGTTCGTCTGCACGCTGACGCTCTTGACCGTCCCGGTGATGGTGCGGTCGTCCGGTAGGCGCAGCTCGACCTCGGCACCGTTCCGGATGCGCCCGTAGTCGCGTGCGGTGACCGTGAAGTTCGAGGTGACGAAGAGGCTGTCCTGCTTGTGGATCGTGCCGAGCTCGGAGCCCGCCTGCACGTAGCCGCCGGTCTTCACGTCGACCTTGGCGACCGTGCCGGAGACCTCGGCCTTGAAGGTGATGAGGCCGTCGCGGCCGATGTCGTACGCGCTGGTCCGGGTGTCCGCGCCGACGACGCCCTTGCGGATGTCCTGCGCCAGCTGGAGGCTCTGCACCTGCAGGAGCTTCTCGCCCTTGGAGACGGTGTCGCCCTCCTCGACGTACTCCTCGGTGACGGTGCCGCCGTAGTCGGTGCCCACGGCGTACTCCTGCGCGGCGATCGCCGCCGAGGTGCTCGCGACGGCGCTCTGGCGCTGGTTGAAGACGAGCGTGCACGCGGCGACGATCACCAGGACGACCACGAGGCCGCCGAACAGTCGGAGTCGGTTGGTCCAGGTCATGCGCGGGGTCCGTCCTGCGTCGCGACGCCGGCGATCGCGGCGCGCTGGGGTTCGAGGGTGTCGGGTCGGACGACGGTCGTCCGGACGGGGCTGGCCGGGGCCTGCGCCAGTGGTGCGGTCGGTCGGACCGCCTCGCCCCGGCCCCGATCGCGGTCGGCGGCGCGGTTGCGTGCCTGCTCGCGGAACGCGGCGACGATGAAGGCGAGGAAGACCAGCGTGTTCGTGGTGTTCCAGGCGGTCGCGAGCGTGAACTGCCCGTTGCCGGTGTCACGCCACACGGCCACCACGCTCGTCAGGGAGAGGAAGACGAACACGAGCACCTGCGGCACGATGAAGTTGAACGGCGACGGTGTCCGTCCGCGGTCCGCACCGGTGACGTGCCAGGCCTGCTCCTTCCCGCAGACGACGTTCCAGAGGGCGCTCGCGTAGATCGGGAACGACACCGCCGCGAGCAGCAGCGTCTCGTAGCGGAACGAGCCGAGCGCGTAGAACGCCAGCACCACCTGCATGAGGTAGAAGCCGAGGTAGAACAGTACCCACTCGCCGGCACCGATCGACAGGTTCATCGGACGCAGGTCGAAGAAGATCTCGAGCGGCGGCACCAGGAGCAGCAGGCCGGGGACGATGCCCGTCAGGTAGAAGCTCGCCGTGACCAGGTACTGCAGGCGCTGGTCCATCGTGAGCCGGTGCTTCGGGTTGAACGGGAAGTGCGTGAGCAGGATCTCGAACCCGCCGGTGGCCCACCGCAGCTGCTGCTTCGTGAAGCCCTCGATGGTCTCCGGGGCGTCGCCGACGGCCAGGGTCATCGGGATGAACACGGACTTCCACCCGCGCTCGTGCAGCATCAGGCTGGTCCAGACGTCCTCGGACTTCGAGTCGGTGTGCATGCCGCCGATGTCGTCGATCGCACTGCGGCGGAAGATGACGTTCGTGCCGACGCAGAAGGCCGCGTTGAAGCGGTTGCGCCCGGGCTGGATGAACTTGTAGAACACCGTCTGCATGTAGCCGGCGCCGCGGGACACGAGGTTGTGCAGGTTGCCGTAGGTCTGCGGCGTCTGCACGAAGGCGATGGTGTCGTCCGCGAAGAACGGCACCGTCTCGAACAGGAACTCCGGCTCGGGTACGAAGTCGGCGTCGAACACCGCGTAGTAGTCGCCCTTCGCCAGGGTCAGGGCGTGGTTGATGTTGCCGGCCTTGGCGCCGTGCGACGACAGACGGCGGACGTACCGGGCGCCGAGCTGGGCGGCGAGCGCCTGGACCTCGTCGCTCCGGCCGTCGTCGAGCACCCACGTGCGGTGCTCGCCGCGCATCGCGACGGCCGCGCGGACGGTGGCCGCGATCGTCGACAGCTCCTCGCCGTAGACGGTGATGAACACGTCGACCTCGACCCGGCGTCCCCGCACGTGCATGGGCCACCGGTGCGGCTGGTCGGTGAGGCCGTCACGGGCGACGGCGTCGCGGTCGAACAGGGTGTCCTGGGTGTGGTGGAACGCGAAGTCGCGCGGGTCCGCACCGCCGGACAGGATCGTCCACATCGACAGGAGCGCCTGGCCGACCAGCACGCTCTCGGCCACGATCACGAGGCCGTACGGCAGGAAGTCGCCGCGGTTCGCCGGGTCGAGGAGGAACACCGCGTACGCCATGACGCCGAGGGTCGCCACGAGCACGATGAGCACCATCACCGGGCTGTGCGCGCGGCTCTCCGACCGGGGCCGGACGTCCGGGACCTGCAGGGACGGCCGGCGTCGCCGCCCCCGGTCGCGCACGGTGCGCTGCTGCAGTGGTTGCTGCTCGGCGTCGGGGGCGGGCGACAGGTGCGCCACGTCGGGCGACCGGGGCGGAGTGCTCCGTCGGGAAGGCGGTGTGCTGGCGTCCGGGCGCGAGCGTCGGACGTCCGTGGGTGCGGACAAGGCGGTCTCCTGTCGGGTCGGGAGAAGCTCGCGGCCCGCAGGCGGGGACGCCGACGGGTCGCGAGACGGACGTCGGCGACTGTGGCGACATGGGCCGGACCTTCGGGGGTCCGGCTCGGCGAGGGACCAGGGATCCTGCGCCGGGGAGATCGCGAACGAGGGTGCGGTCGCGGTGTTCGGTGTGTCGGGAGCGGTCGTGCGGCGACGGCCCGTGCCGTCGGTCGCCTGCGACACTACGTCCGGGTGGACGCGCTCGTGTGTCGGTCCGGTGAACTCCGCAGGTGTCCGCCGCTTCTTGCGGTTTCCCGCAAGCTCGGCTGCGGGGCGTGCGTCCGCTCCGCTGCAGAACGCAACCCGGGCGGTTGCTCGCAGCGGTACTGCGCTGCGAGCAACCGCCCGGGTTGCGTCTTGCGGGGGTCGGCCGTGGGCCGGGTTGCCCGACGAGTGGTCAGGCGGCCGAACGCTGGGCCAGGGGCCGACGGCGCAGTGCGGGGTCGAGGAGCGCCGGCGGCTGGTACTGCTGGTCGAGTCGCGTCACGTCGGTGCCCGGGGGCACGATGGCGTCGATCCGGTCGAGCACCTCGTCGGAGAGCGCCACGTCGGCTGCTGCGAGCAGGTCGTCGAGCTGCTCCACCGACCGCGGTCCGATGAGCGCGCTCGTCACGCCGGGGTGGGCGATGGCGAAGGCGAGCGCGAGGTGGGTCGTCGCCGTGCCCGTCTCCTCGGCCAGCGCGACGACCTGCTCCACCGCTTCGATCCGCCGGTCGTCCTGGTCGTGGCGGAACATCCCGGCGCGCGACAGGTCGTTGTCCTGCCCCCTGCGGAAGCGGCCGGTGAGCATGCCGCCGGCGAGCGGGCTCCAGACCAGCGCGCCCATGCCGTAGCGCTGCGCGACGGGCAGGACCTCGCGCTCGATGCCCCGACTGAGGATCGAGTACGTGGGCTGCTCGGAACGGAACCGCTCGAGCCCGCGGCGTTCCGACGTCCACTGCGCCTCGACCTGCATCGAGGCGGGGAAGTCCGACGAGCCGATCGCGCGCACCTTGCCGCTCCGGACGAGGTCCGTCAGCGCGGACAGGGTCTCCTCGAGGTCGACGGTGTCGTCCGGGCGGTGCGCCTGGTACAGGTCGATGTGATCGGTCTGCAGGCGTCGGAGCGAGTCCTCGACCGCGGTGGTGATCCAGCGGCGGGAGTTCCCCCGACGGTTCGGGTCGTCGCCCATCGGGCCGTTGAACTTCGTGGCGAGGACGACGTCGTCGCGGCGTCCCTTGATCGCCTTCCCGACGAGCACCTCGGACCCGCCCTGCGAGTACCGGTCCGCGGTGTCGATGAGGTTGATGCCGGCGTCGAGCGCGCGGTGGACGATGCGGATCGAGTCCTGCTCGTCGCCGTTGCCGATGCGGCCGTCGGTGCCGAGCATCATGGCGCCGAGCGCGAAGGGGCTGACCTGGATGCCGGTGCGGCCGAGGGTGCGGTACTGCATGGTTGTGCCTCCTGTCGGTGGCGTCCCGGTGGGCGGTGCCGTACCCTGGACCGAAGCGGAACGCTCTTCCGGAAGCATACGGAACGGCTTTCCGTTTCCGCAAGCCCATCCTCGACCCCTGCGGAGGAACCGTGCGCGCCGACGCCCGACGCAACCTCGACGCCCTCGTCGACGCCGCCCGCCAGGTCTTCGCCGACCAGGGTGTCGATGCTCCCGCGAAGGTGGTCGCCGACCTCGCCGGAGTCGGTGTCGGCACGCTCTACCGGCACTTCCCGCAGCGCTCCGACCTGGTGGTCGCGGTGTTCCAGCATGCCGTCGAGGAGTGCGCGGACGCCGCCGAGCAGCTCAGCGCGGACCACGAGCCGGACGAGGCGCTCGCGCTCTGGCTCCAGCGCTTCACCGGTTTCGTCGCCACGAAGCGCGGACTCGCAGCGGCCCTGCAGTCCGGCGACCCGGCGTTCGAGGGCCTGCACCCCTGGTTCATCGGTCGACTCGGCGGAGCACTCACGGGGCTGCTCGACGCGGCCTCGGCAGCGGGGACGATCCGCAACGACCTCGATGCGACGCAGCTGCTCCGGGCCGTCGCGGACCTGTGCCACGGAGCACCGACGACCGAGGAGAGCCAGCACCTGGTCGCGCTGCTCGTCGACGGGCTGCGTTGGCGGGCGACCGCCTGAGCGGGACGCTCCGCGACGACAGCGCACCCGAACCACCGGCCGCGATTCAGCCAGGTCGGTGCAGCCGCTCCCGCGCGGTGGCCAGGACGGCGTCGGTCACCCGCTCGAGCAGCGGGGACGCCAGGTTCCACCGCTGCCACCAGAGCGCCACGTCCGCGCGTCGACCCGGGGTGAGCTCGACGAGTGCGCCGCTCCGCAGCCCCTCGAGGCACTGGGCCTCGGGCAGCATCCCCCACCCGAAGCCGAGCGACACCGCCCTGGCGAAGTCGGCGGAGGTCGGCACGAAGTGGCGCGGTCCGCGCGGCGCGTGGCCGAGGACCCGCCGGAGGTACCCCTGCTGCAGGTCGTCGTCGCGGTCGTAGTCGACGAGCGGCACCGCGTCGAGCCGGGTCGTCATCCGCCGCTCGGTGTCGGCGCCCGCGAGGTACCGGCCCACGAACGCCGGCGATGCCACGGCCCGGTAGCGGTCGATGCCGAGCGGCACCGACGAGCACCCCTGCACCGGGTCCGACTCCGCCGTGACCGCCGCCATGACGGTGCCGGCACGGAGGAGCTCGGCAGTGCGGTCCTGGTCCTCGCGGTGCAGGTCGAACACCACCTCGGTGTCCGTCCGGACCACGGCGAGCGCGTCGAGGAACCACGTGCCCAGGGAGTCGGCGTTGACCGCGAGCGGGATCGATGGCACGACCGGGGCGTCGTCGTCCCCGACCGCTCCGAGCGCCCGCGCGGTCTCGTCGTCGAGCAGCCGCGCCTGGCGGGCGTGGCGGAGCACGACCTCACCGTCGGCGGTCGGCGCCACCGGGGTGGTGCGCTGGAGGAGCACCCGGCCGAGCTGCTGCTCCATCGCCTTGATGCGCTGCGAGACCGCCGACGGGGTGATCGCGAGCGCCCTGGCTGCGGCGTCGAGGGTGCCGTGGTCGACCGCCGCCAGGAGCGTCTCGAGGTGGTCCCGCTGGAGTCGCAACATGCAGCCGAGCTTACGGTGCTGCAGGAACCTGAGCTGGACTGCAGGCAAGTGGGTCCGTAGCGTCGCAGTCGTGACCGCTCTCCTCCCCCTGCTGGCCGGCCTCGGCACCGGGCTCGCCCTCATCGTCGCGATCGGCGTGCAGAACACCTACCTGCTCCGCCTGGCAGTGAGCGCGCCCGTCCGGGTCGTCGCGGCGGCGGTCGTCGTCTGCGCGGTGTCGGACGCGGTGCTCATCGTCGCGGGCGTGCTCGGCGTGGGCGTCGTCGTCGAACGGTTCCCGGTGGCACTCGCCGTGGTGCGGTTCGTCGGGGCGGCGTTCCTCGTGACGTACGGGGTGCTGGCGGCCCGGCGGGCGATCCGCCCCTCGGGCGAGGCGATGCGCGTCGAGCGGGCCGCGGACGACGACGGGGTAGCCGGCCCGGCGTCGGCCACGGCGGTGGCCGCGACCGCGGGCACGGAGGCGACTGCGGCGGTGGCCGCGACCACGCGCACGGCGACCGCGGCGGGGCGGACGCGCACCGCGCCTCCCGACCGGAGCGCACCGACGATGCGGACGGCGGTGGCGACCATGCTCGTCTTCACGTGGGCCAACCCGCACGTGTACCTCGACACGCTCGTGTTCCTCGGGTCGGTCGCGAACCAGCAGGGCGTCGACGACCGCTGGTGGTGGACCGTCGGCGCGGTCGCGGCGAGCTGCCTCTGGTTCGGCGCGCTCGGCTTCGGTGGGCGGCTGCTCCGACCGCTCTTCGCGAAGCCGCTCACCTGGCGGGTGTTCGACGGGCTCGTCGCCGTCGTGATGCTGTCCTTCGGGATCGCGCTCGCGGTCGGGGCGTAGGCGCGCAGCGCGGCGCCGGGTGCGCCGGCAGAACGGAAGCACCTTGCGCCACGGCGATCCGTGGCGCGAGGTGCTTCCCGTCGTGCGTACGGCCGCCGCTACTGCAGGCCCTTGCCCACCCGGCTGTGCCGACGGCTGTAGCCGAAGTAGATCGCGAACCCGATCGCGAGCCACGCGATGAAGCGCAGCCAGGTCTCGACCTCGAGGTTGAGCATGAGCCAGAAGCACAGCACCGCGGAGATGATCGGCAGCACCGGCACCCACGGCACCCGGAAGGCGCGCGGTGCGTCCGGACGGGTCTTGCGCAGCACCACGATGCCGATCGACACGAGCACGAACGCCGAGAGCGTGCCGATGTTGATCATGCCCTCGAGACGCTCGACGGCGGTGAACCCGGCAATGAACGCGACGACGACACCGGCGACGACCTGCACGCGCACCGGCGTCTGCGTCTTCGGGTTCGTCTTCGAGAACCAGCGGGGCAGCAGGCCGTCGCGGCTCATCGAGAAGACGATGCGCGAGAGGCCGAGCAGCAGGACCATCACCACGGTGGTCAGGCCGATGAGCGAACCGATCGCGATGATGCCGGCAGCCCAGGGCAGGCCGACGATGTCGAACGCCGAGGCGAGGGACGGCGCCTCCTCGTCGGCGAGCCGCTGGTACGACACCATGCCGGTGATGACGATGCTGACGCCGATGTAGAGCATCGTGACGATGCCGAGCCCGATGAAGATGCCGCGCGGCAGGGTCTTCTGCGGGTTCTCGGTCTCCTCGGCGCTCGTCGCCACGACGTCGAAGCCGATGAACGCGAAGAACACGAGCGAGGCCGCTGCGAGCAGCCCGAAGACGCCGTACTGCGCCGGGGCCTGACCGGTCACGAAGGACACGAGCGACTGCGTCAGGACGCCGCCCTCGGCACCCTTGGACGGCTCCGCCGGTGGGACGAACGGAGCGAAGTTCGCGGCCTTGACGAAGAACGCACCGGCGACGATGACGAAGACGACGATCGCGACCTTGATGATCGTGATGACGGCGGAGACACGGGAGGACAGTCGCGTGCCGAACGCGAGCAGCAGCGTGAAGACGCCCACGATGAGGACCGGCCCCCACGTGAACCCGATCGGACCGAGCTGGATCGTGTCCGGGACGTCGATGCCGAACACGCCGAACGCGGTGCTCAGGTAGATGCCCCAGTACTTCGCGATCACGGCGCTCGCGGTGAGCGTCTCGAGGATGAGGTCCCACCCGACGATCCACGCGAGCAGCTCGCCCATCGTGGCGTACGTGAAGGTGTAGGCGGAACCCGCGACCGGGATCGTGGACGCGAACTCGGCGTAGCACATGATCGCCAGGCCGCAGGTGACGGCGGCGAGCAGGAACGAGATGATGACGCTCGGACCGGCGAAGTTCGCGGCGGCGTTCGCGCCGACGGAGAAGATGCCGGCGCCGACGGCGACCGCGATGCCCATCGCGGCGATGTCGAACGTCTTGAGCGACCGCTTGAGCGAGCGGCCCTTCTCCTCGGAGTCGGCGAGGGAGGCCTCGATCGACTTGATGCGGAGCGGTGATGCCATGGGGGTTCCCGTCAACGGCTGGCGGTGGACCCCGTGAGGGTACTGGTGTACCACCCCGGCTCGCAAACAGTGCCGGCCCAGACGGACGGGCAGCCGTCCGGACGGGAGGCGCGGGTCAGGCCCGGCGCCACTCCGCCAGGAAGCGCGCGCCGGCCTCGTCGTGGATGACGCCTTCGGGCGCGGTGAGCACCGGGTACGGCGTCTCCGGCACCCCGTCGGCGGGCCGCACGTCGACGTGCGCGACGTCGTGCCCGTTCGCGTGCAGCCAGTCCGCCATCGCGTAGTCGCTCCGCGAGTCGCCGACCGTCCGCCACGTGCGCGGGAGCTCGCCGTCGAGGGCGAGCAGCTCGAGGGCACGCTCGGCGCCCATGTCCTTGCCCGAGCGGTCCGACTCGACGTCGGTCGAGATGATCGTGGGGTCGACCCGCCACTGCACGGCGCCGTCCGCGTCGGGGCGGACGTCGTCGAGCCGACGGACCCCGAGCCCGCGGCGCTGGAGGGCCGCCACCGCCTTCGCGTCGAACTCCGCCTGCCGCGCCAGGTACGCGGCGTTCGGCACGTCGACCCGCTGCTCGATCGACACCATCGCGTGCTTGGTCTCGTCGAAGAACACCAGGTCCGCGTACTCGGCACGGACCAGGTCGCGCATCTCGTCGGCGAAGTCCTGCGGCAGCGCGAGGTCCTCGGCGATGACGAGCTCGCTCGTCCCGCCCTCGTACTGCGGGCCGACCGAGCACCAGACGGCGCCCTTCTCGCACACCGCGTGCACCCGTCCGCCGGCCGCGAGCCCGCCGGCGAGGAGCGGCTCGACGACCTCCTGCCGGATGAAGGCGTCGCTGCGGCCGGTGTTGAAGACGATCGGGATCCCCTCGGCGGCGAGCGCGACGAGGTCCGACACGATCGACGGGATGGCGATCGTCCGGGTCACCGGGCTGGCGATGGGTCCGTCGACGTCGAGCAGCAGGCCGAGGCGGGGAGCAGTCACGTGCCCATCCTCTCGCACCTGCGATGCCTGTCCGTCGGCCCCCGGCGTCACTCGCTCGCGCGGACCCCGGAGAACCGGTCGACCAGCTGCCGGAGCACCCGCGGGTCCGGCACGTGTGCCTGTCCGGGCACGACGAGGTGCCGCGACCCGGGAACGGCGTCGGCCAGCGCGAGCGCGGCCCCGCGCATCCACTCCGGCCCGCCGTCGCCCGACGCGACGAGGACCGGCACGCCGATCGAGGCGGCTACGCGCTCGGGCACGGACAACCCGTTGAGCACCCGGACGTCACGGGACAGCACGTGCGCGTCGGCGAGGAGTGCCCGCCACAGACCCGGCTTCAACCGTGCGGCGGTGATGTACGGGATCGGCACGCCGAGCACCTGCGCGAGGAACGCCCGGACCGCCTGCGCCCGACGACCGGCGGCGACGTGCCCGTCGAGGAAGTCGGCGAACAGCACGTCGTCGCCGTGCGGGTCGACCGTTGCGCGGTACGGCGGCTCCCAGAGCACCGCGCGACCGAACGGCAGGCCCGCGGCGAGGCCGCGCAGCACCACGCCGGCGCCGATGCACGTGCCGAGGGCGTCCACGGGCCCGTCGATCGACGCGGTGACCGCCGCGAGGTCCTCGACCTCACGCTCGATCGACCACGGGGCCGTGTCACCGCTCGCACCGCGGCCGCGCCGGTCGTACGTGACGACCCGGTAGCCGTCACGGAGTGCCGCGACGACCTTGTCGACCGCCGGGGTGCCGTGGTGGTCCCAGGCACCGCCGAGCACGACCAGGGCCGGACCGGCTCCGGCCTCGGCGACCGCGATGGGCGTGCCGTCGGCCGACACCACGGTGCGGTCGACGTGGTCGCCGTGCCCGCCGGGCGGTGCGTGCTGGTCTGCGTGCATGGGTCCTCACGAGGGGTGCGACGGCGCTGCGTCGGGTCCTCGGGGCGGACCGTGCGGGTCGGTACCCAGAGCATGACAGTCCACGCCGTGGGCGTCACCACCCGCAACCAGGGGGAGCGCTCCACGTTCCCTGTGCACCTGCCCCGTCGTACCCGCCCCCGTCCGGTCGTGTCGCGCCCGTCCCGGGCCCGACGCGGGTCAGACGAGCGCGGTGACCCCGACCGCCTCGCGCTCGAGCAGGGCACGCTTCACGTCGAGTCCCCAGGCGAACCCGCCGAGCGTGCCGTCGGACCGGAGGACCCGGTGGCAGGGCACGAACAGCGCCGGAGCGTTCCGTGCGCAGACGCTCGCCGCCGCACGGACGGCTCCGGGTCGCCCCATCGCCGCCGCGAGCTCGGTGTAGGTCAGGACCGTGCCCGACGGGATCGCGCGGAGCTGCCGCCACCCCTCGGTGAAGAGCTCGGTGCCGTACTGGCGCACCGGGACCTGCATCGCAGCCTCGACCTCGCCCGCGTAGTACGCCTCGACCGCGCCGGCCGCCCGCACCCGACCGGCCGTCACCCGTCCGGGCCGGTGTCGGTCGGCGAGCCGCGCGAGCAGCTGGGCGGGGTCGTCGGTCCACCCCGAGGCGACGACCCGACCCTCCGTGTCCTCGAGCACGGTGAACGGCCCGTCGGGGGTGCCGAGCGTCTGGATGGTCGCGGGCGTGGCCGTGGGCGCGGTGGTGCTCGTGCGTGCATCGGCGGGTACGGGGGCGGGCGCAGCGGCGGGCGCGGACGCAGCTGCAGCGGTCGACGTGGGCGTCGTGTCGGTCATCGGTCGTCCTCCTGGTGGTTCGTGGTGGCAGCCGCCGCCTCGGCCGTCGCGCTCGCGCGGTCGACGATCGGACGCCAGCAGTGCATCGTCAGGTAGCTCCGCCACGGCGCCACCTGCTCCGACCGTAGGGAGAGCTCGCGCGCCCCACCGGGCAGACCGAGCTCCTGTGCACCGTTCCGCACCGCGAGGTCGCTGTGCAGGAACACGTCCGGGTGGTGCCGCACACGCAGGGCGACGTAGTCGGCGGTCCACGGCCCGATGCCCTTCACCGCCAGGAGCCCCGCCCGGAGCTCGGCGAGCGACTGCCCGCCGTCGACCACGAGCGACCCGTCGGCGAGCGCTCCGGCGACCCGCAGGACCGTGTCCACCCGAGCGGCCGGGCCCCGCAGGACCTCGTGCCCGCGGGCGGCGATCGTCTCGGCGGTGGGGAACAGGAGGCCGCCGTCGGCCAGGGAAGGGTCGACCGGTGCGCCCAGGGCTGCGACGAGTCGGGTCTGCGCCGTCCGTGCGGCGGCCACCGAGACCTGCTGCCCGATGAGCGTCCGGAAGACGATCTCGTGCGCGTCGACGGCGCCGGGCAGACGGATCCCCGGCACCCGTCCGACCGCGGACGCGAGCACGGGGTCGGCGCCGAGCACCGCATCGACCGCCTCGGGGTCGGCGTCGAGGTCGAACAGGGCACGGACCCGCGCCACGAGCGTCGGCAGGTCGGAGAGGGCGGTGAGCCGGACGCGCAGGGCGAGCCCGACGCGCCCCGCGCCCGCCCCGGCCGCGCCGGGGACGGGGGCCGAGGCGGTGAAGCGGGCCGGGCCTCCCGGCAGGGCGAGCAGGCGACCGTAGGCCGTGACGCGGCCCGTCGCGTCACGCTCGACGTGTTCGAGGCCGGTCAGCGCGTGGAGCGCGTGCCAGTCGAGGAGTCCCTGCAGGTCGAACGGCGCACGGGCGGGCAGGTGGACGTGCAGCCAGCCGTCGTCGGCGGCGGGTGCCGCACGCCGCCGCGCACGGAGCTCCGAGGGGGTGAGGGCGAAGACCTCGCGGACGGTGTCGTTGAACTGCCGGACGCTCGAGAACCCCGCGGCGAACGCGACGTCGGCGACGGGCAGGTCGGACGACGTGAGGAGCGTCCGGGCCGTCTGCGCACGGTGTGCCCGGCTGAGTGCCTTCGGTCCGGCGCCGAGCTCCTCGGTCATGATCCGGTTGAGCTGCCGTTCCGAGTACCCGACGCGGGCGGCCAGGCCCGGGACCCCCTCACGCTCGACCACGCCGTCGAGGACGAGACGGACCGCGCGGCCGGCGACGTCCTCGCGGACGTCCCACTCCGGGCTGCCGGGGGTCGCCTCGGGCAGGCAGCGCTTGCAGGCGCGGAAGCCCGCGAGGTGCGCGGCGGCACTCGTCCGGTGGAACGTGACCCCCTCGGCGCGCGGGGTGCGGGCTGGGCAGCTCGGGCGGCAGTAGATGCCGGTCGAGTGCACGGCGGTGACGAACTGGCCGTCGAAGCGGGCGTCGCGCGAGGCGACGGCGCGGTACCGCTCCGCGTGCAGTTCGTCGTGCTGCTCGGCAGGCTGCTGCGCCGGCTGCTCGCTGCGTGGTGCGGGGATCGTCACGCGGTCAGCCTGACACGGGCATCCGACAGGTACTGGCGGGAATCGGACACGGCAGCGGGGGTACGTGGCACCGGCGTCGGGGCGGGACACCGGCGTCACGGCGGGACACCGGCGTCGGGGCGGGACACCGGCCGAGTGTCGAGACGCCGCGGGTTCCGGCGGCGTCTCGCGGGATCGCCGGCGTCTCGCGGGATCGCCGGCGTCTCGCGGGCCGGTGCTGCACCGCGCGAGCACCACCGGGCCGGCCGGGAGGCACGACTAGCCTTGGCGCCGTGACCTCCGTGGACGACGTGGCCGGCCCCGTCGACCTGCCGTACCGCACCGACGTCGAGGTCGCGATGCTGCTCGTCTCCCCGCGCCACCGGTACGAGGGGCGACCGGCGGACGGTGCCCTGCCGGCGGACGGACCGGAACTCCGCGACCGGATCGAGCTCCGCGCAGGACTCGGCATCGTCGGGGACCGCTACTTCGCCGCTCGGGCGCACGTGCACGCGAGCGTGACGGTGATCGGCCTCGAGGGGCTCGACGCCGTCGCAGGGGCGCTCGGCGTCTCCGTCGACCCGGCGGCGACCCGGCGCAACGTGTACCTGCGGGGCGCCGACGTGGAGGCGCTCCGGGGCGAGCCGTTCACGCTCGAGAGCCCGGGATCGGACGGCCCGGTGCGCTTCCGCGGGTACCGACCGGCGAACCCGTGCGCGTGGATGGACCACGAGGTGGCTCCCGGCGCCTTCCGGGCGATGCGCGGGCTGGGCGGGGTCCGCTGCGACCCGGAGTCCGACGGCGTGATCACCCTCGGCCCGGCGGTCCTCCGCACGGCCCGCCCGGTCGCGCGCTGACGGGAAGGCGCTCCCGCCGGTCCCGCCGTTCCCGCCCCTGCCCGTCCCGCGCCTGCCCGTCCCGCGCCTGCCCGCGAGACGCAACGTGGGCGGTTGCGCACAGCGATGTACCGCTGCGAGCAACCGCCCACGTTGCGTCGTGCGAGAGGAGTCAGGCGGTCAGTGCCTGCTCGATCGCGTCGACGAACGCCGGCAGGTCGCCGGGGTTGCGCGAGGTGATGAGGCCGCCGTCGACCTGGACCTCCTGGTCGACCCACTCGGCGCCGGCGTTGCGCACGTCGGTCTGCAGCGAGGGGAACGACGTGATCGTCTTCCCGGACAGGACACCGGCCTCGATGAGGGTCCACGGGCCGTGGCAGATCGCGGCGACGGGCTTGCCGGCCTCGGCGAAGGCCTTGACGAGCGCGACCGCGTCCGTGTCCTGGCGGATGGTGTCCGCATTGATGGTGCCGCCGGGGACGACGAGCGCGTCGTAGTCACCCGCGCCGCTGACACTGCCGATGGTGGTGTCGACGGACACCGACTGACCCGGGTCCTTGTCGCCGACGAGGGTCTGGATCGAGCCGGACTCCTGCGCCGCCACGGTGACGTCCGCACCGCGCTCGCGGAGCTGGTCGGTGGGGACGACGATCTCGTCCTGCTCCACGCCGTAGTTCGTCGCGATGACGAGGATCTTCTTGCCGTCGAGGGCTGCCATGGTCGCTCCTTCCACTGCCGGGGGTCTCCCGGCGCGAGGTCCACGGTCGTCCGGACGGCCTGGGGACGTTCGCAGTCCGGAGCCGACGTTCAGCCCCGGATGCGGAAAGCGGACCCCTCGCGCACGACCTCGACGCCGTCGTACCCGGTGATGCGTGGCAGGCCCTCGGTGACCGGCGCCTCGAGCGTCCCGACGACGACGGTCGTCGCACCCGAGGCGACGGCGGCCTCGACCCCGGCGGGGGCGTCCTCGAACGCCAGGCACCGCTCGGGCGACACCCCGAGCAGGGCGGCACCGCGCAGGTAGCCCTCGGGGTGCGGTTTGCTGCGCTCGGCGTCCTCGGAGGGCACGAGGGCCTCGGGCACGGGGACCCCGGCGGCCCGCATGCGCTCCACCGCGAGCTCGCGCGGCGCACTCGTGACGAGGGCGACCGGCACGCCGGCGTCGAGCAGCCGCTGCACGAAGGCGGCGGCCCCGGGGACCTCGACGATGCCCTCGGTGTACCCGATCTCGGCGGCGATCATCGTGTCGACGATCACGCGCTGCTCGTCGGGGGACAGGTGCGGCAGGAACCGCTGCACGGTGTCGATCGTCTGCCGACCGTGCGAGAAACCGAGGATCTCGGCGGGATCGATGCCGTGCTCTGCGCCGAAGCGGCTCCACGCGTCCTCGACCACGGCGGTCGAGTCGACGAGCGTCCCGTCCATGTCGAACAGCACCCCGGACACCACGACGTCGATCACGGGTCCGACCCTAGCCGCTACCGGTCGCGCACCCACCGGGTCAGCAGCACGCCGCCGTCGCCGAGCAGCACGTGCGCGGGCCGCATCCGCCGCAGCTCCGGCGAGGACCCGGTCGCGATCCGGGGCCCCTCCCCGCCCTCGAGCGTCGGGTCGATCGTCAGCGTCAGCTCGTCCACTGCGTCGGCGGCGACGAGCGCCCCGAGGAACGACGGACCACCCTCGCAGTGGATGCGGTCGAGCCCACGCGACGCGAGCGCAGAGCGCACCGCACCCACGTCCACAGAAGCGGAACCGCACTCCACCACGTCGGCGACGTCCGCGAGCGCCCGCCCCGACGGGGACGACGCCCCCGACCCGGACGTCAGCACGACCGGCCGCACGGGCGCCTCGGTGAACACCCGCGAGGACGCGTCCACCGACCCCGAGTTCGTGACGATCGCGAAGACCGGGTGGTCGGGCAGCCCGTGCGCCCGACGCCACGCGACGTCCGCGTCGTGCAGCACCATCGGCCCGTACTCCTCGTCACGCACGGTCCCTGCGGCGACGAGCACCACGTCGGCCACCCGTCGGAGCAGGTCGAACACGCGGAGGTCGTCGTCCCCGCCGAGGGAGCCGGTGCGCCCGGACGCCGAGGCGGACCCGTCGAGCGTCGCGACGAAGTTCACCCGCAGCCACGGGCCGTCGGGGACGCCCGCGGTGTACAGGTCGAGCAGCTCGTCGTCGGACAGGTCCGCGACGGACGGGGGCAGGACGGTCACGTGTTGTGCCTCGCTTCCACGGGTTCGCGCCAGCCGAGGACCGCCTCGACCATGCGCATCGCGTCGACGCTCTCGACGACGTCGTGCATCCGGACGATCCGGGCCCCGAGCATCGCGCTGACCGTGGCCGCGGCGAGCGAGCCGGGCAGGCGCGAGCCACGGGGACGTCCGAGGGACTCCCCCACGAAGTCCTTGTTCGACACCGCCGCGAGCACCGGGAACCCGAGCGCGACCACCTCGGGCAGGCGCCGGGTCAGCTCGAGCGTGTGCAGGGTGTTCTTGTTGAGGTCGTGCCCGGGGTCGACGACGATCCGCGACTCGGGGATGCCCGCGGCGAGCGCCCGGTCGACCCGCTCGCGCAGGAACTCGACGACGGAGACGGTCACGTCGTCGTACGTCGGTGGCGTCGGCAACTCCTGCCGCGGCGGCGCGATCGAGTGCGTGATGACGATGGTCGCGTCGGAGTCGGCGACGACGGACGCCATCCGTGGGTCCGACAGGCCGGTGGTGTCGTTGACGACGCTGGCGCCCGCGGCGATCGTCGCCGCGGCGACCTCGGGCCGGAAGGTGTCGACCGAGATCACGACGTCGGACTGCTCGGCGAGCTGGGACACGACGGGCAGCACGCGGTCGACCTCGTCGGCTGCGGACAGCTCCGGACCCGGCGCGAACTTCACGCCGCCGATGTCCACCCAGTCCGCCCCCTGCTCGGCAGCCCGGACGGCGGCCTCGACGGCGCGGTCGAGCGCGAACGTCGCGCCCTTGTCGTGGAACGAGTCCGGCGTGCGGTTCACGATCGCCATGACGGCGACGCGGTGGTCGAAGTCGAACGTGCGCCGACCGATGGTGCGGACCGGGTCGCGCAGGTCCGGCACCACCCAGCCGGGTGCAGCCGGGAGGCGCGTTGCCCGCGACTCGCTCGTCATGCGTCCGCCCCGTGGTCGGCCCCAGCCGCTCCAGCAGCGCCGACGCCCGCACCGATGAGCGCGATCGCCTCGGCCCGCCCCGCCGCCTCGGCCAGCGTGCCGGTCGCCGCGACGGTGACCGTCGACGAACCGGACTGCCGCTCGCCCCGCGCGGTCACGCACTGGTGGGTCGCGTCGAGCACGACGAGCACCCCCGCGGCGTCGAGCCCCTCGGTGACGGCCGCCGCGACCTGCTCCCCGAGCCGCTCCTGCAGCTGCGGGCGCGAGGCCACGGCGTCCAGCACGCGCGACAGGGTCCCGAGGCCGATGAGCTGCTCGCCCGGCGCGTACGCCAGGTGTGCGACCCCGATGAAGGGCAGCAGGTGGTGCTCGCACATCGAGCGGAAGCGCACGTCGCGGACGACCACGAGCTGGCCGCGCTCGCCGTCCTCCGAGTGCACGGCTCCGTCGCGGGCGATCGCGGTGGCGTCGACGCCCATGCCGGCGAAGAACTCGGCGTACGAGTCCGCGACGCGGGCGGGGGTCCGTTCGAGCTCGGGGCGGTCGGGGTCGTCGCCGACGGCGAGGAGGAGCTCGCGCACGGCGGCTTCGATCCGCGCGCGGTCCAGACGTTCGTTCACGCTCTCATCCAACACCGTTGCTGGCCGCAGAACGCGGCCACCTGTCGACCGCGCCGTACCCCGTCGAGGTGCGCCGTGCCTCCCGGCCGGGCGGTACCAGGGCGACCCGCCGCGCTCCCAGCGTTCTGTAAACTCGTTCGGTGAGCGCCCAGCAGACCGACACCCCGCCCCGGAACCGCTTCGCGTCCGGCCTCGACCGCTTCTTCTCGATCACGCAGCGCGGGTCGAGCATCCCCCGTGAGATCCGCGGTGGCCTCGTCTCCTTCGTGACGATGGCGTACATCGTCATCCTCAACCCGCTGATCCTCGGCGGGTTCAGCCAGGACCAGGCACCGCAGGACGTCGTCGGCGGCTGGCTGCAGAACGCGCAGGTCGCCGCCGCGACCGGACTCGTCGCCGGTGTCATGACGATCGCCATGGGGCTCATCGCGAACCTGCCGTTCGGCATCGCGGCGGGTCTCGGCATCAACTCGTTCCTCGCCGTGAGCGTCGTGCACCAGGTGACCTGGGCCGAGGCGATGGGTCTCGTCGTCATCAACGGCGTCGTCATCGTCATCCTGGCGCTGACCGGCATCCGGACGATGATCTTCACCGCCGTGCCCGCGCAGCTCAAGGCCGCGATCACGGTCGGCATCGGTCTGTTCATCGCCTTCATCGGTCTCGTCGACTCCGGGTTCGTCCGCACCACGAAGATCGCCTCGCCGCCGCTGCAGCTCGGCGAGGACGGCTCCGTCGGGGCCCTGCCGACGATCGTGTTCCTGATCGGCCTCGTCCTCATCGGCACGCTCATGGCCCGCCGGGTGAAGGGTGCGCTGCTCATCGGCATCGTCGGCACGACGATCGTCGCGATCGTCCTGCAGGCGGTCTTCCGGGTGCCGACGTCGGTCGACTCGCCCACCGGGTGGAACCTCAACGCCCCGGGGCTGCCGAGCGCGCTCTTCGCCGTGCCGGACCTGTCGCTCGTCGGGCACGCGGACGTCGTGGGCGCCTTCACCCGCATCGGCCCGATCGCCGCGTCGATGCTCGTCTTCACCCTGGTCTTCACGAACTTCTTCGACGCGATGGGCACGATGACCGGGCTCGCCAAGGCCGCCGGCGTCGCGCACCCGGACGGCACGTTCCCCCGGCTCAAGTCGGCGCTCGTCGTCGAGGGTGCCGGTGCGATCGCCGGCGGTGGCGCCTCGGTGTCGTCGAACACCGTCTTCATCGACTCGGCGTCGGGCATCGGCGAGGGCGCCCGCACGGGCATGGCCTCCGTCGTCACCGGCCTGCTGTTCCTGGCGTCGATGTTCCTCACGCCGCTGACCCAGGTCGTTCCGCTCGAGGTCGCGGCCGCCGGACTCGTCGTCGTCGGTGCGCTCATGGTGGCGCAGGTGAAGGACATCGACTGGACGGACTTCGGCGCCGCGCTGCCGGCGTTCCTGACCATCGTCGTGATGCCGCTGACCTACTCGATCGCGAACGGCATCGGCGCGGGCTTCATCAGCTGGGTGCTCATCAAGCTGCTGTCCGGCCGCGGGCGCGAGGTCTCGTGGCTGCTGTACGTGGTGGCCGCGGGCTTCCTGCTGTACTTCGCGCGCGGGCCGCTGGAGGCGCTGCTCGGCGTCGGGTAGCGGCGGCGCTCTCCGCGCGGGTGCGTCCCGCTCCGTTCCGCGAAAGCGACAGATCCCGGCGAACGCTTCGCCGGGATCTGTCGCTTTCGCGGTCGGGGAGGCCCGACGCGTCCGGCCAGCGTCGGCCGGGAGGCGCGGGGTCAGTCCCGCAGGTCGGCCGGCTTCGCCTCGTGGCGGCGTCGGCCCGGGGTGCGCCGGTCTTCCTTCATGCTCGCCTCGTACAGGTGGCGCTTCCCGCCGACGAGCTGGTCGCGCGCGGTCTGCTCGAGTTCCTTGGCGAGGGCGTAGTAGTTGTCGTCGTAGTCCTCGACGATCTGGAACGTCCACCGCCCGTCGATCACGTTCCGCCCCACCAGCTCGGTGTCGATCCGCTCCGCGAGCTCGGTGTGCCCGGCCTTCCGCAGCTGTTCCACCGCCTCGCCGAGGTTGAGGTCGGCCGTGCCCGTCAGTCGGTGGAACCCGTAGAGCAGGCCCCGGGCGTGCTCGAGCACCTCGAGCGCCGCCGACAGCGTGCCGAGGGCCTCGACCGTGGCCTCGGACACCCCCTCGGGCACCACGTGTGCGTCGTCCGGGCCCTGTCCGTCTGCTGCTCGCCCGTCGGCGTTGCGCTCGTCCGTCATGCTCCTCGTCTACCGGAGGGCTCCTCGGGCTGCTCCGAGCAAGCCCGTCCCCCTACTTGGTCGCGTTCGGATGGTGCGTGTGGACCGCGAGGACGTGCACGGTCCGGGTGTCCTCGTCGACCGTGAACCAGATGCGCGCGCCGCGCTTGAGTTCGAGTTGCCGACGGACCCAGTCGCGCCCGGAGTGCGTCACCGTGCTCAGCTCCCCGCGGAGTGCGTGACAGGCGAGGTCTTCGGCTAACGGGTCGGCGGTCAGTCGGTCCCAGGCCGCCGAGACGGCGTTGCGCTGGGTCGCGACGACGTCACGCCACCCCTGCTCCGCCGATCGTGTGACGAGCACGATCGTGTACTCGGTGGTCCGGAGGGGCCGCGGTACGGCGGAACGGCGCGCCACGGTTCAGGGACGGTCGACCCGGACGGGCTCGTCGAGCGCGGCGGACTCGGAGGCGTCCCAACCCGCGGCGATCGCCTCGGCAGTGTTCCGCCAGGCCTGCATCTCGAGCAGGAGCCTCCGGGGTTGCCGGAGGGCGAAGGACCCGCGGGCGACCTCGACGATCTCGCGCGCGCAGCGCTCTTGGTCCTCTCGACTGAGCATGCCGATCCACGGGTACGGGATCGCGAGCCGTTCGCGCAGTGGGAGCTGTTCGTTCATCGTGACTGCGGCGATCAGCTGCGCCGCGATGTCGAGCACCGCTTCGTCCTCGTCGGATCGTTCCTTCGTCGTCAGGACGAGCGCTGCTCCGTCACGTCGCGTCACTTCGAGCGGCTCGATCTCGGCAGCGGCGAAGACGTCCTTCGCGTGCCGGGACAGATCCGAGGACTGCACGGAGCGTCGGGTCCTGGGTGCGGTGAGCAACGTCATGTGACCACACTATTCAGAACCTGTTCTGAACACAAGGGCGCCCTCGCCCCCACCCTGCCCGTCACGCTCGTCAGGACGGCCGGACTCGGTCGGGGCCCGCCGCTCCATGAGCCGCCACGACCCGCCGAGCAGCGGCGAGAGCGTCACGACCGTGTAGACGACCGCGACCACCCCGAACGTCGCCGTGACCCCGATCGCGTCTGCCACGACGCCGCCGGCCAGCCCACCGAGGGGAATGCCCGCCCACGACCCGGCGGAGAGCAGCCCGAACACCCGTGCCCGCATGTGCGACGGGATCCGCTCGAGTTCGACCGCCCCGAGGATCGGGTTGAGCGCGCCCGCGGCGAAGCCGGAGAGCACGCACGCGCCGAGCACCCACGGCAGCCCGAGGCCGAGCGCGGGCACCACGAGCGACGGCCCACCGGCGAGGACGAAGCAGACCACGAAGGTGATCCGCCGAGGTACCCGGTGCGCCACGTACCCGAACGCGAGCGACCCGACGAAGGCCGCCCCGCCGAAGGTCCCGCTGACGACGCCGAGCGCCTGCGCGCCGTCGAGCACCCGGTCCGCGTAGAGCGGGAGCAGCGCCGTGGAGCGGGCCGCGTCGAGCAGGTTCGTCACGAGGACGAGTGCGATCACGAGCCGGAAGAGCGGGTCGCGCGCGCAGAAGCGGAGACCGGACGCCAGGTCCCGCCAGTACCCGGCGGATGGTTCGGCGGGTGCTGCGTCCGGCTCCGGGTGCACCATCGCACCTCGGAGCGTCAGCGCAGCGAGCACCGCCGCCGCCGCGAAGACACCGGCCGTGACCGCGAGCGCCAGCAGCGGCCCGACCGCCCCGACGAGCAGGCCGGCAGCGGGCGCCCCGAGCAGCACGGAGAACCGGACCGACGCCTCGAAGTGCCCCACGGCACGCTCGAGCGGGATCCCCGCAGCCGTGGCGAGCCCCGGGAGCAGCACCCGGCGGCCGGACTCGCCCGGGGTGTCGAACAGGCCACCGAGGAACACGAGCACGAGCAGCCCCCAGGCCGGCAGCCCGACGGTCCACGCCAGGAGCGGGATCGCGACGAGCGTCGCGGCGCTGACCAGGTCGGACACCACGCTCGACCGGACGTACCCGAAGCGCTCGACGAGCACGCCACCGAAGGCTCCGCCGAGCACGATCGGGACCGTCGCCGCGAACGCCGCGATGCCGACGTCCGTCGCCGACCCGCCGCGCGAGAGCACGACGAAGGGCACCGCGATCGTCGTCGCGACGTTGCCCGTCCGCGAGACGACCTGCACCGCGAGCAGGGACCGCAGCCGCCAGTGCGCGTTCACGGGCGCGCCGAGCGGTAACTCTGGACGACCGCGGTCACACGCTCGGACCCGTCACCGGGCTCGTGTTCCACGCTCCGCGCCTCCCACCGGTCGAGGACGCCCTGCAGCTCCGCCCCGAGGGCGCGCAGCTCGTCCACCGTGAGGCGGAGGGCGCGGTCGCTGCTGTGCGAGGCCGCGACCCATTCGCGCCCGAGCGCCGGCACGTGGTCGATGAACGCGCGGTACTCGTCGGCGTACGCCTGCGCGACGGCGTGATCGAGCGCGACGCCGGCGACCATCCGCTCGGGGTCGTCGAACCCGTCCGCGAGGTTCCACGACGTGTGCTGCGCCACCGCCCGCCACCAGCGCTCCCGCCGGTCCGTGCCGAGCTCCGGGGCGGGCTCGATGAAGCCGGCGTCGGCCAGCCGCTTGCAGTGGTAGCTGATCGTCCCCGGTGCCTCGTCGACCTGGTCGCCGAGCATGGCGGCCGTCTGTGGGCCACCGGTCCGGAGCAACCCGACAAGCCGGAGTCGAGTGGGGTGGGCGAGCGCGCGCATGTGCGCCGCGTCGTCGAGTCGCTGCACGTCCATGGCTCGACCCTAGTTGCACAAGGAACGTTGCGCAACGTTTCTTGCGGACCGGTCGGGAGGCTCGCCCCACTCCCGACGGGCACGCTACGGTTCCGGCATGGCCAGGTGGGTCGCGCTGCTGCGCGGGGTGAACGTCAACGGGATCACGATCCGGAACGCGGACCTCGCGGCGCTGTTCGCTGACCTCGGCTACACCGACGTCCGGACGGTCCTCGCGTCCGGCAACGTCGTGTTCACCGCGCCGAGCGACGCGTCGGACGTGCAGGCCACGATCGAGCAGGCCCTGCGGGACCGGTTCGGCTACGACGCCTGGATCGTCCTGGTGCCGCACCGACGGCTCGCTGCGATCGTCGACGGCTTCCCCTTCGACTCCGCTCCTGACCGACACGACTACGTCGTCTTCGGCTCCGTGGACACCGCGCTCGACGACCTGGTCGCGGACGTCGACACGGACGACGCCGTGGAGCGGGTGGCCCCCGGCAACGGCGTCGTGTACTGGTCCTGCCCGAAGGGGTCGAGCACGGACACGGTGTTCGCGAAGCGGGCGGGTGCTGCGCGCTTCCGGCGCACGACGACGACCCGCAACGTGAACACGCTCCGGAGGCTCCGGTGACCCGCGGCGCCCTGCACCACGTCGAGCTCCGGGTCGCGGACCTCGACGTCGCGACGCGGGCGTGGGGCTGGCTGCTCGGCTCGCTCGGGTACGAGCCGTTCCAGGACTGGCCCGACGGGCGGAGCTGGCGGCTGGGGAGCACCTACCTCGTCCTGGAGCGCGCACCCTTGGACGGACAGCACGACCGGAGACTCCCCGGCCTGTCCCACCTCGCATTCCACGCCGGCACCACGGTCGACGTGCAGGCGCTGTGGGAGGACGCGCCCGCGAACGGGTGGCGCCGCCTCTACGAGGACCGCCACCCGTTCGCCGGAGGTCCGGAGCACCACGCCGCGTTCCTCGAGGACGGCGAACGCGTGAAGGTCGAGCTCGTCGCCGACGAGCCCGACCTCCGCGACGGCTGACGTCAGGCCTGTGCCGGCTGCCCGTTGCTCGCGGTCGTCCCGCCGTCGACCGGCAGGATCGCCCCCGTGATGTAGGACGCGGCGTCGCTGGCCAGGAACAGGACCGCTGCGGCGACCTCCTCCGGCCGACCGCCACGGCCGAGTGACACCCGCTCGGCGAAGGCGTGCTGGAGCTCCTCGTCCTCGGCCTGCTGCTGCGTCATGTCCGTCCAGATGAGTCCCGGCGCCACCGCGTTCACCCGGACGCCGAACTGCCCGTTGTCGAGCGCCGCCGCCTTCGTGAAGTTCGAGACGCCGCCCTTCGCCGCGTTGTACGGGCTCATGCGCCAGTCCGCGTCCTCGCCGGAGACCGACGAGGTGTTCACGACGGAGCCCTTCGTCTCACGCAGGAACGGCAGTGCCGCCCGCGTGCCGTAGAACACGCTCGACAGGTCGGTGTCGATGACGCGGCGCCACTCGTCCGGCTCGATGTCGGTGATGTCCCCGGAGGTGAACGTCCCCGCGTTGTTCACGAGCACGTCGATCCGGTCCCACCGGTCGACCGCGTCCGAGACGATCGTCTCCCAGGCCGCCGGATCGGCGACGTCGGCCTGCAGCGCGACGGCGCGACCGGTGGGCAGGCTGTCCGCGACCGCCCGCACCTTGTCCTCGACGCTGTCGACCAGCAGGACGTCCGCGCCCTCGTCGGCGAACGCCCGCGCGGTAGCCTCGCCGATGCCCGAGCCCGCCCCGGTGACGATCGCGACCTTGCCCTCGAACCGCTTGTCCATGCCTGTCTCCTCTCGTTGCACTGCACGTGCCGCAGGAGACGCCGTCGGCCCGGGGGCACGGACGCCACGGTGCCCGCACCCGGCTGGACACGCGTGCAGCCGGAGGCGGGTGTGCACCGGCGGACCGGAGGAGGCACGGTGCGGGGCGGACCCGCACCGTGCCTCCCGGCCGGACCGTCAGGCGGTGGTCTCGTCCACGTCGAAGTTCCGGTCGAGGGAGATCATCGGGATCGACGCGGTGATGACCGATCCGTCCGCGCGGAGCGTGCCCTGGATGTCGCTCGTGGTCGGGGCGTGTCCGGTCATGCGGGGGCCGTGGTGCGGCAGCGGCACGACCGTCGGCGCACCGGCCGTGACGTCCCACTGCTGGTTGTGCACCCATGCCGTGAACCCCTCGCCGGTCTCCACCGTGAAGGTCATCGACTCTTCTTCCAGATCGACCCGGATGCGCGAACCGTGGACCTGGATGCGGTAGGTCAGCCGCTCCCAGTCCATGGGCAGTCGCGGGTTGAAGGTCATGCGCCCGCCGTGGTCGCGCATGCCGCCGAAGCCGTTGACCAGCGCGCCCCAGATGCCGCCGGTGGACGCGATGTGCACCCCGTCGGAGGTGTTGCCGTGCAGGTCGGCGAGGTCGACGTACAGCGCCGTCAGGAAGTACTGCGCCGCGAGGTCGTGGTACCCGACCTCCGCCGCCATGATCGACTGCACGACCGCGGAGAGCGTCGAGTCGCCGGTGGTGAGCGCGTCGTAGTAGTCGAAGTCACGACGCTTCTCGGCCGCGGTGAACTCGTGCCCCTGCAGGAACAGCGCGAGCACGACGTCGGCCTGCTTGAGCACCTGGAACCGGTAGATGACCAGCGGGTGGTAGTGCAGCAGCAGCGGCCGCTTCGACTCCGGGGTGTTCTCGAGGTCCCAGAGCTCCTTGTCGAGGAACTGGGCGTCCTGCGGGTGGATGCCACGGTGCGGGTCGAACGGGATCTCCATCGACTCGGCCGCGTGCTCCCACTCGGTCAGCTCGTCGTCGACCAGCCCGGTGCGCCGGACCATGCGGCCGTACTCCTCGGGGTCGTCCACCGCGAGCTGGCGGCAGGCGTTGACCGCGAACCAGAGGTTCGCCCGCGCCATGACGTTCGTGTAGAGGTTGTCGTCGACGACGGTCGTGTACTCGTCGGGCCCCGTCACGCCGTCGATGTGGAACTTCTTGTCGCCGTTCGACCGCCAGAACCCCAGGTCCGACCACAGCCGGGCGGTCTCGACGAGGATGTCGATCGCGCCACGCTTGAGGAAGTCGGTGTCCCCGGACGCCCGCACGTACTGCATGAGCGCGTGGGCGATGTCCGCGTCGATGTGGTACTGCGCGGTGCCGGCGGCGTAGTACGCGCTCGACTCCTCGCCGTTGATCGTCCGCCACGGGAACAGTGCTCCGCGCTGGTTGAGCTCACGGGCACGGGACCGCGCCGCGTCGAGCATGTTGTAGCGGAAGCGCAGGGCGTTCCGGGCGACGATCGGCGCCGTGTACGACAGGAACGGCAGGACGTAGATCTCCATGTCCCAGAAGTAGTGGCCGCCGTACCCGGAACCGGTGACGCCCTTCGCCGCGATCCCGTGCCCGTCCGTGCGGGCCGTCGCCTGCGCGAGCATGAACAGGTTCCACCGGACCGCCTGCTGGATCGCGGGCTGTCCCGGGATCTCGACGTCGCTGCGCGTCCAGTAGTCGTCCATCCACGCACGCTGCTTCGCGAAGGTCTCGTCCACCGTCTCGGCGCGGGCACGGTCGAGCGTGCGGTCGCAGCGGTCCGCGAGCTCACGGGCCGGCACGCCGCGGGACGTGTGGTAGACCATGTGCTTCACGAGCCGGATCGGCACCCCGGCTCGGGCCTGCACGCGGTAGACGTGCTTGGCGAGGTCGTCGTCGATCGACGAGGCCTCGTCCCAGCTGTTCTCGGTCTCCAGGTGGTGCTCCACCCCGACGCAGATCGTCATGCCCGAGCTGGACGCCTGGTACCCCAGGAGCGACCGACCGCCGGTGCTCCGCTTGAGCTTCGGTTCGAGCACGCGCTCGGTGAACGCCTCGGCCTTGCGCGGGTCGAAGGCGTTCGCCGCCGCCCGCATGCCGGCGTGGTACTCGTCCTGCACGTCCTGCCGGTTGAGGGTCTGGCTGGACAGCAGGATCGAGGCGTCCCCGTCGAGCACGGTGACCTCGTAGTCGATGACCGCGAGGTGGCGGTCGGTGAACGAGACGAGGCGGCGCGAGCGGATCAGGACGCGCTTGCCCGAGGGCGTCGACCACTCGGTCTCGCGGTACAGGTACCCGCCGCGGAACTCGAGCCGCCGGGTGTGCCGGAGGATGTCCGCTTCGGCCAGCACGAGCGGCTCGTCGTCGACGTAGAGCCGGATCACCTTGGCGTCGGGCGCGTTGATGATCGTCTGGCCGGTCTTCGCGAATCCGAAGGCGTCCTCGGCGTGCCGGATCGGCCAGGTCTCGTGGAAGCCGTTGACGTACGTGCCGTACTGCACGCCGCCGCGGCCCTCGTCGAGGTTGCCGCGCAGGCCGAGGTAGCCGTTGCCGACGGCGAAGTTGGTCTCCGCGACGCCCTGCTCGTCCGGGGTGTACTCGGTCTCGACGAGCGCCCACTCGTCGATCGGGTAGCGGACGCGGTCGAGGGGATCCGAGGTGATGGGGTTCATGCGGTGTGCTCCGTGGGAGGGAGGTGTGGGTGTCTCGGGGGCCGTCAGGCCGGGAGCTGGTCGACGAGCTCGGCGAGGTCGCGCACGACGACGTCGGCCCCGTGCTCGCGCAGCGCGTCGGCACCGGCGCCACGGTCGACGCCGACCACCAGGCCGAAGGCGCCGTTCCGGCCCGCTTCGACGCCACTGGTGGCGTCCTCGACCACGACGCACTCGGCCGGGGCGAGCCCGAAGCGGCCGGCCGCGTCGAGGTAGGTGTCCGGCGCCGGCTTGCCGGTCAGGCCGTCCTGCCGCGCGACCAGGCCGTCCACCACGACCGGGAAGTGGTCGAGGATGCCGGCCGTGCGGAGCACCTGGGTCGCGTTCGCCGAGCTGGACACGACGGCGACCTGCATGCCCGCGGCGATCGCCGCGACCAGGAAGCGGAGCGACCCCGGGTACGGCTCGACGCCGTGCTCGGTGAGCTCAGCCGTGAACTCGGCGTTCTTCCGGTTCCCGAGCGCGCAGACGGTGTCGCTGCCCGGAGCGTCGTCCGGCGTGCCCTGCGGCAGGTCGATGCCCCGCGAGGCGAGCAGCGAGCGGACGCCGTCGTACCGGGGCTTGCCGTCGATGTGGTCGAAGTAGTCCTGCTCCGTGTACGGCGCAGCGCCGTGCTCGGCCAGGAACGGGGTGAAGAGCCGACTCCACGCACGCATGTGCACGTCGGCGGTCGGGGTGAGGACACCGTCCAGGTCGAACAGGAGCGCTCGCGTGTCGGCGAGTCGCGCAGGTGAGCGCCGGTCCGGCGTCGTCATGGCATCCTCCGTGGACTGGTGTGGGTGGTGGGTCCGGTGCGGACCACGGGAGTCGCGCTCGGTCGTTCCAGGCGAGTCTAGGACCGCTCCAGCGCCAGCACTCAGGCTCGCCGGAGTGCTGTGGAGAGAGTTCACGGAGTCGTCGTCCGTGCAGGACCGAGCACCGAGTCACATCGGACTCCGCGCGCAGCGGATGATCCGAGAATCCTGGGAGCCGATCGTCGTGACGCTGGGCGCGACGGAAGGCACCACCATGACCAGCGACACCAGCGCTCCCCCGCAGAACGGCTCGGGCTCCAAGCTCAAGCAGGCGATCACCGGCCCGCTCCTGTTCCTCTTCATCCTCGGCGACGTGCTCGGCGCCGGGATCTACGCCCTCATGGGCACCCTGTCGAAGGACGTCGGCGGCGCGCTGTGGGCACCGCTGGTCCTCGCGCTGCTCCTGGCCCTGCTGACCGCGGGCTCGTACGCCGAACTCGTCACGAAGTACCCGAAGGCCGGCGGCGCCGCGGTGTTCGCCGAGCGGGCGTACAAGACGCCGATCGTGTCGTTCCTCGTGGGCTTCAGCATGCTCGCCGCCGGGGTCACGAGCGCAGCCGGCCTGTCCCTGGCGTTCGCCGGCGACTACCTCGGCACGTTCGTGGACCTGCCGCCGGTGCCGACCGCCATCGTGTTCCTCGCGCTCATCGCATGCCTGAACGCCCGCGGCATCTCGGACTCGCTGAAGAGCAACGTCGTCATGACGATCATCGAGGTCTCCGGCCTGGTCATCGTCATCGTCGTGGTCGCGGTCATGCTCGGCGGCGGAGGCGGCGACGTCTCGCGCATCGGCGCCTTCCCCGCCGAGGCGAACCCCGCGCTCGCGACCCTGAGCGCCGCGATCGTCGCTTACTACTCGTTCGTCGGCTTCGAGACCTCGGCGAACATCGCCGAGGAGGTCCGCGAGCCCCGCCGCGTCTACCCCCGAGCACTCTTCGGCGCCCTGGCCACCGCCGGCGTCGTCTACGTGCTCGTCGCGCTCGCGAGCTCGATCGCCCTGCCCGCCTCGGAGCTCTCGGAGTCGAGCGGTCCGCTGCTGGCCGTCGTCTCGGCCACGGGCGTGCCGATCCCCGACTGGGTGTTCAGCATCATCGCCCTGGTCGCCGTCGCGAACGGCGCGCTCCTCACCATGATCATGTCGAGCCGCGTGACCTACGGCATGGCCGAGCAGCGCCTCCTGCCCGCCGTGCTCGCCAAGGTGCTCCCCAACCGGAAGACGCCGTGGGTCGCCATCGTCGCGACCACCGTCGTCGCGATGGCCCTGACGCTGGTCGGCGACGTCGGCACGCTCGCCGAGACCGTCGTGCTCCTGCTGCTCTTCGTGTTCATCAGCACGAACATCGCAGTGCTGGTGCTGCGGAAGGACAAGGTCGAGCACGACCACTTCCGCGTGTGGACGTGGGTGCCCGTGCTCGGGGTGGCGTCCTGCATCCTGCTCCTGACCCAGCAGAGCGGGCAGGTCTGGCTCTACGCCGCCCTGCTGCTGGCCGTCGGCGTGGTGCTCTACTTCATCGCCCGCGCCACGGGCCGCCGGAACGGACGCGACCACGAGGCGGGACGCATCCACTGACGGGCTCGGGCCATCCGACGGACTGGAGGCGCGACACCAGCTGGTGTCGCGCCTCCAGTGCGTCGTCTGGTCACGTCAGCCCAGCGACCGCAGCCAGTCCTCGACGGCCGCGCTGATCTGCGCCCGTGCGTCCTCGCGCGAGATCGTGGCGGTGCGGTCGCCCGGCTGGTCGCCGTAGGCGCCGAAGTCGGCGTGGTTCGCCCCCTCGATCTCGGTCACGGTGGCCGTGGACGGCAGGAGGTGCCGGGCGGCGGCGACCTTCTCCGGCGTGGACAGGCCGTCACGCGAGCCGGAGACGCTGAGGACCTGGATGTACGAGCGCGCGATGTCGTCCGCGCAGTAGCTGCCGAGCAGCAGCAGGCCGTCAGCGTCCTGCGCGAGCTGGCACGCCCGGACCCCGCCGAGCGAGTGGCCGCCGACCGCCCAGGTGCGGACACCGGGCGCGTGCGCCTCGAAGGTCGACAGCGGGCGGGTGTCGAAGAACGCGAGGTTGAGCGTCGGCTTCGTGATGACGACCGTGGTGCCGGACGCGACGACCTGCCGGAAGGTCGCCATGTACGCGTACGGGTCGACCTTCGCGCCCGGGATGAAGACGATGCCCTTCCCGTCGCCGGAGCCGGTCGGGGTCATCACGACGCTGTCACCGGCATCGCGCACGGCGACGCGGTCGTCGCGCCACACCTGCAGCGCGGCGCCCCGGGTGCCCTGCATGACGATGTTCGCGTACACGAGGAACACCACCGCGAGCAGCACCACCACGGTGACGACCCAGGCGGTCCAACGGAGTGCTCGGTTCACGGTCGGTCCTCCTCCGGCCGGCGGGCCGTCACGGTCAGCCAGCGCTCCTCCGCGCCGGGGCGGGTCGTCTCCCGCACGTGGACGGCAGCCCACCCGGCGCGCGTGACGGCGGCAGCGAGCGTGTCCTCGTCCCAGTAGGTGCACCAGCGGGGGTGGGCGAGCTTCCGGTCGCTCCAGCCGTCGCCGTCACCCCGCTTCACCGTCGCGGCGAGCACGCCACCGGGACGGACCGCCCGGCGCGCGCGCTCGAGCACGGCCACGGTGTCCGCCCGCGCGACGTGCAGCAGGACGGCGTTCGCGAAGACGGCGTCGTAGGGGCCGCCCCAGCCGTCGCAGCGGACGTCGAGCACGCGGGCCGCGTGGCCGGCGGCGCGGAGCCGGTCGACGAACGCCGTGGTGCCGTCGGTGCGGTCGACACGGAGGCCAGCCGCCTCGAGCGCGTCCGCGTCCCGACCGGGCCCGGAGCCGAGTTCGAGGACGTGCGCGCCGACGGGCACGAGGGCGAGCAGGTCGTCGACGAGCACCGCGCGGTGGTCGTCGGTCCGCTCCGTGTAGCGGTCGGCACCGCGCTCGTACGCGAGGAGCGTTCGCTCGGCGGTGAGCTCGCGGCGCATCACGGTCTCGTGCCGACCGTCCGGGAGCCGATCGCCGGGGGTGTCCGTCGCGGTGAAGCCGATCCGCTCGTAGGCCTGACGGGCGCGGTCGTTGTCCGGCATCACGGCGAGCTCGAGGTGCTCGATCCCCTGCGCGGCGAGCAACCGGGCGATCTCGTCGACGAGCAGCGCGACGAGCCCCCGGCCGCGGGCACCCGGCGCGACCCACATCGAGATCAGCTCGGCCAGCGCGGGGTCGTCCGGGTCGGGGACACCGCTCGCCATCCCCACGACGTCGCCGTCCTCGACCGCGAGCAGGTCGACCGCTCCCGGCAGGGACAGGCGTGTGCGCCAGCGGTGTTCCGGCGCGTCCTGCCAGTCCTCGAGGCGGGAGCCGAAGGCCTCCGGAGCGTCGGCGAGGGCAGCGAGGCGGACCGGGCGCCAGACGGCCAAGTCCTCGGCGGTCACCCGGCGCAGCTCGATCGTCACGGGTCGACGGTACCGCCCGGTCGTGCTCGTGCTCGTGCCCGTGCGTGCCCGTTCCGTCCGTGGAGCAGAAGACGTCGGATGTGACCGGGACACTCGACGTCTTCTGCTCCACCGACGCGCCGGGACGCGCCGGGGCGAGGTGGGGCGGGCCGGGCGGAACTCGCGGACGGCCCTCAGGACGCCGGCGTGAGGTCGTACATCGTGACACCGTCGACCGTGGTCGCCTCGTAGTGGGCGGCGACCCACTCGGCGATCTCGGCTGCGGCGTCGCTCCCGCTGCCGCTGGTGCTCGTGCTGCCGCCGATGAACCAGTGCACCTTCCACGCGGCGACGAGGGCCCGGAACTCCGAAAGGGTCGGTGCCGGGTCCGTGCCGTTGTAGCCGCCGATCGCCATCACGGGGTCGCCCGTCGCGAGCTGGTACGTGGCGGCGCTGTTCGACCCGACGGTCGCCGCAGCCCAGGTGTGGTCGTCGGCGTCCGCGGACAGCGCGGTGACGACCTCGTCGGACACCTCGGTCGAGCCGCCGATCAGGTTCGTGCCGCCGCCGGGGGCGTTCCCGCCGCCGTCGGTGCCGCTCGCGGCACCCGGACCGGCAGCGCCCTGCCCGTTCGTGTTCTGCCCGGTCGCGTTCTGGCCGGTCTGGCCGCCCGGTGCTCCGCCGGGGCCGCCCTGACCACCGGGCGCTGCCTGACCAACGGGTCCGCCCTGGCCACCGGGTCCGCCCTGGCCACCGGGCATGCCACCGCGACCACCGCCGAACCCGCTCGACGTGACGCTCGGGCCGGCCGACGGAAGCGCACCGGTGTGCCCGACCGTGGTGGTCTGCACCGAGAACGCCGTCGGCCCGAGCAGAGCCGCGACGAGCACGGTCGCGACCGTCGCCCCCGTGAGTCCCCGACCGCGCGGCGGCAGCAGCACGAGGACGGTCCCGACGACGGCCGCGACGAGCACGACCCAGCGGATCCACGGCTGCCACGACGACGCCTGGGACAGCAGCGCGAACGACCACGCCCCGGAGAGCGCGACCACCCCGGCGCTGACGACGCGCCACGCGAGCACCGCCCGGCGCTGCCACAGGAGCCCGGCGCCGATGCCGACCAGGCCCGCGATGTACGGGGCGAGTGCGACCGTGTAGTACGGGTGGAAGATCCCGCCCATGAAGCTGAACACCAGGCCGGTGACGAGCAGGGAGCCACCGAGCACCAGGACGGTCGCGAACCGCGGGTCACGACGCCGACGGACCCCGACCGCGACGAGGGACACGACGAGCAGCACGAGCGCGGTCGGCAGCAGCCAGGTCACCTGCGTGCCGAACTCCGAGCCGAACAGCCGGGTGAGACCGGTCGAGCCCCACGACCCCGCACCCGTCGTCCCGCCCGGCACGACGCTCCCCGTCTCGTCGCCCGTGACGCGGCCGAGGCCGTTGTAGCCGAAGGTCAGCTCGAGGAAGCTGTTCGTCTGCGACCCGCCGACGTACGGCCGCGCCGAGGCCGGCACGAGCTCGACGATCGCGACCCACCACCCGGCGGAGACCACCACGGCGAGCGCCGCGGCGAGCAGGTGCCCGATCCGCCGGAGCACGGGGCGGGGTGACGCGACGAGGTACACCCCGACCAGGGGTGGCAGCACGAGGAACGCCTGCAGCTGCTTCGTCAGGAACCCGAGCCCGACGAGCACACCGGCCCAGACCACCCACCGCATCCGCCCGGACTCGATCCCGCGCAGCGTCAGGGCGATCGCCCCGACGGTGAGCAGCACGAGCAGGGCGTCCGGGTTGTCGTAGCGGAACATCAGGGTCGCGACCGGAGTGGTCGCGAGGACCGCACCTGCCGTCAGCGCTGCGCCGGCCGAGAACCGGCGCCGGACGATCCGGTACAGGATCGCCACCGACGCGACGCCCATGAGCGCCTGCGGCACGAGGATCGACCACGAGTTCAGCCCGAACAGCCGGACGGAGATGCCGATCACCCAGAGGAACGCCGGCGGCTTGTCGACCGTGATCGCGTTCGCGGCGTCGGAGGAGCCGTAGAAGAATGCTTCCCAGCTCTGGCTGCCCGCCTGCACGGCCGCGGAGTAGAACGCGTTCGCCCAGCCGTTCACGCCGAGGTTCACGACGTAGAGCACGCCGGTCATCAGCAGCAGCCCGAGGAAGGCCGGGCGCTCCCACCGCGCGGCCTCCGCGCGACCGCGGACCAACCCCGCCAGGCGCTCGCGGAGGGCGCGTGATCGTGCTGTCGGTGGCGGCAGGAGGCGCGGTCGCTCGGCGGGGATCGTCTCGGTCATGCCCCTGAGCGTGCGACCCCCACGTGCGCGGATCGTCGGCGCAGCCTTGGACGCCCCTAAGGGACCGGGACCAGCGAGGCCAGCGGCCGGCTCCAGGCGACCTCGCGTCCGAGCTGCCCGGTCGTCCGGAACAGCTCGACCTGGGTCGTCCCGGCGAGCACCGTCGCGAGTTCCACGCGGTCGGCCGGCACGAAGCCGAGCCCCTGCCAGAAGGGGCCGGACCGGCGGCTGAACAACCAGGCCCGCCGTGCCCCGCCAGCAGCCGCCTCGGCCATCGCGAACCGGGCGAGCGCCGCCCCGCGGCCCGAGCCGCGCAGCGCCGGTCCGACGGCGACGCTGCGGAGGAGGGCGTGCCTCCCGTCCGGCCCGGTCTCGTAGCCGGTCGTGCCGACGACGGCGCCGGCCGCATCACGGACCGTCCAGAGACGGACCCCGGGGTCGGACAGCCCTGCGACGGTCAGGTCGCACGCCGACAGGAACGCGCGGACCTCGTCGACGTCCTCCGGTCGGACAGGAGCGGGGCGGATCCGTTCGTCGTCCACGACGCCGAGCCTACGGCGCCGGCCGGTCGGCGTCGGCCGCTGCTCAGTCGTCGGTGTCGACCGTGTTCGTCACGACCTTGCCGCTGCCGGCGTCGATGCGGACGCTGTGCTTCGTCCCCGGGCCGTCGATCACGTCACCCTCCCAGACGACCGCACCGGCGTGGTCGTCGAGCCCGAGCTCGGTCACCGTCCCGGCGACGGTGTCCGTCAGCGTCGAGGCGGCCTGTTCGACGGTCAGGTCAGCGGCATCGACGAAGCGCCGGTTCTCCGCGACGTCGTCGGCGTCCGAGGCCTCCTTCGTCGGACCCGCGGTGGTGCGCTCCCCGTCCGCGGCCACGTGGACCTCCTGCTCGTTCCCGTCCGGGGTCACGACGAGGACCTCCCACGAGGTCCCGCCGGCCTCCTGCTCGATCGAGGTGACGGTGCCCGAGCCGACGGCGTCGCGGGCGGTGGCAGCGGCGGCGGCCAGGGCGTCGTTCGAGGCGGCAGCGCTCGTCCCCGTGGTCGCACCGGCGCCCGTCGACGCGTCCGTCGACACCGACGGGCCGGAGGCGGCAGCGGCCGGCGCATCGTCGCGGCCGTCGTCGTCGGAGGCGCAGCCGGCGAGCGCGAGGGCGCCCACGAGCGGGAGCGCGGCGAGGAGGGCCGTGCGGCGGACGGTGGTCTTCGTGGTGGTCTGCATGCGACCACCCTGCGGACCGACCGCTGAAGCAGGCCTGAAGCGACCTGGGGCTACGCCGGGTCCGGCTCGGCGGGCACCCGGACCGTGAAGCGCGCTCCCCCACTCGGTGCCGTCGACACGGCCACGCTCCCACCGTGTGCCCGCACGACCGCGGCGACGATGGCCAGCCCCAACCCCGAGCCGCCGGCGTCCCGCGCTCGGCCCTCGTCGAGGCGGACGAACCGGTCGAACACACGCGACCGGTCGGCTTCCGGGATGCCGTGCCCGTCGTCGTCCACCGTCAGGACCACCACGGCGTCGGCGGTCCCGAGCCCGACGTCGACCCGCCGTGCGGCGTGCCGGACGGCGTTGTCGACGAGGTTCCGCACGACCCGACCGAGCAGCCGTTCGTCACCGCGCACACGGGCGGGGTGCACCGCGGACACGTCGACGTGCACGGGGACGGCGCTCGTCGCCCGCGTGCGTGACGCCTCGGCGAACACCAGGTCGTCGAGGTCCACGGCCCGGTCACGCTCGCGACCGCGTTCGTCGACGCGGGTGAGCAACAGGAGCGACTCGACGAGGTCCTGCAGCCGCGCGCCCTCGTCGAGGACGACCTCGGCGAGCCGGGCCGTGTCGGTGACCTCGGGGTGCGCACGGGCGACCTCGGCGTGCTGCCGGATCGTCGCGAGCGGGGACCGGAGTTCGTGCGACGCATCGGAGACGAACTGCGCCTGTGCCTGCTGCGACGCCTCCAGACGGGCGAGCATGCGGTTCATCGTCCAGGCGAGCCGGTCGACCTCGTCCCCGGTCCCGGGCTCGGCGACCCGCGCGTGCAGGTTCGAGCCCTCGACTTCGTCGACCTCGCGACGCATCCGGTCGACGGGACGCAACGCCCGACCGACGACGAACCAGGTCACGAGGGACATCAGGGCGACGACGACCGGCACGGCGACGACGAGCAGTACGGTCACGGTGCGGACGGCGTCCTCGGCGTCCTCGAGCGGGGCGCCGACGACGAGGACGGCGTCACCGCCCCCGGGCAGGTCGACGTCGTCCGCGACGAGGAGCCACCGCTCCCCGTCGTGCCCGTACCGGGCCTCCTCGTCGACGGCGAGCGGGCCGTCCGGGCCGTCGTCGGTGCGCGCGAGCACCCGACCGTCGCCGTCCTGCAGCTGGGCGAGCACGTCGTCGTCCTCGGCGCGGACGGCGGCTGCACCGTCCGTCTCGACGCGGGCGGCGAGGCCGTCGAGGGTCTGCTCGGCCGCTGACCGCACACCGTCCGTGAGCGACCCGCGCAGCACGGCGACGAACGCGACCGCGCCGAGCACGAGGGCGACGAGCACGACGACCGCCGCGCCTCCCGTCGCGCGTGCCCGGATCGACGTCGACCTGCGCGGCCGGTCCGCCCGCTCAGCCACCGTCGGCGGCGAGGCGGTACCCGGCCCCGCGGACGGTCTCGATCGCGGAGCGTCCGAACGGTCGGTCGACCTTCCGGCGGAGGTGCCCGACGTACACCTCGACGATGTTCGGGTCCCCCGCGAAGTCGTCGTCCCAGACGTTCGCGATGACCTCGCGCTTGCCGAGCACCTGCCCGGGGTGCCGCATCAGGTACTCGAGGACCGCGAACTCCCGGCTCGTCAGGTCGAGCAGGACCTCGCCCCGCCAGACGCGCCGCTCGGCCGGGTCCAGCCGCAGGTCGCCGGCCCGGAGGACCGTGGGGCGTTCCCGGGACCCCCTGCGGACGAGCGCACGGATCCGGGCGACGAGCACCGGGAACGAGAACGGTTTGGTCACGTAGTCGTCGGCGCCGGCGTCGAGCGCGTCGACCTGGTCCCACTCGCCGTCCTTCGCGGTGAGCATCAGCACGGGGGTCCAGTCCTGCTCGGCACGCAGCGTCTCGCAGACCTTCCACCCGCTCAGAGCGGGCATCATCAGGTCGAGGACGATCGCGTCGTACGTGTGCTCACGGGCGTACCAGAGCCCGTCGACCCCGTCGTGCGCGACGTCGACCGCGAACCCCTCGGCCTGCAGCCCGGTGCGGATGCCGTCGGCGAGCCGGACCTCGTCGTCGACCACCAGCACCCGCATCGTCCGAGCATGGCGCGACGGCCTGAACCGGCGCTGAAGCGAGGGTCAGGACCCGCTCGGGTCGAACCGGTACCCCATGCCCGACTCGGTCACCAGGTACCGCGGGTGCGACGGCTCCGGCTCGAGCTTCCGCCGCAACTGCGCCATGTAGAGCCGCAGGTACCCCGAGTCGTTGCCGTGCGTCGGGCCCCAGACCTCGGTCAGGAGCATCTCGCGGGTCATCAGCCGACCGGGGTTCGTGACGAGGACCTCGAGCAGCCGCCACTCGGTCGGGGTGAGCCGGATCGCGGGGCCGGTCGGCGGGGTGACCTGCTTCGCGACGAGGTCCACGACGAGCTCGCCGATCGTCACCGTCGGCGTGACCCCCGCGGTCGCCGCGGCCGTCGCCTGCCGACGCCCGAGCGCCCGCAGTCGGGCGAGCAGCTCGTCCATCTGGAACGGCTTCGTGACGTAGTCGTCGGCGCCGGCGTCGAGCGCGTCGACCTTGTCGGACGAGTCGGTCCGCCCGGAGAGCACGAGCACCGGGACCTGCGACCACGCGCGGATGCCCTCGAGCACGCCGATGCCGTCGAGTCGGGGCATGCCGAGGTCGAGCATCACGATGTCGGGGCGCTCGGTGATCACCGCGTCGATGGCGGCCCGGCCGTCCCGGGCGGTCGCGACGTCGTACCCGCGTGCGGCGAGCGTGACGGACAGGGCACGGACGAGTTGCGCGTCGTCGTCGGCGATGAGGACCTTGGTGCTCACTTGACATCCACTCCCAGGTGTCCGGCGATCGGCAGCCGCACGACGACGGTGAGGCCGCCGCCCGGGGTGTCGTCGACCTCGATGGTGCCGCCCATGCCCTCGGTGAACCCGCGGGCGAGGGCCAGTCCGAGTCCGAGTCCGGTCTCGTTGTCGGTGTCGCCGAGCCGTTGGAAGGGCTGGAACACCTCGTCGCGGCGGTCCTCGGGGATGCCGGGGCCGCGGTCGGCGACGCGGAGTTCGACCCCGCCGCCGAAGGCGCTCGCCGCCACCCGGACACGGGTGCCGTCCGGCGCGTACCGCTGGGCGTTCGCGAGCAGGTTCACGACGACGCGCTGCAGCAGCACCGGGTCGGCGAGGACGGGCGGCAGGTCGGCGGGCAGGTCGAGGTCGACGTCGTCCGGCCCGAGTTCGAGCTCGTCGAGCGCGGGGGCGACCACCGTCTCGAGCGCGGTGGGCACGGGGGTGACGGCGAGCACCCCGGCCTGCACCCGGCTGACGTCGAGCAGGTCGGCCAGCAGCACCGCCAGCTGACCGAGGCTCTCGTCGGCGGTGGCGAGCAGTGCCTCCCGGTCGGGTGCCGACAGCTGGATGTCGGACGCCCGCAGCGTCTGCACGGCGGCGGAAGCCGCTGCGATCGGCCGGCGCACGTCGTGACCGACGGCAGCGAGGATGGCGCTCCGGACGCGGTCGGCGGCGGCGATCCGCTCCGCGTCGACCGCGGTGCGGGTGAGCCGCCGGTGCTCGACCGCGGCGTCGAGCTGCTGCTCGACGACGCGCAGCAGCCGGCGCTGGGTCGGGTCGTCGGGTGCGCCCGCGAACTCGAGGACGGCGCCGGACGGGAGGCTCGTGGTCGCGTCCGGTCCGTCGGCGAAGGTCCCGGACGTGGCCGGGACCTCGTCGCCCTGCCGGATCCGCACGCCGGTGAAGCCGAACGCCTCGCGGGTGCGGTCGAGCAGTGCCTGCAGGGCGTCGTCGCCGCGGAGGACGCTGCCGGCGATGCCGACGAGGAGCCCCGACTCGGCCGCCGCACGACGAGCCGCACGGCTGCGACGGGCGGACCGGTCGACCACGAAGCTGACCAGGACCGCGCTGATCACGTACATGACGAGTGCCACCAGGTGCCACGGCTGCTGGACGGTGACCATGTAGAGGGGTTGCACGAAGAAGTAGTCGAGGCTCAGCCCGGACAGCACCGCGGTGAAGACCGCCGGCCACATCCCACCGGTGAGCGCGACGACGAGCACGAGCAGCTGGTAGGACAGCACGTCGACCGTGATCGAGTCCGGGTCGCTGCCGAGCGAGAGCAGCCAGGTCAGCAGCGGTCCGAGCAGCAGCGAGACCGCGAACGCGGCGGCGATCCGCCCGCGGGACAGGCTGCCGCCGAGCTTCGGCAGGGCGAACCCACCTCCCGCGCGCTCGTGCGTGACGACGTGCACGTCGATGTCGCCGGACTCGCGGACGACCGTGTTGCCGATGCCCGGGCCGGTGAGCGCGGCGGCGAGTCGGCTGCGGCGGCTGACGCCGATCACGATCTGGGTCGCGTCGACCGACTTCGCGAAGCGCACGAGGGTGCTCGGCACGTCGTCCCCGACCACCTGGTGGTACGTCCCGCCGAGCTGCTCGAGCAGCGTCCGCTGCTTGCCGAGCGCGCCGGGGTGCCGTTCGCGCAGCCCGTCGTTCGTGGTGACGTGCACGGCGGCGAGTTCGCCGCCGGCGCTGCGGGCGGCGATGCGGGCGCCGCGGCGCAGCAGGGTCTCGCCCTCGGGACCGCCGGTCAACGCGACGAGCACCCGCTCGCGGGTCTCCCACCGGTGGTCGATGCCGTGCTCGGCGCGGTAGGCCTTGAGCGCGTCGTCGACCTCGTCGGCGAGCCAGAGCAGGGCGATCTCCCGCAGGGCGGTCAGGTTGCCCAGGCGGAAGTAGTTCGAGAGCGCGGCGTCGATGCGGGCGGCCGGGTAGACGAGCCCGTCCGAGAGCCGTTCGCGCAGGGACGCCGGGGACAGGTCGACGACCTCGATCTGGTCGGCGGCGCGGACCACGGCATCGGGGACGGTCTCGCGCTGCACCGTGCCGGTGATCTCGCGGACGACGTCCCCGAGGGACTGCATGTGCTGGATGTTCACCGTCGAGATGACGCTGATGCCGGCGGCGAGGAGCACCTCGACGTCCTGCCAGCGCTTCTCGTTGGGGCTGCCCGGGGCGTTGGTGTGGGCGAGCTCGTCGACGAGGGCGACGTCGGGAGCGCGGGCCACGACCGCGTCGAGGTCCATGTCGTCGAGCGCGACGCCGCGGTGCTCGACGACACGGCGGGGCACCAGCTCGAGGCCGTCGACCAGGGCTGCGGTGGCGGCACGTTCGTGGGTCTCGACGACGGCGACGACGACGTCCCGGCCCTCGGCTCGGAGGCGGTGGCCCTCCTCGAGCATCGTGTACGTCTTGCCGACGCCCGGAGCGGCGCCGAGCAGCACCCGGAGTTTCCCGCGCTTCACGTGCTCATCCTCTCGCTGTTCGTGCTGGTGTGGGTCCCGTCGGGTGTCGAACCACGTTCCCGACGTCGAACCAGGTGCAGCGCCTGGTTCGACGTCGGATTCGTGGTTCGATCCGCGGGCCGGGTCGGGGTCAGCGTGCGGCGGCCAGCGCCAGGTTCAGCTCGAGCACGTTCACGACCGGCTCGCCGAGGAACCCGGCCTGCCGGGACTCGGTGTGCTGCTCGACGAGCGCGCGGACCGTCGACTCCGACAGGCCCCGGGCGTCGGCCACCCGGGACACCTGCTGCAGCGCGTACTCGGGGCTGATGTCCGGGTCGAGGCCGGAGCCCGAGGCCGTGACCGCGTCCGCGGGTACCTCGGCGGCACTGACCCCGTCGGCCTTCGCCACGGCGGCGCGGCGATCCTCGATGCTCTGCAGCAGGTCGGGGTTGTTCGGCCCGAGGTTCGAGCCGGACGAGGCGTTCGCGTCGTAGCCGTCCTCGCCCGCGGCGCTCGGACGCGACTGGAACCAGCGGTCGGCCTGGTCGCCCGTGAAGGACTGCCCGATGAGCGATGAGCCCACGACCTTTCCGGAGGAGTCGGTGACCATCGAGCCGTTCGCCTGGTCGTGGAACGCGGCCTGGCCGACGCCCCACACCGCGAGCGGGTAGGCGATGCCGAGGACGACGGTGGACAGCAAGGCGAGGCGGACGGCCACACCGGTGGAGCGGAAGAAGGAACGAGATGAGGAAGCCATGGTCTAGAACCCCGGGATGAGACCGACCACGAGGTCGATCAGCTTGATGCCGATGAAGGGGACGAGGACGCCGCCGAGCCCGTAGACGAGCAGGTTGCGTCCGAGGACGGACGACGCCGAGGCCGCCCGGTAGCGCACGCCCCGCAGCGAGAGCGGGATGAGCGCGACGATGACGAGCGCGTTGAACACGACGGCGGACAGGATCGCCGACGACGGGCTGTGCAGCCCCATGATGTTCAGCGCCGCCAGCCCGGGGAACGCCGCCTGGAACATCGCCGGGATGATCGCGAAGTACTTCGCGACGTCGTTGGCGATCGAGAACGTGGTGAGCGCACCGCGGGTGATGAGCAGCTGCTTGCCGATCCGCACGACGTCGATGAGCTTCGTCGGGTCGGAGTCGAGGTCGACCATGTTGCCGGCCTCCTTGGCAGCGGTCGTGCCGGTGTTCATCGCCACGCCGACGTCCGCCTGCGCGAGCGCCGGGGCGTCGTTCGTGCCGTCACCGGTCATCGCGACGAGGTTGCCGCCCTCCTGCTCCTTGCGGATGTAGGCGAGCTTGTCCTCGGGCGTCGCCTCGGCGAGGAAGTCGTCCACGCCCGCCTCGGCGGCGATCGCAGCGGCGGTGCGGGGGTTGTCGCCGGTGATCATCACCGTGCGGATGCCCATCGACCGCAGCTCCGCGAAGCGCTCGGCCATGCCGTCCTTCACGACGTCCTTCAGGTGCACGACCCCGAGCAGGGCGACCGAGCCCGAGGCCGAGCGGCGGCCGACGACGAGCGGCGTCCCGCCCTGGTCGGAGATCTCGGCGACCGCGGTGTCGATCGCGGCGACGACGGCGGCGTCGGTCGACCCCGCCCAGGCGAGCACGGCGGCCGCCGCACCCTTGCGGATCTGCGAGCCGTCGGCCAGGTCGAGCCCGGACATGCGGGTCTGCGCCGTGAAGGGCACCTCGACCGCACCCGCCGGGTTGCCGGGCGTGATGCCGTCCTGCTCGGCGAGCGTGACGATCGAGCGGCCCTCAGGGGTGCTGTCGGCGGCGCTCGAGAGCGCGGCGGCCTCGAGCAGCGTGCGCTCGGGGATGCCCGGCACCGGCACCACGCGCGATGCCTGGCGGTTGCCGTAGGTGATCGTGCCGGTCTTGTCGAGCAGCAGCGTCGTGATGTCCCCGGCGGCTTCGACCGCGCGGCCGGACATCGCCAGGACGTTGTGCTGCACGAGCCGGTCCATGCCGGCGATGCCGATCGCGGAGAGCAGCGCGCCGATGGTGGTCGGGATGAGGCAGACGAGCAGCGCGATGAGCACCGGCACGCTGACGGTCGCGCCGACGAGTCCGGCGATGGGCTGCATCGTCAGGCAGACGATCACGAAGACGATCGACAGCGACGCGAGCAGGATGTTCAGTGCGATCTCGTTGGGCGTCTTCTGTCGCGCCGCACCCTCGACGAGCCGGATCATCCGGTCGATGAAGGTCTCGCCGGGCGTGGAGGTGATGCGGACCACGATGCGGTCCGACAGCACGCGGGTGCCACCGGTGACGGCGCTGCGGTCACCACCGGACTCGCGGATGACGGGCGCCGACTCACCGGTGACCGCCGACTCGTCGACGCTGGCGATGCCCTCGACGACGTCGCCGTCACCGGGGATCACCTCGCCGGCGACGACGACCACGACGTCGCCTTTGGCGAGGTCGACCGAGGCGATGTCCTCGGTGTCGTTGCCGAGTGCGGCAGGGTCGGATGCGTCCCAGCGGAGCACGCGGCGCGCGCTGGTCGTCGACCGCGTCTTGCGCAGGGTGTCGGCCTGGGCCTTGCCCCGGCCCTCGGCGACGGCCTCGGCCAGGTTGGCGAACACGACGGTGAGCCAGAGCCACACCGCGATCGCGGCGGTGAAGACCGACGGCTCGACGAACGCCGTGACGGTCGTGAGCGCCGCCCCGACCTCGACGATGAACATCACGGGGTTCCGCGACATCAGGCGCGGATCGAGCTTGCGGAACGCGCCGGGCAGACCGGCGGCGAGCTGCCGCGGTCCGAAGGCGGACGACCGGCTCACCGGACGGGAGGCACGGCTCGCCCCCGTCTCGGTGGTCACGGTGGACTGGGAGGTCGGGGTGGACACGGGTTCGGTTCCCATCAGGAGAGGGCCTCGGCGAGCGGGCCGAGGGCGAGGACCGGGAAGTAGGTGAGGGCGGTGACGATCACGGCCACGCCCCCGAGCAGGCCGACGAACAGCGGCCGGTGGGTCGGCAGCGTCCCGACGGTCGCGGGCACCTTGTCCTGCGCCGCGAGCGACCCGGCGAGCGCGAGGACGAGCGCGATCGGCACGAACCGGCCGAGCAGCATCACCACGCCGAGCGCCGAGTTCATCCAGGTCGTGTTCGCGGTCAGGCCGCCGAACGCCGAACCGTTGTTGTTCGCACCCGAGGTGAAGGCGTAGAGCAGTTCGGAGAGCCCGTGGTTGCCCGGGTTGAAGATGCTCGTGCCGAGGACCTGCTCGCGGACGCCCGGGATCACGAGCGACAGACCGGTGCCGAGCAGCACCAGGGTCGGCGTGACGAGGATGTACAGCGCGGCGAAGGTCATCTCGCGGGCGCGGATCTTCTTGCCGAGGTACTCCGGCGTACGACCGACGAGCAGCCCGCCGATGAACACCGTGATGACCGCGAGCACGAGCATGCCGTACAGGCCGGAGCCGACGCCGCCCGGGCTGATCTCGCCCAGCATCATGTTGAGGAGCGCCATCATCCCGCCGATCGGCGTGAAGCTGTCGAACATGCCGTTCACCGCACCGGTCGACGTGGCGGTCGAGGTCGTGCCGAAGAGCGTGGTGCCGAGGACGCCGAAGCGCATCTCCTTGCCCTCCATCGCCGCACCGGCGGCCTGCGTGGCGCTGCCGCCACCGGCGAGCTCGGCGATGGACATCACCGAGAGCGACACGAGGAAGATCGCGCCCATCACGGCGAGGATCGCGTACCCCTGGCGGTCGTCACCGACGAGGCGCCCGAAGGTGCGGGGCAGTGAGAACGGGATGACCAGCATGAGGAAGACCTCGACCAGGTTCGTCCACGCCTGCGGGTTCTCGAACGGGTGGGACGAGTTCGCGTTGAAGTAGCCGCCGCCGTTCGTGCCGAGTTCCTTGATCGCCTCCTGCGACGCGACGAAGCCGTCGGGGATGTGCTGCGAGCCGCCCACGAGGGTCGTGACGTCCGTCCCGGTGCCCCACGACTGCACGACGCCGCCGGCGACCAGGACGATCGCGAAGACGAACGCGCCGGGGAGCAGCAGGCGACCGGTGCCGCGCACGACGTCGACCCAGACGTTGCCGAGCGTGCCGCTCTTCCGACGGGCGAAGCCGCGCACCAGGGCGACCGCGACCGCGAGACCGACCGCGGCGGACAGGAAGTTCTGCACCGCCAGGCCCGCCATCTGCACGGAGTACCCGACGGTGGCCTCGGGCGAGTAGGACTGCCAGTTGGTGTTCGCGACGAAGGACGCCGCGGTGTTGAACGCGAGCGCCGGGCCGACGTTCGGGAGTCCGAGGTCTCCGGGCAGCACGACCTGGATGCGCTGCAGCAGGTAGACGAGCAGGAGCCCGACAGCGCTGAAGAGCAGCACGCCGCGCAGGTACGCGGGCCAGGACTGCTCGGCGTCCGGGTCGACCCCGATGACGCGGTACACCCCGCGCTCGATGCGGGCGTGCCCCGTGGGCGTGTAGACACGCGCCATCCAGTCACCGACCGGGCGGTACGCGACCACCAGGAGCAGGACGAGGGTGGCGACCTGGGCGATACCGGCCCAGGTGTCGGCAGCGCTCATCAGAACCGCTCCGGGTGCACGAGCGCCCACACGAGGTAGACGACCGAGGCGATGCCGAGGACGGCGGCGGCGATGGTGACGACGATCACAGCCGCTCCACCCCCTTGGCGATGAGTGCCACGACACCGAACACGGCGAGGACACCGGCGACGACGAAGACGTCGAACACGAAGGACTCCGTTGGTTGCTGCGGGTCCGACGCCGGGTGGCGCGGACCACACCACGTGTGGTGCGCAACCGATGCTGGTTCCGGCACCGTGCCTCCAGGCCGGTCCTCACGGAATCCTCACGCCGTCCTGACGGACGCATGCACCGCCCTAACGCACGGCCTCGCGCAACCGCTCCGCCGATCGGCGGACGGCGGCCCGCAGTTCCTCCGGCCCCTCGACCACGAACGGCACCGTCAGTCCGGCGACCACCCCGGCGAGCCCGTCCCACGACCAGGACCCGAGCGTCAGCCGTCGGCGGTCGTCGACGGGATCCTCGAGCACGGCGTCCTCGGGCAGGAAGGGCGCGACCCGCGCGGCGTCGGGAGCGCTGAGCAGGACCGAGCCGCTGCACGGCCACACGTCGTCGCGGTCAGCTCCCTTGAACCGGGCCGCCACGAAGGCTGCCGCGTCCCCGCCCGGCACCGCCCGCGGCGCGAACGGGAGTCGCGTCCGCATCCTCGGCGCGATCCGGTCGACGCGGTAGGTGCGCCAGTCCTCGTGCTCGGGGTCCCACGCGAGCAGGTACCACCGGCCGTGCCGGGCGACCACCGCGTGCGGCTCGACCTTGCGGGGACGATCGTCCGCGCCGTACCCGAAGCGGAGCACCTCGTGCCGGTGCACCGCCTCGCTGACCGCCACCAGCACGTCCGGGTCGACCCGCGGGCCGGACGACCCCACGACCGCGTCCACCAGGTCGACGCGCTGCCGGAGCCGGTCGGGCATCACCTGCCGGACGGTGGCCAGCGCGCGGACGGCCGACTCGGCGATGTCCGCACCGGACGCCGGAGCGACCGCGAGCGCCAGGGCGATCGCCACCGCCTGCTCGTCGTCGAACAGCAGCGGCGGCAGGTCCGACCCGGCAGCGAGCCGGTAGCCGCCCGCCGGGCCCCGGACGGAGTCGATGCGGTAGCCGAGCTCGCGGAGCCGGTCGACGTCGCGGCGGAGCGTCCTGGGGCTGACGGTCAGCCGACCGGCGAGCTCGTCGCCCGTCCACTCCCGGTGCACCTGCAGCAGCGAGAGCAGCGCGAGCATGCGCGAGGACGGTCCGGACACGAGGTCCATCCTCGTCGGAGAAGCGGCCACGATCTGACCGCAACACCGTCGACACTCGACCCATGAGCATCGAGACCACGACCCACATCAACTTCGACGGACAGGCCCGCGAGGCACTGGACCACTACGCGACGGTCTTCGGCGGCACCGTCGCCGCAGCCACCTACGGCCAGATGGGCGCGTCGCAGGACCCCGCCTGGGCGGACCGGATCGTGTTCGGTCAGGTCACGACCGACGCCGGCTTCCGGATCATGGCGTTCGACGTCTGGCCGGATCAGCCGTACGACCAGGGCACGAACGCCTTCTACGTCTTCGTGCACGGCGACGACGCGGACGAGGTCACCCGCTACTGGGAGGCGCTGTCCGAGGGCGCCGAGGTGCGCCAGCCGCTCGCTCCGACCCCGTGGGCACCGCTCGCCGGGCAGCTCCGCGACCGGTTCGGCGTGGTGTGGCAGCTCGACGTGGCAGCGCCGCAGGCCTGAGCCGTCAGCGCGTGGGCGGTCCGGCGACCGTCCACGTGCTGACCGTCACGGCCGCCGTCACGGTCGTCGGTGCGAACACCCGGTGCGGATCGACGTGGTGGTGACTCGGCCCCATGTGCACCACGTCGTGGACGTCCTCCGCGGACAGGTCCATCGTCCACGTCAGGTCCTCGGACCCCCGCAGCGCGAACGTCGGCTCGAGCGAATCCCGCAGCCGCCGCTCCTTCTCGGGGTCGACCGCGATGGTCGCCTCCGCCAGCTCGGCCAGGTGCCCGGTCCGCGGGGTCACCACGGCGAGCACGCCGTCCGGGTGCAGCACCCGGGCGTACTCCCGCTGGTTGCGCGGGGCGAAGACGTCGAGCACCACGGCCGCCGTGTCGTCGACGACCGGGAGGCGCTCGGTCACGTCGCCGACGACCGCTCCCGCCCGCGGGTGCACGCGGGCCGCTCGTCGGATCGCGACCGCGGACAGGTCCAGCGCCACCCCGAGGCGGGCGGAGACGGGTCCCGCGGGTGCCGGCCCGGGCCTCCCGTCCGGCCCGTCCGCGTCCAGCGCGTGCGCCAGGTAGGTGCCGGGTCCGGCGCCGACGTCGAGGACGACGCCCGGCGCCTCCGTGGCAGCCACCAGCGCGGCGAGCGCCCGCTCGACCGGCGCGTAGTGCCCGCGGCCGAGGAACCGGATCCGCGCGTCGACCATCTCCGGGGTGTCCGCGGTCAGGGCGCGGCGCTTCGCGGGCAGCAACGTGAGGTGCCCCTGCTTCGCCTCGTCGAAGCGGTGGCCGGTCGCGCACCCGACCTGTCCGCCGTGGACACGGGCGAGGGGCTCGGCGCAGACGGGGCAGGCGAGCACGGGGAGCAGGTCGTCGCGCACCGACCCAGCGTACGGGCGTCGGTAGCCTGGTCGGATGGCACTGGAGCAGCTCTTCGGCCTGGACGGCCGCCGCGCACTGGTCACTGGGGGCAGCTCCGGCATCGGTCGGGCGATCGCGCTCGCCCTCGCAGACGCGGGTGCCCACGTGCTGGTCGCGGCGCGCACGCGGGACGCGATCGACGAGACCGTCGCGACGATCGCCGACCGCGGTGGGTCGGCCACGGGCGTCGTCGCCGACCTGTCGACCCGGGCGGGCGCCCACGCGCTCGCGGACGCCGTCGGCGAGGTGGACGTCCTCGTCAACTCGGCCGGCATCAACCTGCGGCCGCCGATGCCGGACCTCGACGAGACCACGTGGGACGCGACGATGGCCGTCAACCTCGACGCGCCCTTCGTCCTCGGCCAGCGGCTCGCGCCCGGCATGGCCGCGCGCGGGTACGGCCGCATCATCGGGATCAGCTCGCAGCAGGCGCACCGCCCCTTCGCCGCGAGCGGCGCCTACGGGGTGTCGAAGGCCGGCCTGGAGGCACTGGCCCGCTCCCAGGCGGAGGCCTGGTCGGGCAGCGGGGTCACGTCGAACGTCCTGGTCCCCGGCTTCGTGCAGACCGCCCTCAACCGACGACTGTCGTCCGACCCCGAGCGGGTCGCCGCGCTCGCCGCGCGGACGCTGGTCGGGCGGAACGGCGAACCGTCGGACTTCGCCGCCGCGGCGGTGTTCCTGGCCGGACCGGGCTCCGCGTACGTCACCGGCCAGTCGATCGCGGTCGACGGCGGCTTCTCCGTGCACTGACCCCCCGGTGCACTGCCCTCCGAGCGGCGGGCCCGCGGCAGGAGTCGAGGTCTGCTCGGTAGCGTCGGTGCATGGCCGTCATCCACCGCGCAGCACTCCGACCGTCCAAGGCCGAGGCCCTCGCCGCCTGGCTGCCCGCGCAGCCGTGGAGCGGGCTCACCGCCGGTGCCCCGGTCGAGGTCGTCACCCGCTTCCGCTTCGACGACCCCGAGGGCGAGGTCGGCGTCGAGGAGATCATCGTGCGGACGCCCGAGGGCCGGCTCCTGCACACGCCGCTGACGTACCGCGGGGCCCCGCTCGACGGTGCCCACGCGCACCTCGTCACCGAGATGGACCACTCCGTGCTCGGACGACGCTGGGTGTACGACGCGGTGGGTGACCCGGTCTACGCCGACGTCCTGCGCCGCGCGATCGCCACCGGCGGTCACGAGGCGGAACTCGAGCGCGCGGACGGCTCCGGACGGTTCGACAAGGAGGGCACGGCCACGGGCAGTGGCTCGGCGCCCGACTCCCCCACGGTGACCACGGTCGACGCCAGGACCGACGGTGCCGAGACGACGGTGCGCACCGGTCACGGCGACCTCGTGGTGCTGCGGGTGATCGGCCTCCCCGTGCCGGACGGCGAGACCCTCACCGCGACGTGGGGCGACCGCTCGGCCGTCGTCGCCGTGCTGCCCGCCTGAACGACGCACGGGCACTCCGGCGCCCCTGGGCGACTCGGGAGAGACCGGAGGGAAGAACTAACTGCCGAACACGTCGTGGACCCCGGTCGGCGTGCTCACTCCGCGGCTACCCGCGTCAGATCGACGCTCGTCGCGGCGGTGCGATGATCAGGTCGACCGGCTCGTCGAGCGTCGTTCGCAAGGTCTGCACGTACGTGACTGCGATCGTCGCGATCATCGGCACGAGCACCACCGTCCACAATGCGATGGTGTTCGCGTCGAGGACGAGTCCGACGACCCACGGCACCACTGCGGCGACCGCTCCGCTGACGAGCTGGCCGAAGCTGAGGGCGGACCCGCGCCGAGCCGGGGCGGGGAGCGCTGTGAGCAGCACCCCGAGCACCTGCGTGGACACGAGCTCGCCCGCCGAGTAGACGATGAACCCGAGGACGAGGATCGTGACGACCACCCACACCGGAAGGGCGGCACCGGTACCGACGGCGGGCAGTGCGACGAACCCCAGGACGATGAGCACGCACGAGAGCCGCAGCATCCGGATCTGCCGTCGACGACTGATGGCGGCTTCCATCGGCACGAACAGTGTGGCGAGGAGCACGGTGTTCAGGGCGATCAGCACACCGGCGAGCCATGCGGGAGCCGATGTGTGCGCGAGGAGGTACGGCGCTGTTGCGGACTCGATGAACAGTCCTGCGGCGGAGGTCACACTGGAGACGACCGTCAGGACGACGTACCGCCGGTCGAGCGTGCGCCGCGATCCCTCCGGTGGGTCGCCCTCGGATGACGGGGCCGGATCCGGAGCGTCCCGGACTGGCCTGAGGAACGCGTACATGACGGCCGCGACCGAGAAACCGGCGGCGACGACGAACCCGATGTTGCCCACGACCCCTCTGTCCACCGAGAGGAGCAGGCCCGCGGCGATCGTCCCGAGCCCGAACCCGAGGTTGAACGTCGAGCGGTACACGGCGAGCCACCGAGGGAAGGCGCCACCGTCCTCCGGTAGCTCGGCGCAGAGCAGCTGTGTCGCGACCGCGTCGACGCGAGCGGCGAGCGCATTGATCACGGCCACCCCGATGAAGACCGCGAAGCTCGGCGCGACCACGAGCACGACGAACGTCGCGGCTCGGAGGAGCAGGGACGTGACGAGGGCGACCCTCCCGCCCGTGCGGTCGACGACCCGTCCGACCGCGGGCAGGAGTGGGAGCGCCACGAGGCCGGCGATCGTCAGGACCGCCCCGATCTCCGAGTAGGTGGTGTCGAGCACGGTCGCGAAGAACAGGAGCGAGAACGGGTAGTAGAAGCCCGTCCCGGCGGCTTTGATCGTGCCCGCGACAGCGAAGGTGGCCAGGCGTGGTGACGGCAGCTGGCGTGTCACGTCGGCTGACCCTTCACCCACGTGCGCTGCGTCACGGCGACGCAACCGCGTGACACCTTCGCGTCCTCACTCCCGAGGCCGTAGTCGATCCGCCCGATGCCGAGGGGGTGAGCCGAGTCGACGGGAGCGTAGAAGAGCGTCTCGAAGTACAAGGGGAGGTCGCCCTGGGCCTCGTAGTCGAAGCCGACCTGTCGAGCACTCCACCTCGAGCCCAGACGCAACAGGATGACGAACCCGGCCACCTCGCTGCCGCGTTCGACGATCGACACGTGCGCGTCGCTGCCGAAGACGGCCGCCACCCGTTCGAAGGTCGGAACCGAGTGTTCCGGCTTCCATTCGTGCCCGTACTTCCGCAAGAGCTGCGTCTCGAGGTGCGCCAGTCGACCGAGATCGGCCTCCGCGAGCGGGACCAGCCTCGACCGGAACCCGGCAGACGCGATCCGACGACGCTCGTCGCGGATCTTCCATCGCTTCTTCTTCGCGAACGTCGCGAGCCAGCCGTCGAAGCCACCGGACGGGAGCGTCATGCTGCTGTACCGGTTCTCGCCGAACGGCGCGTAGCCCGCAGCTTCCAGCGCGCCGATGAGCGGACCGTCCCCGTCACCGACGAACACCGCGCTCGATGACCGCGCTCCGAACGCGGCGGCGAGCTCGTCGGCGGCAGCCAGCAGCGCCGCTGCCGTCTCCGCAGGAGCATCTTCGGCGAGCAGGATCCCGCTGTTGCCCATGTGCCGGCCCCCGACCAGGAGCGAGGGCATCACGGCCTCGGGCGATCCGCCGAACCGCTCGAGTACCGCTCCCGCTCCGGGCTCACCTTCCCGTCGTGCCCGTTCGAGCAGCGCGTCGGGCCGTCCGAGCACCCAGCGCGACGCAGACGTCGCGAGCGCGACGGGCAACCCGCCGGACCACGAACCGTCGTCGGCCGTCGCGATGACGTACCGCATCTCGACACCGGCCGTCTGCTCGGCCAAGCGGAGCCCGGCGTGGGACAGAGCGACATCGACATCCCCTGCCATCGAGTCCCATGCCGAGGCATCGAGTTGGTCAGCGCTCTCGTAGATCCGTATCATCGTGGAATCTCCTCCCCCGGCTTCACGGTAGCAGCGGTGCCGTCCGGGACGGGACGCAGTGAAACGGGGGTTCCGACTGATGCACACGGGCACGATCCTGTTCGTCGAGTCCGGCCGGGGGTCGTTCGGCATGAAGCCGCTCCGGAACGCGAAGGCGCTCGGGTTCTCGACACAGCTCGTCTGTCGGGACCCTGCTCTGTACCGGCGGACCGCCGACGACGTGGCAGTCTTCGACGCCGTCGTCGACGACGTCCTCACGGTGGACACCGCCGACCAGGAGCACTGCATCGAGACCGTCGCGACCGCCTGGGCCGGGCGCACGGTGATTGGCGTGTTCTCGGCCATCGACTACTTCGTCCCGACCGCGGCACGGATCGCGGCTCGGCTCGGGGTCCGCGGACTCGACGTACAGGCAGCCGACCGCGCCCGGGACAAGCGACTGACCATCGAGCACTGTCGGCAACAGGGTGTCCCGGTACCCGGTGCCGAGTACGTGGACGACCCGTCCTCCCTCGCTCGGGTGGGCGCGACGCTCGGGTGGCCACTCGTGCTGAAACCCGTCTCGGAGGCTGCGAGCATCGGCGTGCGCCTGTGCGCCACCGAGGCCGAGGCCGAGGCACACCTGACTGCACTGATGGGATCGGGAACCGACATGCGCGGGCAACGGCGCGCTCGTGGTGCGCTCGCCGAGGAGTACCTCGCTGGCATCGAGGTCAGCGTCGAGTCCTTCGACGACGGCTCGGGTCACCGGCACACGATCGGAGTCACCGACAAGGGGAGCACCGGTCACCCGTACTTCATCGAGAACGGTGAGACCTTCCCGTCACTGCTCCCGCCGCGGATCACCGATGAGTGCATCGCGGTGGCGAACGCAGCGCTCGACGCCATCGGGTTCGACTTCGGGCCGTCCCACGTCGAGGTCTGCGTGACCGCTCGGGGTGCGGTACTCGTCGAGGTGAACGCACGCATGGCCGGTGCCGCGATCGGGGACCTGGTCGAGCACGCGACGGGCATCGACCTCCAGCTCCAGACCATGCGACTGCACGCGGGACTGCCGACGGACCTCACGCCCAGCCGAGCAGCAGGCGCCGCCTCACGGTACCTCGTGCCGCGCTCGGCGGGCCGGTACGCCGGTACGAAGGGCCTCGACGACGTCGGACGGCGCCCGGGCTTCGTCCGTTTCGAGGAGTACCTGTCGCCCGGCGCGGCCATGGCCGAACCCACGAGCAACGTCCAGGTCGTCGGTCTCGTCCAGTTCGCTGCTCCCACACCCGCAGAAGCCGACCGTGCCGCCCGCGCTGCGGAGAGCGCGCTCACCGTCCTGCTCGACACAACGGAGGCATGAACCGTGCGTCACACCCCCCACTTCATCGAGGACTCGTCCGACGAGATCCGCCGCCTGATCCGCCGCAACCCCTGGGCGACCATCATCGCGCACACCGATGCCGGTCTCGTGGCGAGCCACTACCCGATCCTGCTCGACGAACGAGAGCAGGACGGCATCGTCCTGCTCGGCCACGTGGGGCGTCCGGACGAGGTCTCGCTTCGTCTCGGCGAGGGCGAGGTGCTCGTCGTCGTGCAGGGACCCCACGGCTACGTGTCCCCGAGCTGGTACCCGGCCGGCGCCTTCGTGCCGACCTGGAACCACGCCACGGCACACCTCTGGGGTGTCCCCGAGGTGCTCGACGAAGACGAGAACTACCGGGCGCTCGAGCTCCTCGTCGACACGTTCGAACAGCACGTCGACGAACCGCGGAGCCTCGCGATCGATCCGTCGCTGGCTCGGCGGGCGGCGACCGGCACCGTCGGGTTCCGACTCCGGGTCGATCGTTCAGACGCGCGCGTGAAGTTCAGCCAAAACAAGCCGGGTGACGTCGTCACGAACGTCATCGAACAGCTCCGTGCCGACGGACCGTACCAGAACCGCGCCCTCGCGGACGAGATGGCTCGTCATCATGCCGAGTCGTCCGCGCGGGAGAGCCAGACACGCAGCCGCGCCTCGTAGTCTCGGAGCCCGTCGCGCCGGAACACCTCGGCCGACCACGCTGTGGTCGCGCCGTCCTCCAGGAGCAACGGGGCCTGTTCGTTCGCGACGTACGTCGCTGCCTCGGTCCCGTCGGACAGCCGCACGATGGCGAGGTCGTAGAACGGACCCTCGAACGAGTCGAGGACGGCGCGATCGTGCGGGGTGAGGTCGACGAACAGGCGACCTCCCGTCGTGTGCGTCGGCGAAGGCAGCAGCGCAGGGAACGCTCGTCCCTCAAGACGCACGGCTGCCCACCCGCGCAACTCGTGGTCCTCGAACGACGGAGCGCGTCCGAGGACCATGCCGTGGACCGAGGGGAACTGCAGGGACCCGTACACGAACAGCGGCCGGTCCTCCGCCGTCCGCCACCGGCTCACGAGCCACCCCTGACGATGACCGGCGCGACCCGCGTGCGCTCGTTCGACGCCCAACCCACGACGTCCCCGGAACCGGCTGGGGCGCAGCGCGCATCGAAACCCGCAGGGACGCCGTCGACCACGAACATGCCGATGACGACGTTGTACGCGATCCCGCAGACGTCCACCGCCCGCGGGGTGACGCGACGCTGCACGACCGCAGACCCGTCCGCGTCGGCGAGGGCCGCCGCCCACGTCGGTGCATCGACCTCCCACGAGCAGACCGTTCCTCCGCCGGCCGCTGCGGTCGCTTCCTTGAGGATCCAGTCCCCGTCTCCGAAACCGTCGGGCCCGGACGGTGCACCGGCGACCGGATGGCTCGGCACGAGGAGGTGGCGCGCAGCGTCACGCAGGGTCGAGCGTCCCGAGTCGAGCGCACGGGAGAGCACGCTCAAGGCAGCCTTGTTGGAGAACAGCGAGCTGTTGGGCGAGCTCCAGAGGACGTGTCGCCCCTCCCGTGCTCCCTGCACCAGCGTCCGGACGATCTCGCCGTCGACCGGGGAGAGCGCATGCTCGACGGTGAAGTACCGCAGGACGACGTCGATCGGCCCGTCGATTCCGGAGACCTGGCCCCCGATGACGGAGAGCGCGGTGAGCGGGAGCACCTCGACACGGACCCCGCTCGCCTCGACCAGCCCCGCTCGCAGTGAGTGCAGCATGCGCTCGATGCTCGGCGAACAGTCACTCCCCACGACGATCGCGATGCTGGACATGGTCCTGCCGATCGCCGCGGAACGCCGCCGGAGCGCCTCGGCCACGAGCGACAGGGTGTCGATCGCCTCCGGACGGAGCGCCGTGCACAGCTCGCCCGCGGCCGTCGAGGCGATGCTCCGGTCGAGTCCGCCGAGGTCGCTGGCCACGTTGAACTCGAGGAGCTTCCACCCGTCGTCGGTGGCGTAGAGATCTGCTCGGCCGTACCGTTCCCTCGGCATGTCGCCCACGGCGACGAGGAAGTCACGTCGTGCTCCGCGGAGACCGAGCGCGGTCGCGTACCGTCGGACGTCACCGCCCATCAGCTCCTCCGGCAGAGCGAGCAGCGCGTCGAGGACCTCCGGGACGGCCTCGTGGAGGAGCGCAGCGTCCTCGGGATCGAGCACGACCACACCGGGGAGCGTTCTCGGCCCCCAGACCTCCCGATAGGCGATCGGCAGGTGAGGATCACCGTCGAGCGGCTGCCACCGGACGGTCACAGGCGCTCGAACCCCGCTTCGTTCTGGGGGATCCGGTACTGGAACATGAGCATGTCGATCAGCACGCCGTGCTTCACCCCGATCGCGCTCCAAGCGCCGGAGGGCTCGTAGCCGATCCGTTCGATCATGCGCTGGGAGGCATGGTTGTTCGCGGTGAGCATCCCGAGCACGGTCGTGAAGCCGCGTCGGACGGCCTCGTCGGTGACGAAGCGAGTCAGCCGGGCGCCGACCCCCCTGCCCTGCGCCTCAGGTGCGACGTAGGTCGAGACCTCGGCACTCGCGAGGTAGCCGCCCCTCGGGGCGAACGGCGAGAGCGAGGCGTACCCGACTATCGCTCCGTCGTCGACTGCCGTCACGGCGCAGTAGCGCTCCCCGTCGTGGTCCGCCAACCACCGAGCCATCTGCTCGAGCGACTTCGGGTCGGTGTCGAGCGTCGTGAGCGTCTGCTCGACGGCATGGTTGTAGATGGCGGTGAGGGCGGGAAGGTCGCCCTCCTCGGTCGGCCGGATGTGCAGTGTCATGATCGTCCCATCCCCATTTCCTCGTACCGGGCGGTCGTCGCGGAGTCGATCTCGTCCGCACCTGCCTCGCGGAGGTACTGCAGCGTCCGAGCGGCCATCCGCGTTCGGCCCGCTCCCCCGTGCGCTCGTCGCACGACCCCCGCGATGATGTCGTCCGCCTCGTCGACGTCGAAGCCGTACGACGCGAGCTCGACGCTGGCAAGGGTCACGTCCGGCGCCAGGAACGCGTCGATCAGGTCGGGGACCACCGGGCCGATCTGCACTCGCACCTCGGCCGGGAGCGCCGCCCAGAGGCGCGCGAAGTACGCGGCGAAGTAGGAGTGGTGCCTGCCCTCGTCACGCGCGTGGTCCCGCATCGTCTCGCGGACCGCGAGCGCCACGCGTGGGTCCTGGGCCGCTGCGCTCAACGATCCGGTGATGAGGGTCTCGGACACGAAGACGAACAAGTGGTCGACGAGCCGGTGCAGCGACGGTTCCAACCCCGTCTTGATCCGTCGGAGCCGTCGGATGAAGTACGGCACCACTGAGCGGTCGTGCTGGACTCCGGTCAGCTCGGAGATCTGCGCGGCCAGCTCGAAGCTGAACTGCGCGTGGTACGCCTCGTCCGTGTAGATCCGGTGGGCATCGCGGACCATCGTCTGCGGCAGCGCAACGCCCGCTTCGAGGAACATGATGTCGCGCACCACGTCGTTCACCACCCGCGCTTCGAGGACCGACGTGAACTCGAGGTAGCGCAGTGCCTGGTGGATCGTCGCCCTGCGGACGACGTCCTCCCCGCGCGCACGGACGCGCTCGTCCTGCAGGAGGGGCACCAGGTCGGGAGAGAACATCGCCTGCGTCCGGTCGACCGGTGCGAGCACGCGACGAGGAGCACCCCTGACCGCGCTGCGCTCGTACCACGGCTCGAACGGAGACCGGAACGGCTCGGGTGCAGGGTCCGCGGCCGAACCTGCTCTGGCCAGCTGGCTGATGGCGCAGGTCTGCGCCAGGGGGCAATCGGCGAAGAGGCCGACGGTGCCGCACACGTCAGTGTCCTGCGCGTCGGTAGACGCCCACGCCCTCGGAACTCTCGATGTGCAACCGGGTGTCGTAGGCGTCCGTCAGGTGCGCTTCGAAGTCGGCGTACTGCCGACGGTTGTGGGCGACCTTCTCCGCGAAGTAGGCGCAGTCGCTGTGGTCGTCCAGGAGCATGTTGTGCGCCACGAGCAGACCACCGGGACGCAGGACGGGGGTGTTCGCGCGCATGATCGGCGCGTAGATGGCCTTGTCACGGAGTTCGGGATCGGGGTGGTCCTTCGGCCCCTCGGCGTCGAGCACGAAGACGTCCACACTCTCGTCGGCAGCGAGCGGTTCCGTGGCGTCCGCGCTCGAGAACCGGACGTCGGCCGACGGTACCAGCTCGGCGAAGTTCGACGCGGCGAGGGCGGTGACGTCCTCGTCGATGTCGACGAGCGTCAGCGACCCTCCGTGGGCAGCGACACCCGGCGCAGCCCAGATGGCCCAGTAGCCGTAGTAGCTGCCGCCGAACAACCAGTGTCGACCGCCGACGATGTGCGCGAGGGCGTAGAGCAGTCGCGCTTCCTCCGGAAAGATGTACGTCGTGCGGCCCCCGTGGTCCCAGCCGCTGTCCACTCGTGACCGGAAGTCCTCGAACGCAGACTTCGGGTAGTCGACGGCAGCCACGAGACCGGCTCGTCGGAGCGCCGCCAGCGCGTCGTCGACGAACGTCTCCTCGTCCGCGGGGAACCGGGTCGACAGGCTCAGTTGGTCGCGGTTGAGACCGAACTCGTCGGGCGAGCGGCTCTCGACCCAGCGCGAGTAGCCCCGGGGATCGAGCAGTCTCTGCTCCTCGTACTGATCCACCCCGCGAAGCGCTGCGGTGATGATCTGGTGGGCAGACGCCCCGGTCGTCGTGGTGCTCAAGAATCCCCCTCGTGCAGAACACGGACCACCCTACGCGAGACCACAGTGCAGTCAGCAACTTCGGACCACTTCGCCGGGTTGCCTCCGTGCAGGAGCAGATCGCGGACCCGGACGGGCCCGGCTCCGGACGGGCACGGTAGCGATGCTGGCAACGACGCCGGTCAACTCCCTTCGCCGCGTGCCCCGTTCGGGGGACTCGGAGCTTCCCGGCGTGTGATTGCAATATGCAACTTCGAGGCGGGACGGACTGGCGGGGCTGCTCCCTGCCTCGGTGATCGTCGCCGCCGTCGACCACGACCTGAGCGGCACACTCACCGACGAGGAACGCGCGGCCGTCGCCCACGCCGTCCCGGCACGCCGCGCCGAGTTCCGGACCGGCCGCGTGCTCGCCCGCCGCGCCCTGACGGCGATCGGCGCCCCCGTGACCTCGCTGCCCACGAGCCGGAACGGCGCCCCCCGGTGGCCCGACGGCGTCGTCGGCACGATCACCCACTGCCACGGTGTGCGTGCCTGCGCGGTCGCCCGGCGCGACGAGCACGCCGGCATCGGCATCGACGCCACCCCGGCTCGACCCCTGCCGTCGGGGGTGCTCCAGCGCATCGCGGACGTCTCGGACGTCCGTGTCGCACAGGGTCTCGCCGCGCTCCGGCGATCCGGGGTTGAGAGTCCGGACAGCGTCCTGCTCGCCGCGGCCGAGGCCGTCGCGAAGGCCCGCTCGTCGGCGCACGACGGCTGGTTCGGCATCGACGGCGCCCACGTCGAACTGCGCCAGGACGGGAGCTTCACGGCCCGGGCACGTCGCGGGACGGCCTTCACGGCGACCGGGCGGTGGGCAGTGGACCGGGGGACGGCGCGGGCGGGCATCGTGCTCGCCGCGCGCTGAGACGCGGCGCGCGGGGGCGCGTCGGACGAACGAGAAAGGAACCACCATGGTGCAGCAGGACGAGGACACCTCCGTCGAGGCGGTGTTCGACCGGTACGCCGACCGACCGGCGCTCCGACAGCGGGACGGCGAGGCCGTCACCGACACGAGCTTCCGGGAACTCCAGGACCGTGCGCGGGCACTCGCGGCGGTGCTCGGCGAGACCGTGTCGCCGGGCGACCGGATCGCGGTGCTCGGTCCGCCGAGCGCCGACGTCGTGACGCTCGAGCTCGCGTGCTCGGTGCTCGGCGCGGTGAGCGTGCCGCTGCAGTCCAGCGCGCCCGTCGAGCAGCTCCGCGCGATCGTCGACGAGACGACGCCGGTGTGGCTGGGCGTCACCGCCGACCAGGCCGCGACCGCCCGGGCGGTCACCGACGCGGCCGCCGCCGAGGTCCGCACCCTCGTGCTCGACACGGACGACGCGGCAGCGCTGCCGACGCTCGCCGACCTCGTGGCCCGCGGCCGCGACCTGCCGCAGCCGATCCCGTGGCGACCGGCGCCCGACGAGGACCCGCTCGCCCTGCTGCTCTACACCTCGGGCAGCACCGGGACCCCGAAGGGTGCGATGTACACGCGGTCGATGGTCGAGCGGCTCTGGCACGCACTGCCACCGGACCACCCGGACGCCGTGACCGTCGGGTACGCCTACCTGCCGCTCAGCCACCTGACCGGTCGCGCGGCGCTGCTCGCCACGCTCGGCCGCGGCGGGACCGTGGCACTGGCGACCTCGACCGACCTGTCGGCCCTGTTCGAGGACCTCCGGGTCTACGCGCCGACCGAGCTCGTCCTCGTCCCGCGGATCGCCGAGATGGTCCGCCAGGAGGGTGCCCGCGAGGAGCAGCGCCGGCTCGCGGCGGGAGCCGTCGGAGCGGCGGGAGCCGGGGGAACGGCCGGCGCCACCGACGCAGCGGCCGTGCGTGCACAGGTGCAGGACGACCTCCGGACGCGTGCCTTCGGCGGCCGCGTCGGGCAGGCCGTCTGCGCCAGCGCACCGCTCACGCCCGAGCTCCGCACGTACCTCGAGGAGTGCCTCGGCGTCCCACTGCACGACCTGTACGGCTCGACCGAGGCGGGCAGCATCCTGCGCGACGGCGTGGTGCAGCAGCCGCCGGTCACCGAGCACAAGATCGTCGACGTCCCCGAGCTCGGGTACCGCACCACCGACCGACCGCACCCGCGCGGCGAGTTGCTCGTGCGGAGCACCGCGGTGATCCCCGGGTACTTCCGTCGCCCGGACGTCACCGCCGCGGTGTTCGACGAGGACGGGTTCTACCGGACCGGCGACGTGATGGCGCAGACCGGTCCGGACACGTACGAGTACCTCGACCGCCGGAACAACGTCATCAAGCTCTCGCAGGGCGAGTTCGTCGCGGTGTCGGCCCTCGAGGCGACCTACGGTGGGACGCCGGAGGTCCGGCAGATCGCCCTGCACGGGGACAGCCGGCACGCGTTCCTCGTCGCCGTCGTCGTGCCCGCCGACCCGCAGGCCACCGAGGGCGACCTGCTCGCCGCCCTGCAGCGCACCGCCCGCGCGCACGACCTCGCCCCGTACGAGGTGCCGCGGGCACTCGTCGTCGAGCCGGACCCCTTCACGGTCGACAACGGCATGCTCTCCGACGCCCGGAAGCTCCTCCGTCCCCGGGTCACCGCCCGCTACGGGGACCGGTTCGCCGCGCTCTACGACGCCGTCGCCGAGCAGCAGAGCGGCACGCTCGTCGCGACGCTGCGCGAGCACGTCGGCGACGAACCGACCGTCGACACCGTCGTCCGTGCCGCCCGTGACCTGCTCGGAGCCGAGGTCAGCACCGAGGCCGCATCGGCCGCCCGGTTCTCGGACCTCGGCGGTGACTCCCTGTCGGCCCTGACCTTCTCCGGGGTCCTCGAGGACGTGTTCGAGACCGAGGTGCCCGTCGGCGTCATCACCGACCCGACGAACGACCTCGCCGCGGTGGCCGCGTACGTCGAGCGCTCGGCCGCCGACGACCGCCCGACCGTCGCCCGCGTGCACGGCGCCGACCCGACGGTGCTGCGGGCGTCGGACCTGCGCGTCGACCGCCTGCTCGGTACGGTCCCCGAGTCCGTCGCACGCGCATCCCGCGCCGCCGCGGACAGGCCCCGCACCGTCCTGCTCACCGGCGCGAACGGCTACCTCGGCCGCTTCACCGCGATGGACTGGCTCGAGCGGCTCGCACCGGTGGGCGGCACGCTCGTCTGCGTCGTGCGTGGGTCGGACGACGCCGCTGCCCGTCGTCGACTGGACGCCGCGTTCGCGGCCGACCCGGCGTTCGCCGACCGGTTCGCCGAGCTCTCGGGGTCGCTCGAGGTACTCGCCGGCGACGTCAGCGAGCACCTGCTCGGCCTCGAGGGACCGCGGTGGGAGGACCTCGCCGCACGAGTGGACCTCGTCGCGCACGCCGCCGCCCTGGTGAACCACGTCCTGCCGTACACCGCGCTCTTCGGGCCGAACGTCGTCGGGACCGCCGAGGTCGTCCGGCTCGCGATCGCCGCCGGGAGCGTCCCTGTCACCTTCGTGTCGAGCGTCGCAGTCGCCGGCGGAGCCCGTCCGAGTGCGACCGAGGACGTCGCCCCCGGTGCCCCCACAGCACTCGACGAGCAGGCGGACGTCCGGACGACCATCCCCGAGTGGACGGTCGCCGACGAGTACGCGAACGGGTACGGCGCGAGCAAGTGGGCCAGCGAGGTGCTGCTCCGCGAGGCCCACGAACAGCACGGGGTCCCGGTCGCGGTGTTCCGCTCCGACATGGTCCTGGCGCACCCGCGTTGGCGCGGCCAGGTGAACCTGCCCGACGTGTTCACCCGCCTGGTCTGGAGCGTGCTCGCCACCGGGTTGGCGCCCGTGTCCTTCGTGCAGCGGACCGAGGACGGTCGGGTCCAGCGCTCGCACTACGACGGTCTGCCCGCCGACTTCACCGCCGCGGCGATCGATGCGATCGGCGCGTCGGTGATCGACGGCCACCGGACGTTCAACGTCGTCAACCCGCACGACGACGGCGTCTCGCTCGACACCTTCGTCGACTGGCTGGTCGAGGACGGGCACGCGATCGAGCGCGTCGAGGACCACGCCGAGTGGGTCGACCGGTTCCGGTCGGCGCTCGAGGCGATGCCGGACGAGGACCGCGCACGCTCGGTGCTGCCACTGCTGCACGCCTTCGCGGTTCCGGAGGCCCCGCACGCCGGGTCCGCGATCCCCGCCGACGCGTTCTCGACGGCCGTGCGGGCGGTGCGCCCGCTGGGGTCGCCGGACGTCCCGTCGCTCGACCACGCACTCATCACCAAGGTGGCGGACGACCTGGCGTTCCTCGGTCTGCTCGGCCCGGCCGCGTCGCCCACGCGCTGAGCACCGGACGGGAGGCTCGGTGCCGGTCCGGCACCGCGCCTCCCGTCCGTCACCCGCTCACGCCGGACGCCCCTGCCGGACCCGCCCCGACGGGCACCGGCAGGGCCTGTCTGCGCCGGGTGCGCTGCTGGCAGGATCGAGCGCGTGAAGACACTGGAGTTGCCACAGACCGACCTCACCGCGTCCGACGTCGTCGTCGGCCTCATGCGGATCAACGACATGAGCGACGAGGACATCCGCGAGCTCTACGCCGCATCACGCGACGCGGGCGTCACGATGTTCGACCACGCCGCCGTGTACGGCGTCTGGCACGGGTGCGAGCAGCGGTTCGGTTCTGCCGTCACCCTGTCGCCGTCCGAGCGCGCCGAGATCCAGCTGCAGACCAAGGTCGGCATCCGCCCGACGCCGCACGGCGCGTACTTCGACTTCTCGTACGACCACATCATCGAGTCCGTGCACGAGTCCCTCGAGGCGCTGCGGACCGACTACGTGGACGTGCTGCTCCTGCACCGGCCCGACGCCCTCGTGGAACCCGAGGAGGTCGCCCGGGCGTTCGACGAGCTGCACGCCGCAGGGAAGGTGCACCACTTCGGGGTCTCGAACCACACCCCCGGTCAGGTCGAGCTGCTCAAGAAGTCGGTGCGGCAGCCGCTCGCCTTCAACCAGGTGCAGCTGAGCATCACCCACGCCAACGTCATCACCCAGGGACTGACGGCGAACATGGCCGGACTCGACCAGTCGATCGACCGCGACAACGACATCCTCAACCACGCGCGTCTGAACGACGTGACGCTGCAGGCCTGGTCCCCGTTCCAGAAGGGCTTCTTCGACGGCGTCTTCCTCGGCGACCGCGAGCAGTACGCCGAGCTGAACGACGTGCTCGAGGAGCTCGCATCGGCGCACGGCGTCACCCCGACGGGCATCGCCGTCGCCTGGATCACCCGGCACCCCGCGCACTTCCAGGTCGTCCTGGGCACGACCAACCCGCAGCGCGTGCGGGACTCGGCCGCCGGGTCCGACGTCGAGCTCTCGCGCGAGGAGTGGTACCGCGTCCTGACCGCGGCGGGGCACACCGTCCCCTGACCGCGGACGGAGCAGCCGAGGGGACCGGCCCCCGCCCGCCCCGGCGGGCGGGGGCTACTCGGCGGTCGGGGCGCTCGGCACGTGGACGTCGACGGGCGATACCCGGGTCGGGTCCGACGAGGCACCTCCGACCACGTCGAACGAGATGCCGAGCTCGGCGGCGGTCTCCTCGTCGAGCGCGAGCCCGTCCTCGCTGACCTGGTCCTCTGGGATGGCGCGACCCTTCGACGGGTCCCACGCGTTCGCGAACGACATGCGCACGAGCATGCCGCCCGCGGCTGGCAGCCCGGTGTCAGCCGTCGGTGGTCAGCGTCAGAGGTCGTCGGGGTGCAGACGGTCGCCCGCCTGCGGTCGGCGGAAGACGGGGCCGCCGCCCGCCTCGTCCTCGTCCTCGTGGGAGACCGGCGAGGTGCTCGGGTCGACCGAGTCGGGGCCGACGTCGGCGCCGCGGTCCTCCTCGATCTCGACCTCGGTCTCGTCGCTCCCGTCCACGGGGACGTCGGCGCCGGACTGCTGGGGATCGAACGGTGTGCTCATCGACATGACCCGAGCGTGCTCCCGTCGGGTGAACGCGCGGTCAACGCTGTCCGTCAGCCGCGACCGGGGCCCTTCGCCGGTCCTTCCGTCAGGGAACCGACCGTGGTGTCGACCGTCGTGTCCGTTGTGCCGGCTCCCTTGCCCTTGCCGCTGTTGCTGCCGGGACCGTTGCCGTTGCCGTTGCCGTTGCCGCCCTGGGGCGCCTCGACCGGGTTCGAGGCGGGCCCGCCCGGCTGGGGTCCGACGCTCGGATCGTCGGCGGGCTGGCTCGGCTCCTCCGCGGGCTGGCTCGGCTCCTGCGCCGGCTCGCTCGGCTGCTGCTCCTGGCTCGGCTCCTGCGCGGGCTCGCTGGGCTCCTCCGCGGGCTCGCTCGGCTGCTGCTCCGTCTCGCCGGACTGCTCGTCGGTCGGGGTGGACGGTTCGCTCGTCCCGGTCGGCGCCGGCGTCTCGTCGCCGCGGTCCAGGGCGAACAGCGCGACACCGATCCCGGCGAGGACGAGGAGTGCGACGACCACCGCCGCGATGATCGGCCCGCGACGGCGCTTCGACTCGTCGGTGTCCGCTCCGGCTCGGCCGGCACCGCCCGCGCCGCGTGCTGCGGCGCCACCCGCCGCAGCCCCGCCGATGGCGGCGCCACCACCGGCAGCGGCCCCCGCGGCTCCGCCGCCACGCTGCGCGCCGAGGACCGTCGTCGCGACGTCGTCCTGCCCGCCCGACCCTGCACCGGGCTGGGCGAACGGGGCGGTCCGGTCGTACGCACGCGTCGCGGCGTCCGCGCCGTCGTCGGAGTCCGCTGCCGTCGGCATCGCCTGGGTCGCCTGGTCGGCGTGGGCCGCGTCGGGTCCGCCGGCACCGAGCGCCGCACCCGCGACACCGGCCGCCGCACCCGCGGCACCACCCGCCGCGCGGGTCAGCGAGCCCGGGCTGCCGGGCAGCAGCTGCGTCGCGGGGGCGGTGCCGTCACGTTCGAGCGCACGGAGGCGTCGCGCGGCCTCGGCAGCCGTCGGCCGCTCGCCCGGGTCCTGCGCGGTCATGACGTGCAGGAGCGTCCGCCACGCGGTGGGCAGGTGCTGGTCGATCTCGGGGTCCCGCGTGAGCCGTGCCGTGGCGGACTCGACGGCGCTGCCGGGGAACGGTCGCTCGCCGGTCAGGCACTGCAGCAGCACGAGCCCGAGGGCGTAGACGTCCGCCTGGCCGGTGACCTCGCGGCCGAGGACCTGTTCCGGGGAGATGTAGGCGGCGGTGCCGATGACGGTGCCGGTACCGGTCACGCGCGCGGCGTCACGCAGCAGGGCGATGCCGAAGTCGGCGAGCTTGACGTGTTCGCCGTCGCTCTCGAGCAGCACGTTCGCCGGCTTCACGTCGCGGTGCACGATGCCCTGCGCGTGCACGGCCGCGAGCCCCTCGGCCACCTGGGCACCGACGCGCGCGGTCGTGGTGGTGTCGAGCGGTCCCTCGCGCAGGCGGGTGTCGAGGTCGCTGCCCGGCACGAGTTCCATGACGAGGTACGAATCACCGTCGACGTCGTCGAGCGCGGCGTCGTACAGGGTCACGAGCGACGGGCTGCGGAGCGCGGCGAGGGTGTGGATCTCGGCCTCTGCCCGGGCGCGCTCGCCGTTGTCGACGGCGCCGATCCGGAAGACCTTGACGGCGACCTCGCGGCCGAGCTGCTCGTCGACGGCGCGGTAGACCGATGCCATGCCACCGTGTCCGAGCGTGCCGGTGACGCGGTACCTGCCGCCGAAGACCCGATCTGCCATGCCGGTGAACCTACCGTGACGACCTGACCGGGCGTGCCGGGTCGGCACCGCGACGGACCGGTTCGGCGCCGCGGTGCAGCGCCGTCAGGTAGAGCCGGTGCGCCGTGACCACGAGCGCGAGCCACGCCAGTCCGAGGGCCCACGCGGCGAGCACGTCGGTCGTCCAGTGGTGCCCGAGGAACACCCGCGAGACGCCGATCGACAGCACGAACAGCGTGCCGACCACGATCGTCCAGACCCGGGTGACGGTGCCCGACTGGCGGAGGATGAGCAGGTAGACGATGGTGCCGACGACCACGGTGGCGTTGAGCGTGTGACCGGACGGGAACGACGGCGAGTGCTCGTACGGCAGCACCGCGTCGGACAGCGGCGGACGGGCCCGTCCGATCAGGTCCTTGCCGGCGATCGTCATGAGCAGCGATCCGCCGCTCGCGGCGACGAGCAGCACGAGCGGCGTCCAGGCGCGACGCTGCACCGTGAAGCCGATCAGGAAGCAGACGGCGACGATCGGCATCCCGATCGTGCCGGCGATGTCGGTCCACCAGGTGACCGCCCGGTCGGCGAATGGTGAGCGCAGGGTGAGCATCCAGTCCAGGACGGGGCGGTCGAGCACGGCGACGTCGTCGGACGCCCGCACGGCGTCGTACACCTCGGACGCCGCCCAGGTCGCGGTCGCGGCGATCCCGACGCCGACGAGCAGGGTCAGGACGAGCAGCGGGAGCGCACCGTAGCGCCGGCCCAGCGCCGCCCAGCCCTCGGCGACCGTGTGGCCGGCCCGTGACCGCCACGAGGTGAGGTCGAGGTCACCGACGTGGCGGTCCTCCGCCACCGCCGACCGTTCAGCGCGGTCGACCCGCTCGGCCGCCGCGGGCTCCTCGTCGTGGTGTCGCTCCATCGACCCACCCTGCCCGGTCGACGCTGCGAGCGCCCGGACCGTGCGGACGGGCTCAGTCCTTCGCGGCCCCGTAGTCGTGCACCGTGGACACGGTCAGCGGGAACACCACGGGGAAGTCGCGGAACAGCAGCCGTCCGGCGTCGGCCGCCGCCGCCCGCACCTGCTCGGCGACGAACGCCGCGTGCTCCACCGGCGTGTGCACCACGATCTCGTCGTGCACGAAGAACACCAGGTGCGGTCCGTCCGTCACCGGCCCGGGGAACCGTGCGGCCAGCCGCGTGCGCAGCGACCCCATCCACGCCAGCGCCCACTCGGCGGCCGTCCCCTGGACGACGAAGTTCCGCGTGAAGCGTCCCCAGCTCCGGGCCTGCGCCTCGACCGCCCGCTGCTGCGCCGGGGTGCCGTCCACCGACCACGCGCGGTTGCGGGCGGCGGACCAGGTCTCGTCGGGGACCGGCGACGTCCGCCCGAGCAGGGTCGTGACGGGTTCCCCGCGCTCCCCCGCACGAGCGGCGCGGTCGACCAGCCCGAGCGCCGCCGGGAACGCCCGTGCCAGGCGTGGCACGAGCCGCCCGGCGTCACCCTGCGTGGCGCCGTACATCGCGCCGAGCATCGCGCCCTTCGCCTGCTGCCGGGTCTCCACGGCGCCGGAGGCCACCACGCCGTCGTACAGGTCGCGCCCGTCGCCCGCGGTGGCCATCGCCCGGTCCCCCGCCATCGCGGCGAGGACCCGCGGTTCGAGCTGCGCCGCGTCCGCCACCACGAAGGCCCACCCGTCGTCGGCGACCACCGCACTGCGGACCGTCTTCGGCAGCTGCATGGCACCGCCGCCGTCGGCCGCCCACCGCCCGGTCACGACGCCACCGACGACGTACTTCGGGTGGAACCGCCCGTCCTGCACCCACTCGTCGAGCCAGGCCCAACCGTTCGCGGTGAGCAGCCGGGAGCGCTGCTTGTACTCGAGGAGCGGGGCGATGACGGGGTGCTCGATCTCCCGCAGCTCCCACTTGCGTGTCGACGACACCATGAGTCCGGCTGCTCGGAGCGACCGCAGGACGTCGGCGGGCGAGTCCGGGTTGAGCCCGGGGTCGCCGAGGTGTGCGCGGATCTCCACGGCGAGCTCCTCGAGCCGGCGGGGTCGGACCCCGGCCGGGACGCGCGGGCCGAGGGCCTCCTCGAGCAACCGCTCGTGCACGTCCGCGCGCCAGGGCAGCCCGGCGTGCAGGATCTCGGCGGCGACGAGTGCTCCCGCGGACTCCGCGGTCGTCAGCAGGCGCAGCGCCCCCGGCGTCGTCGAGGTGGCGATCGCGTCGAGCTGTCGGCGGAACTCCTCGACGGGGTCGGCGACGTCGTCGACGGGCGCGACGGCGAACAGTGCGTCGTCGAACAGCCGGGCCTGCGTCGGTCGGGTGGGGCGGGCCTCCTGGCCGGGTCCGTCCCAGGCGTCCGGCGGGGCGGCGGCGAGCGCCGAACCTCGGCTGGCGAGCGCCCCGCGCAGGATGCGGCGGCAGAGCCGCAGGTCGGTGCAGCGGCCGACGCGGCCACCGGCCGCGAGGACGGCCGGGTACCACCGGGCGGTGTCGTCCCACACCCAGCGCACGTCCGGTCCATCGTGCGCGGCGACGAAGGCCGGGAGGCGCGGCTCGTCCAGGCGGGTCGGGTCGCCCAGCGGCTCCCCCGCGTCGGTCAGGGGCGTCGCGGTGACGCCGCCGTCGACGCGGTGGAGGACGAGGTGCACCCGACGATCATGCCGTGCACCACCGTCGGCGGGGCCACGGCCGGTGCGTGACGCGTCACCCGTGTTCGACTTAGGTTAGCCTTCCCTTCGTGCCGTTCCCGCTCTCCCCGCTCCGTCGTCGATCGACCCTCGCCGGCGGGCTCGCCGCAGCCCTGCTCGTCGTCCTGACCGGCTGTGGTGCGTCCGAGGCCGTCCCGCAGGCGTCGGACGGGCCTCCCGCGGGCGAGGGCACCACGACCTACCCGGTCACCCTGCAGAACTGCGGCCACGAGGTGACCGTCGACGAGGCTCCACGTCGGATCGTGTCGCTCGACCAGAACTCGACCGAGATCCTGCTCTCCCTCGGGCTCGCCGACCGCATGGTGGGCACGGCGTCGTGGACGGATCCGGTCCTGCCGCGTCTGGCCGCCGACGCCGAGCGCGTGCCGCGGCTGTCGGACGACGCCCCGAGCTACGAGGTCCTGCTCGGCGCGCGGCCCGACTTCGTCACGGCCTCGTTCGGGCGGCACTACGGGCAGGGCGGTGTGGCCACCCGCGAGCGGCTCGCGGAGACCGGCACCGGTTCGTACCTGTCACCGACGGACTGCGACGGCGACGTCAGCATCAACGGCGGCGGCAAGCGGACGAACGCCCTGACCGTGGACGCGCTGTACCAGGAGATCCACGAGCTCGCGACGCTCTTCGACGTGCAGAGCCGCGGTGACGCGCTCGTCGCCGACCTGCGCGAGCGGGCTGCGGCGGCGACCGGCTCCACCGACTTCGGCGGGCAGCGCGCGTTCTTCTGGTTCGCCGACACCAAGACCCCGTACGTCGCCGGCGGGCTCGGATCCGCTGCGCTCCTCGCCGAGCAGACCGGACTCCGCAACGTGTTCGCGACCTCGCGTGACGACTGGCCGGCGGTCGGGTGGGAGCAGGTCGTCGCAGCGGACCCCGAGGTGATCGTCCTCGGCGACCTGCAGCGTGACCGGTTCCCCGGTGACCGGCTCGCCGACAAGGTCGCGTTCCTCGAGCACGACCCGCTGACGAAGGACCTCGACGCGGTCCGGCACCACCGGTTCGTCGCGTTGCACGGCGCGGAGCTCAACCCGTCCATCCGGTTCGTCGACGGCCTCGAGAAGCTGGCGGACTGGCGCGCCGAGCACGGGGACGACTCGTGAGCCTCGTCGCGCGCAGGGTCCCCTGGCGTGGCACGACACGCGTCGGGCGCGGTGTCGCGATCGCCTCGGCCGTGGCGCTCGGCGTCCTCGCCGTCACCCTGTCCATCGGGGCGGCGTCGACACTCGGACCCGCCGACGTCTCCCTCGTCAACGTGCGCGACGTCCTGCTCAACCACCTCGCGTCCGCGCAGATCCCCGTGACGGTCACCGACGATGCGATCGTGTGGCAGGAACGACTCCCCCGCGCGCTCGTCGCAGCGGCATGTGGGGCCGGTCTCGGGCTGTGCGGCGTCGTGCTGCAGGCGATGCTCCGCAACCCACTGGCCGACCCGTTCGTCCTCGGTGTCTCGTCCGGTGCCTCCACCGGCGCGGTGCTGGTCGGCGTGCTCGGCATCGGGGGTGGCACGCTCGGCTTGTCGTCCGGCGCGTTCGTGGGCGCACTCGTCGCGTTCGCGTTCGTGATGCTGCTGACGCGGTACACCTCGAGCGGCCCGCAGGGGATCGTCCTCGCGGGCGTCGCGAGCACCCACCTCTTCTCCGCCGTGACGTCACTCGTCGTCTTCGCCTTCGCGGACGCCGACGCGACCCGGGGGGTCATGTTCTGGCTGCTCGGCTCCCTCGAGGGCATGCGGTGGCCGCAGGTCTGGCTCGCCGTCGTCACGGTGGCCGCCGGAGCCGTCGTCACGCTCGGCGCTGCCCGGACCCTCGACGCCTTCGCGTTCGGGGACGACGTCGCTGCGTCGCTCGGCGTGCACGTGCAGCGCACCCGGGTGCTCCTGCTCGTCGCCACCGCCCTGCTCACCGCGGTCCTCGTGAGCATCGCCGGTGCCGTGGGCTTCGTCGGGCTCGTCCTGCCGCACGCCGCTCGGTTGCTCGTCGGGGAACGCCACGCACGGGTGGTCCCGGTCACGATCGTCCTCGGCGCCCTGTTCATGACGTGGGTGGACACGTTCTCGCGGGTCGCGTTCCAGCCCACCGCGCTCCCGGTCGGCGTCGGCACGGCGATCGTCGGGGTGCCGGCGTTCGTCGCGCTCCTGGTCCACCGGCGGTCGCGCTCGTGACCGTCACCGCTCGCGACGTCGGCTGGAGCCGTGGCGGCCGCCTGGTCGTCGACGGGGTCTCGCTGCGGCCGGCCCCCGGCACCACCGTCGGGCTGCTCGGACCGAACGGGTCCGGGAAGTCCTCGTTGATCCGGCTCCTGCAGGGCGCGGCGCGACCGGACACCGGTGCCGTGGAACTCGACGGCGTGCCGCTCGCGACGCAGTCCCGGCGGACGGTCGCCCGTCGGATCGCAACGGTCACCCAGCACGCGGAGACGGACGCCGCGCTCACCGTGCGCGACGTCGTGGAGCTCGGGCGCATCCCGCACCGCACCGTGCTCGGCGGCGACCGGACGCGCGACGCCGACGCGGTCGACGGGGCGCTCCGGCAGGTCGGACTCTCCGACCGGGCCGACGCGTCGTGGCACCGGCTCTCCGGCGGCGAGCGGCAGCGCGCGCAGATCGCCCGAGCGCTGGCGCAGGAGCCGACCGAGCTCCTCATGGACGAACCGACCAACCACCTCGACATCAAGCACCAGCTCGAACTCCTCCGGCTGGTGGCCGAGCTCCCGGTGACGACGGTCGTGGCGCTCCACGACCTGAACCTCGCAGCTGCGTACTGCGACACGGTCCTGGTGCTCGCCGCGGGGCGGGCCGTCGCGGCCGGGAGCCCGGAGGACGTGCTGACCGAGGACCTCGTCGCGGACGTCTACGGCGTGCGAGCCCGACGGACGACGCGTCCGGACACCGGCCGCGTCGCGCTGCTCTTCGACCCGTTCTGACCGCCGACCCGTTCACCGGCGGGAGCGGTCAGTGGTCCCGGTGCGGGTCCTGCGCCTCGTCGGTCCGGGGGTCGGTACCGCCCGCGTCCCCGGGACGGACGGCGGCGGAGTCGGCGACGTCGATCCGGACGTCACCGTCCTCGCCCTCGGACACCTCGACCCTGGGGTCGGCGTCGTGCTCGTCCGAGCCGGACATCCGGCGGAACGTGTCCTGCCGACGCTCCTCGAAGGACATGTCGACCCCGTCGTCGAGCTGGTCGTGGTCGGTCTCGCTCATGGCCCCGACGGTACCCGCGAGGTCCTCACAGCACCCGGCGGAGCAGCTGAGACCTGCTCGCCGATTCGTGCGCGAAGTGGACAACCGCCATGATGTCCCGCATGGCAACGGAACACGCAGGAGCACCGCGGTGGCGATCGGTGGCGCCGGACGACGTCCCGATGCACGCCGTCGTGCGCTACGAGGACCGCGGTCGGCTCGTCTCGGGGACGGCGGTCGACGTGCTCGACGCGCACGGCCGTCCATCCCTCGTCGTCCGCGCCGAGGACGGGCAGCACCACGTGGCACCGCGGGCGATCCCGCTCGAGATGCAGGTCGGCTGACCGGTCCTCGCGTCCCGCTCAGCAGAGCGGGACGTTGACCGCCAGACCGCCCATCGCGGTCTCCTTGTACTTCGAGGACATGTCGGCGCCCGTCTGCCGCATGGTCTCGACGACCTGGTCGAGCGAGACGTGGTGCACGCCGTCGCCCCGGAGCGCCATGCGGGCGGCGTTGATCGCCTTGTTCGCGGCGATCGCGTTGCGTTCGATGCAGGGGATCTGCACCAGGCCGCCGATCGGGTCGCAGGTCAGGCCGAGGTTGTGCTCCATGGCGATCTCGGCGGCGTTCTCGACCTGCTCGGGCGTCCCGCCGAGGACCTCGGCGAGCCCGGCCGCGGCCATCGACGCCGCGGAGCCGACCTCGCCCTGGCAGCCGACCTCGGCGCCGGAGATCGACGCGCGCTCCTTGTAGATCGAGCCGATCGCCCCGGCGGTGAGCAGGAACCGGACCACGGCGTCGTCGCGGTCCTCCGGCGCGACCTCGGAGACGTACGTCAGCGCGTAGAAGAGCACGGCGGGGATGATCCCGGCGGCACCGTTGGTCGGCGCGGTCACGACGCGTCCCCCGGTGGCGTTCTCCTCGTTGACCGCCATCGCGGTGAGGTTCACCCACTCCATCGCGAAGAGCGGGTCGTGGTGCGGGTCGTCGCGGGTGAGCTGCTCGTGCCAGTCCGCGGCCCGACGTCGGACCGTCAGTCCCCCGGGCAACGTGCCGGTGCGGCGGATGCTGCGGTCGACGCTCTCCCGCATGACCGCGTGCACGTGCAGGAGCCCGGCGCGGACCGCGTCCTCGCTCCGGGTGGCGGTCTCGTTCGCCATCGCGATGCCGCTCACGGGCAGTCCGGCGGCGGCGCACGACGCCAGGAGCTCGGCGCCGCTGGAGAACGGGTACGGGACGGCGTCGTCGACGGGGATCGCGGCCTCGGCCACCACGCCCTCGGTGTCGGTCGTGACGAAGCCGCCACCGATCGAGTAGTAGGTCTCCTCGGCGAGGACCGAGCCGGACGCGTCGGTCGCGCGCAGCCGCATCGCGTTCGGGTGCCGAGGGAGCATGGTGAGCGGGTGCAGGACGATGTCGTCCTGCCGGAAGGGCACGGTGGAACCACCCGCGAGCCGCAGCGCGCCGGTCCGCTCGAGCTCGTCGAGCGAGGCCGCCATCGCGTCCGGGTCGACGGTCTCGGGGTCGGAACCCATCAGCCCCGCGAGGACCGCACCGAGTGTGCCGTGCCCCTGCCCGGTGGACGCCAGTGATCCGTACAGGTGGACGTCGATCCCGGTGACGGGAGCCCCGGCGAGTCCGGCGGCGAAGGCCGCGCCGGCACGCATCGGCCCGACGGTGTGGGAACTCGACGGGCCGATCCCGACGCTGAACAGATCGAAGACGGAGACCGGCACCACGCCACACTAACCCGTCCGGACGGCGCGGCTCAGTGGAGGCCGATGTGGACCGCTCCATCGGCGAGGGCGTGGGAGACTCGTGCCATGCCCATCCTCAACAAGGACATGCAGGTCTGCATCTCGCTCGCGGCACGGCCGAGCAACATCGGCACGCGCTTCCACAACTTCCTGTACGACGAGCTCGGGCTGAACTTCGCGTACAAGGCGTTCACGACGACCGACCTGCCCGGAGCCGTTACCGGCATCCGCGCACTGGGGATCCGGGGCTGCTCGGTGTCGATGCCCTTCAAGGAGGCGATCATCCCCCTCGTCGACGTCGTCGAGGACTCCGCCGCCGCGATCCAGTCGATCAACACCGTGGTGAACGACGACGGCGTGCTCACCGCCTCGAACACCGACTACGAGGCCGTCGCCGCCCTGCTCGACACCCACCGGGTCGACCCGTCCGCCCGGGTCGTGCTCCGCGGCTCCGGCGGCATGGCGAAGGCGGTGACCGCGGCCTTCCGCGGCGCCGGGTTCGACCGGCTCACCGTCGTCGCGCGCAACACGGGGAGCGGTCCCGCACTCGCCGAGCAGTACGGCTTCGACTGGGTCGCCACCGAGCAGGAGGCACCGGAGGCCGACGTCCTGGTGAACGTCACCCCGCTCGGCATGCGCGGCGCGGACGAGGACGCACTCGCCTTCGAGCAGGACCGCATCGATGCCGCGTCCACGGTGTTCGACGTCGTCGCGTTCCCCTCCGAGACGCCGCTCGTGCGGGCCGGTCGGGCCGCCGGGAAGCGCGTCCTCACCGGGGCCGAGGTCATCGCCCTGCAGGCAGCGCGGCAGTTCGAGCGCTACACCGGCGTCGGCCTGACCGACGACCAGGTCCGACGCGCGAGCGAGTTCAGCCGCGCGGAGTGACCCCTGACCCTCCGGAGGATCGTGGCGGCGCCGCCACGATCCTCCAGACCGTCTAGTGGGTGCCCGCTCGGCCCTCCGCCACCCAGCGGAGCCGCCGGATGCTCTCGTTGTTGCGGATCCAGATGCCGGGCTGCGCGACGAAGCCGGGGACGAGCGATCCCGGTCCCCGCACGGGGTTCTCCCGGAGGGTCACGCGGCACCCGCGCGGGTGCGGCTCCACCTCGACCTCGACCCGGGCCTCGCCGACGGGCCAGCCCTTCGCCTGGATGACGAGCCGACGGGGCTCGTCCAGCTCGAGCGCGGTCGTCGTGTCGTTGATGAGGAACGGCCAGATGCCGAACGAGTGGTGCAGCTCGGTACCCACGGCGGGCCACCCCGGGTCCTGGCCGCGCATGCGCGAGGCGCCGACGACCCAGGTCGGGTAGAGCCAGCCGTCGCGGAGCACGTCGAAGACGGCCTCCGGGCTGCAGTGCATGATGCGGACGTTCTTGGCCACGGTTCAGTCCTCCGGTGCGAGATCGACGTGCTCGGACAGGCCGAAGGTGTGCGTCAGCGCGCTGCGGGCCGCGTGCCAGCCCGCCATGCCGTGCACACCCGGGCCGGGCGCGGACGCCTCCGAGCACAGGTACATGCCGCCGCCCATCCGCCACGGGTCGGACGACAGGACGGGCCGCTTGACGAGCTGCCAGAAGCTCGCGGCCCCGGCGGCGATGTCGCCGCCGACGTAGTTCGGGTTGTACTCCCCCATCTGCACGGCCGTGCGGCTGCTCGACTGCAGGATCGTGTCGCGGAACCCGGGGGCGAAGCGCTCGATCTGCCGCACGACCGCGTCCGTCGGGTCGACGTCCGAACCGGCCGGCACGTGCGCGTAGGCCCAGAAGACGTGCTTGCCCCGCGGCGCGCGGCCCGGGTCGACCACGGTCGGCTCGGAACCGAGCACGTAGGGACGCTCGGCGTGCTGCCCGCGCGCGACCGCCCGCTCGGCCTCGGCGATCTCGGCCCGGGTGCCGCCGATGTGCACGGTGCCGGCCTTCCGCAGCTCGGCGTTCGTCCACGGCACCGGGTCGGACAGCGCGAAGTCGACCTTCGCCGCCGCGTTGCCGAACCGGAAGCGGCGCAGTGCGCCCCGCTTCGGGGTGGGGATCTGCTTCCCGGCGATCTGCAGCATGCCCGGCACGCTCGTGTCGAACAGCACCGCCTTCGCCGGGGTGAGGTCACCGAGGGAACGGACCTCGCGACCGGTCTCGATCGTGCCGCCGTGCGCGACCAGGTCGGCGGCGAGCGCGTCGACGATCGCCTGGCTGCCCCCGATCGGCACCGGCCAGCCGCGGGCGTGCGCGTACGAGCCGAGCGACAGGGCCGCCGCGGCGGTCGACAACGACGGCATGTGCTGGATCGAGTGCGCCGCGACACCGGACACCATCGCCGGCGCGACCTCGTCACGGAACCGGGCGTTCCAGGCCGCACTGCCCTGCTCGAGCGCGCGGAGCCCGAAGCGCAGCACGGTGAGCGGGTGCCGCGGGACGTGCAGGAGCGCGTCGGTGGCGAAGTCGGCGACCTGGTCGGCGTGCGCGGAGAGGGGCCGCATCAGGTTCCGGAACGCCGGGCCGTCGATCCCGATGGCCTCCGCGGTGCGCTCGAGGTCCCGGTAGGCGATGCCGGCGCGGCCACGGTCGAGCGGGTGGCCGTACTGCACCTCGGGCAGCCGGAGCTCGATCCGTTCCTCCATGCGGAACAGCCGGAAGAACTCGGACTGCAGCGCCATCGGGTGCACGGCGGAGCAGACGTCGTGGTGGAAGCCGGGCAGCGTCAGCTGTGCCGTACGCGCACCGCCGCCGATCGTGTCGTTCCGCTCGACGACCTCGACCGACAGACCGGCCCGCGCGAGCGTCACCGCTGCCGCGAGCCCGTTCGGTCCGGCACCGACGACCACCGCATCCACCATGTGCACGAGCCTAGGGACCGGCACCCCCGCAGGCGGTCAGGGGCGAGCGGTGTCCGGGTCGGCGGGGTCGGTGCCGTCCTCGGGGCCGTCGCCCTCGTCCGGTTCGTCGGCGTCGGCAGGCGTCGTGACCGGGGCCTCGGCGCCCGCCGGGTGCTCGGCGAGCAGCGCGGCGAAGTCCTCGTCGAGCATCTGCTGCAGGCGTTCGTCGCGCCCGATCTCGTAGTCCTCGGTGGGACGCTGCGCCCATCCCAGCCGCCCGACGACGGTCGTCCCGATGTCGTCCCAGGCTCGGGCCCGGGCCTGCAGCACGATGCCGTCGACGAAGCCCTGGTCGTCGCGACGCCGGTCGAGCATCGTGGCGAGCTGCTCGTACGTCGCCTCGCGCGTGCGGAGCTTGAGGTCGTCACCGCGCTTGTAGTCGTGCTGGTGCCGCGAGCGCCCCCGCTGCTTGCTCGACGTCGCCCGGATCTCCCGCATGCGGGCGGCGTCGCCGCGCTGCTCCTCCGCCATGCGGTGCAGTTCCTGGCGCGTGGCGTCGGCGATCACGGCGTGGTCGAAGTACCCCTGGTCGCGCAGCGCGTTGGTGATGATCCGGTTCGCGACCGCGACCGTCACCGCTGCCTTCGCGATGAGGAAGCCCTCGTCGACCGCCCGCTTCAGCTCCACCTGGCTCACGGGGCGGTCGCGCACGTCGTGCTTGTTGCGTCGTCCGAACAGGGCCATGCTCCGACGATACCGGCGTCCGACCGTCCGTCTGCAGGAGGACCCCGGGTCACGCCCCGGAGGGACGCCCTCGGCGCGCCGAGCCCGTAGCGTCGAGTGCATGACCACCGTGCAGCCCACCCCTCGGACCGGTCTCGGCACCGCGAGCCTCGTGCTCGGGATCTGCTCGCTGCTCGCCGGTTGGACGTTCTTCGCGCCGGTCGTCGGCCTGTGCCTCGGGATCGCCTCCCGCGGCCGCGAGCCCGCGGCACGCGGCCGGGCGGGGTGGGGCATCCTCCTCAACCTGGTGGCGCTGGCGGTCTGGGTCCTGGTCGGTGCGCTGTTCGTGGTCGGCGGCGCGGCTGCGGTCTGGACGGGCGTGACGCAGGGCCGCTGACGCCGCGGCGACCACCCGTCAGCCCACCAGGCCGTACACAGCCACGTCCACGCGTCGGGGTCCGAGCGGCAGCGCTGCGCGCAGCGTGCCCTCGTGCCGGAAGCCGAGCCGCTCCGCGAGCCCGCGACTCCGCACGTTGTCGACCCCGGTCCGGATCTCGACGCGGGCGCTCCCCCGTTCCCACGCGACGTCCACGAGGGCGGTGGCCGCGCGGCGGACGATCCCCCGGCCCTCGTGCTCCGCGTCGATCCAGTAGCCGAGGGACGCCTGCCCCAGGTAGGCGTCGAGCGCGAGGGACGCGCACCCCACCACCCGGTCGTCGGCGCGGATGACGCACGGCACGGAACGGTCCATCGCGTACTGCGCGAGGAGCTGCTCGGTGTGCAGCACGAGCGACTCACGCGAGACCGACGCCCACGCCCACGGCTCGGCCGCGCGGAGTCGTCCGAGGTTGCGCTGGACGAGGGCGTGCACAGCGTCGACGGTGCTCAGGTCGCGCAGGGTGAGCGTGCACCCGTCGCCGAGGTCCCGTCCCGAAGCCGTCACGCATCCGACACTATGCACGCAACCGTGCCGCCGTCCGCCGCAGCAGGGCGCACCGGCCCGGTCCCGCGTGTCGTGACGGACGGGAGGCGCGGTACCCACCGGCACCGCGCCTCCCGTCCGCCCGTCGGCTCCGCTCAGGGTGCCGTGATGAAGCCCTCGTCGACCATCCACTCGAAGGCCACGTCGGCGGGCTCGCGCCCCTCGACGTCCACCTGGCGGTTGAGCTCCTGCAGCACCTCGTCGGTGAGTGCCGGCGAGATCTGGTCGTACACGTCGCGGAGCTGCGGGTACTCCTCGAGCGTCTCCGAGTCGATCACCGGGGCGACGTTGTACGCGGGGAAGAACCCGCGGTCGTCCTCGAGCACGCTCAACCCGAGCGACTTGATGCGGCCGTCGGTGGTGAAGACCTCGCCGAAGTTGCACTTGCCGCGGTCGGTCGCCGTGTAGACGGTGCCGGTGTCGAGGATGCTGACGTTCGACGTCGGCACGGCGTTCTCCCCCGAACCGCCGAGCTCGAGCCCGTACTTCTCCAGCATCGGCTTGAAGCCGTCGGCGCGCGAGTTGAACTCCGACTCGACACAGAACGTGCGCTGGTCCACCGGCAGCTTCGTGATGTCGGAGAGCGTCTGCACGTCGTCCAGCTCGGACACGGCCTCCTCGCGCACGGCGAAGGCGTACGTGTTGTTCATCGGCGCGGGCTCGAGCCAGGTCAGGCCGTTGCCGGCGTCCTCGTCGCGGACCGCCTGCCACTGCTCGGTCTTGTCCGGGATCCCCTGCTCGTGCGCCATGAAGGTCAGCCAGGCGGTCCCCGTGTACTCGTACGTGAAGTCGGCGGCGTGCGACGTCATGAGCTCGCGGACGGCGACCGACCCCGGCACGTTCGTCTCGTCCGTGACGTCGAAGCCCGCGGCCTTCGCGGCGAGGACGGCGATCTTCCCGAGCACGAGCTGCTCGGTGAAGTTCTTCGACGTGACGGTCAGGTGCGCGTCGTCGGGCAGGTCGTCGATCCGCTCGATGGAACCGGGCGCGGCCCCCGGCACGAAGGACGCCGCCGGCTGGAGGCCGCAACCGCTCAGGACGAGGGCGCTCGCCCCCGCGACGGCGGCCGCAGCGACGACACGGCGCCGGGTGGACGGACGGGAGGCACGCATCAGCGGAGTCCCTTCGGTCGTGCGACGGTCTCGACCACGCGGCCGATCCAGTCGATGGTCAGGGCGAGGAGCGCCACCAGGAGGGCGCCGGACACGAGCACCTTCGGCAGGAACAGGTTCACGCCCGTGGTGATGAGGAGGCCGAGGCCGCCCGCACCGACGAAGGTCGCCAGGCTGGCGGTGCCCACGAGCAGCACCAGCGCGGTCCGGATGCCGGACAGCATGACCGGCACGGCCAGGGGCAGCTCGACCTTCAGCAGCACGCTGAGGGCGCTCATGCCCATGCCCCGCCCGGCCTCGACCAGGCGGCTGTCGACGCTCTGCACGCCGAGCATGGTGTTCCGCAGGACCGGCAGGATCGCGTACAGCACGAGCGCGACGACGGCGGACCAGCTGTTCAGCCCGAGCCACGCCGCGAGCAGCACGATGAGCCCGACCGCGGGCGCCGCCTGGCCGAAGTTGGCGACGGCGATGACGGTGGTGCTCGCCCGCCGGAACGGGCCGCGGGTGAGCAGGATCCCGAGCGGGATGCCGATCACGAGCACGAGCACGGTGGCCTGGAGCGTCAGGACGAGGTGCTGCCCGGTGAGCTCGAGGATCCCCGACGGGTTCAGGGTCGAGCGCTCGGTGGCGGAGAGGTCGGCGGTGTTCAGCCAGACGACCCAGGCGGCGAGGACCACCAGGATCGCGATCGGCTGGACGAGCAGGCCCTTCCACGGGGTGCGCTGCGCGGTGCCCGGGCCGGCTGCGGCGGGGGCGGGCGCGGGGGCGTCGGTCGCGACGGCGGTCACAGGTCCTCCCCGGACGTGGCGACCGTCGGGGTCGCGGGCGACGACGGCAGCGTCTCGATCGGGTTCGTGTTCGTCCCGACCGGAGCGTGCGCGAGGCCCGTCGCGGCCGCGGCGCGCGACCGCGTGATCGCGTCCATGACCGTCTCGACGGTGATGACCCCGCGGAACGCCTCGCCACGGCCGGTCACGAGGGCGGCGCCGGCACTCGAGACGAGCATGGTGTCGAGCGCGTCGTTCAGCGTCGCGGCCTCACCGACGACGGGCAGGTCCGGGTCGGTGCCCTCGGCCACCCGGGTCAGGCGCTCGAGCTGTCGTCGCGACGGCCACTGCACGGGGCGCTGGCGGCGGTCGACGACCACGGCGTGCTGGTGCCCGCCGGCCTCGTCCATGCGCTGCAGCACGGCCCGGGTCTCCTCGCCCGCGGAGCACGTCACGGCCGGGGCGAGTTCGACGTCGCGCACGCGGTTGAGCGTCAGCTGCTTGAGGCCGGCGCCCGAGCCGATGAAGTTCTCGACGAACTCGTTGGCCGGTTCCGCCAGGATCCGCTCCGGGGTGTCGTACTGCACGATGTGCGCGCCCTCGGTGAAGATCACGATCCAGTCGCCGAGCTTCACGGCCTCGTCGAAGTCGTGCGTGACGATGACGATCGTCTTGTGCAGCTCCTCCTGGATCCGCAGGAGCTCGTCCTGCAGCCGCTGGCGGGTGATCGGGTCGACGGCGCCGAACGGCTCGTCCATGAGCAGGACGGGCGGGTCCGCGGCGAGCGCTCGGGCGACACCGACGCGCTGCTGCTGCCCACCGGAGAGCTCGCGGGGGAAGCGGTCGCGGTAGGTGTCCGGGTCGAGCGACACCAGGTCGAGGAGCTCGTCGACGCGAGCGGCGATCTTCTCCTTCGACCAGCCGAGCATCTTCGGCACGATCGCGATGTTCGCCGCGACCGTCATGTGCGGGAAGAGCCCGCCGGCCTGGATCACGTAGCCCATGCGGCGACGGAGCTCGTCACCGTCGATGCCGGTGACGTCCTCGTCGCCGACGACGATGCGCCCCTCGGTCGGCTCGATGAGCCGGTTGATCATCTTCAGCGTGGTGGTCTTGCCGCAGCCGGACGGGCCGACGAGCATGACGACCTTGCCGGCCGGGATCTCGAGGGTGATGCCGTCGACGGCGGGCTTCTGCTGGCCCGGGTACCGCTTGGTGACCTCGTCGAGCAGGATGCTGCGGCCGGTGACGTCGCCCTGGGGGGCGGTGATGGTGGCGTGGTCAGTGCTGGACACGGATACCTCTCGGGGTGGTCAGGCGGCCGAGGCCGATGAGGAGCAGGTCGAGGACGAACGCGAGCAGGACGACCCCGACCACGCCGACGACGACGGAGTTCAGGGCGTTCGCGCCGCCGAGCCGGGACAGCCCGGAGAAGATGAAACCGCCGAGCCCCGGGCCGAGCGCGTACGCGGCGATCGCGGCGATGCCCATCACCATCTGCGCCGACACCCGGACACCGCTGAGGATGATCGGCCACGCCATCGGGAGCTCGACCTGCAGGAGCGTGCGCATCCGGCTCATGCCGATCCCCCGCGCCGACTCGACGACGGTCGGCGGGATCTCGGCGAGTCCGACCACCGCGTTCCGCAGGATCGGCAGGGTGGCGAAGAACACGACCGTGACGACGGACGGCACGACACCGAAGCCGAGCGGCACGATCAGCAGGCCGATCACGGCGAACGACGGCAGCGTCAGCCCGATGGCGGACACCCCGTTCGCGATCGAGGTCAGCAGCGGACTGCGGTAGACGAGTGCGGCGAGCACCACGGCGATGAGCGTGGCGAGCACGGTGCACTGGACCACCAGTGACAGGTGCTGCCACGACGAGAACCAGATCTGGTCCCATCGCTCCACGACGTACTGGAACACGGCTGGGGCGCTCCTCCCTGGTCGGCCGAACGCCCCACAGATCGGGGCTCGAACCTCACCGACCGTACGCAGGAGCACTGCGCGTGGCGAACTCGATGCACACGGATCATCCGTTTCCTGCGGATCCCGTCAGCCGGAAACCCCCGGTCAGGGATGCAGTACGGCCGCTCACCTGGGAGAACGGTAACGATACCGAGCCGGTGTCGGCTACCGGGCACCCTCCGGCCGCCGTCGCGCGGCCACGCGCTCGGACTCGTGCACGGCGACCCGCTCGGCCGTGAGCAGCAGCGACGACACCTCGGCAGCGGTCCGGGACGGTCCGTCGTTCCAGGTCGTCAGGTCGCGGACGCGGGCCATCCGGATGTCCGGGGCGGGGCACCACACGACCGGCTGCCCCTCGTCGGCGGCGAGGGCGTGCCAGACCAAGTCGAGCGCCCGCTGCACCTGCTGCGAGTGCACGACCTGCGGGCCGCCCGCGGCCGACACGACGGCACCGACGATGCAGGCGGCGACCAGGGGTCTGCCCTGCACGTCCATCGCGGCAGCGCTCGACGCCTTCCGGAGCCGACCGTGCTCGTCGAGGTACGCGAACCACGAGTGCTGGATCCACCCGCGTTCGACCACCCCGCGCGCGTTCGTCAGCAGTCGTTGGAGGTCGTCGAGTTCGTGCAGGTGCGCGACGAGTCGTCGGTCGCGGGCCGCTGCCCGGCGGGCGGCGAGGCGGTCGAGCAGGCCACCCAGACCGGCCCGGCCCGAGGGCGCGACGCCGGCGGCGGAGCGGGCGGACGTGGCGGGAGCGGCGTCGGTGTCGACGTCGTGCGGGACGCGGAACTCGAGGGTCATCAGGCCCCTCCGATCTCCAGTGCACGGACAGGTGAGGGAACGATAAGCCCGGGTGGGCTCAGTCGTCCAGCACCGCGTCCAACGCGCGGGCCGCGACCGTCCGGAAGGCGTCGTCGTCGGTCGTCGCCAGCGCGGACGCGACGGCGACCGCCCACCCACGGGCGCGCGACCAGGTGGCGTCGTCCGCGGCCACGAGCTCCGCGAACGTCCGGCGGCCGGCACCGTCGAGCGTCAGCCAGCGGGTCGCCAGGTCGACAGCGGGGTCCCCCGCGGTCACGTCGCCGAAGTCGACGACGGCCGACAGCCGCCGGTCGCCGAGCGGCGACGGCTCCACGAGCAGGTTGAACGGGTGCAGGTCGCCGTGCACCCAGACGGGAGGCCCGGCGTACGTGGGCGCGGCGGCCGCGGTCCGCCAGAGCGCGGCCGCCTCCACGGCACGGGGCACGTCCGCGGTCGCCAGTCGCGTGCGCACCGCCTCGCTCCGGGCGGCGAGCGGGACGGCGCGGACCGGGTTCACCGGGGCGTCCGCCGGGGCCGGGACGTGCAGGCGGCCGAGGAACGCCGCGATGTCCCCCGCCACCCGCTCCCCCTGCGGGTGCTCGCCCGCGGGACGGCCCGGCAGCCAGGGCACGACGCTCCAGGCCCACGGGTAGCCGAGGGCGGGGCGGCCGGTGCGGACGGGCTCGGGCACCGGCGCGACGGCACCGACCCGGGCGGCGATCGACGGCAGCCACCGCTGCTCGTGCTCGACGAGCTCCGCAGCGGCGGCACGTCGGGGCAGCCGGACGGCCAGGTGCTCGCCCGCCCGGACGATGACGTTGTCCCACCCGTTCGCGACGACCCGCAGCGGCAGGTCCGCGAGGTCCGGGTGCTGGTCCCGCAGCAGTGCGGCGACGAGGTCGACGTCGACGTGGAACTCGGCCTGCGGGGTGCCCATCGGGACAGGGTAGCGACGTCCTCGCCGATCCCCACGAAGAGGGGCTGCTCCGGAAACGTACTCCTTGGTATCCTCCAAGCACAGCGACGTGGGTGTCCCTGGGGGGACCCGCGTCGCTCAGACGTCCGCGGGGTCCTGAGGCCGGATGATCGCCACGAGTCGCGGCACCTCGGCACGGGTCCGCTCGGTGGCCATCGCCGACAGGAGCATCGTCCAGAGCTCCTGCAACCGCTCGTACAGGTCGGCGCGGTCGTGCAGCATGTCCGACACCATCTGCACGCCCGCGACCGCCGGGCTCACCACGTGTCCGACGAGCACCGGGTCCCACGACGGGTCGACCTCGCCGGCGTCGATCGCCCGGCGCACGATGTCCGCCGTGTGCTCGACCCAGCGCTCGAACGGGTGCTCGCGCGGGATGTGTCGAGCGTTCGGGTCCGCGGCGAGCCGGAGCCCCGCGCGGACCACGACCTCCTCGGCCATCTGGGTCGCGACGCCCTGCGACATCCACATGAGGGACTCGAGTGGCGACGTCGACCGGGTGGCGGCGACCTCCGCGTAGTGCCGGGAGATCTCGTCCTGGCGCGCGATCACGGCGCTCGCGATGTCGGCCTTCGACCGGAAGTGGAAGTACAGCGCGCCCTTGGTCATGCCGGCGCGCTCGGCGACACCGTCCATCGACGCCCCCACGTAGCCGCGCTCGTCGAACTCGGCAGCCGCCGCCTCGATGAGGGCCGCACGGGTCGCGACCGCTCGTTCCTGCCTGATCCGGCCGTCCTGCGCCATGCGGTCGATGCTAGCCAGGCGGCCCCGCGCGGAGGAGGCCCTCAGGGGACCCCCCGAGCGCTGTCGTACGGTGACGGGCATGGACGGATGGCGGAACCCGCAGCGCTGGGTACGGGCGGGGCGGTGGCTGCTGCTGCCGATCGCCGTGCTCGACTGGGTCGCGCTCGCACCGCAGCCCGTCGTCGTCATCGCCTTCCTGGTGGCCGTGCTCGGCATGGTCGGCATGGCCGCCGCGCTCGTCGTCCGGATGCTGCACCGGTCCCGCGGGGCGATGGCGGGCCTCGGCGTCCTGCTGCTGCTCGGCGGGCTCGTCGTCCTCGGTCTCGACCCGTTCCCCGGGACGGTCCCGTTCCTCGACCCGTGGTGGCCCGACGCGATCACGCAGCCGCAGGTCGTCGCCAGTGCCTACTGGAAGACCGCGGGGCTCGGGGTGGAGCTCGCCGGCTTCGGGCTCCTGGCGACGCTGCTGGTCGCCGCCGCCACGGGTCGACCGGCGCCGCGCGGACGCTGACCCGGGCACCGGCACCGGCCCCGCTGGTCAGCGCCGGGTGAGCACCGCCAGCGAGACGTCGGCCGGGGCACCGCCGGCCGGCACGAGCGTCCGGACGTGGTCGACGAGGTCGTCCGGGTGCCCTGCGGCCAGACCCGCGAGCCCCGCCGCGTCGCGGACCCCCTCGAGGGTCAGGGCGCCGTCCGTCACGAGCACGACACGGTCACCGGGCGCGAGGTCGATCGCGCCGACGGTGCGGGCGACCCCGGCGGGCTGCAGGCCGATCGGCAGGTCGGTCGAGCGCAGCGGGGTCACGGAGCCGTCGGCGCGGACGAGCAGCGCCGGGCCGTGGCCGGCGTCCACCCACTCGGCGTGACCCGACGTCGGGTCGAACCGCAGGTGCAGGAGTGACCCGACGGCTCCCGCGGTCGTCAGGTCGGGGGTGAGCTGCGCCTCCAGGCCGGCGACCGCGTCGCGGAGCGGGACGTCCGTCCGGGCGACGACGGCGGCGCGCACCGAGGCCGCGAGGAGCGCCGACGCACGCCCCGCCGCGGTCACCGTGCCGACGGTGACGTGCACCGAGCCGTCCGCGGCGACCCGCCAGTCGACCAGGTCGCCGCCGTCCTCGTCCGGCACCACGACACCGTCGAGCGACGCCCCGGGCACCGTGACGGGGTCGGGCACCAGGCCGGCGAGCACCCGCTGCACCCGGCCGCGCTCGATCACGTGGCCGAGCTCGCGCTCCGCCCAGCGCGCGAGGTCGCCGAGGAGCGCGAGGTCCTCGTCCGAGAACTCGCGCGGCTGGGCGTCCATCACGCACAGCGTGCCGACGCGGGTGCCGTCCGGCATGGTGAGCGGAGCGCCCGCGTAGAAGCGGACCCCGTACTCGGTCACGGCCGGCGTGTGGGCGAACCGGACGTCGAGCGCCGTGTCCGGGATCACCATCGGTCCGGGCGTCAGCACCGTGGTCGCGCAGAACTGCTCGCTCGCGGGCACGCTCGTCCCCTGCTGGAACCCGTACGTGGACTGCGTGGTGACGAGGTCGTGGTGGACGAGGTTGGGGAAGGTCAGCGGGACGCCGAACGCCTCGTGGGTCATGCGGGTGATGCGGTCGAAGCGCTCCTCGGGCCCTGATCCGAGTACCTCGAGCGCCTCGATCACCGCGGTGCGGCGGTCCGCACCGTCGAGATGGTTGGTCACCCCTCCTGTGTACCCGCACCCTGGCTGAGGAACCAGTCCCGCGGGTGGGGGTCGGCGGTGAGCTGACGGCGCTCGGCGGTCGGGGCGGCCCAGGCTGCGGCGTTCGCCAGCACCCGCTGGACGTCGGCGTGGTGGTACACGGGGTACTCCTGGTCGCCCGGCGAGAAGTAGAAGACCCGGCCGAGGCCGCGACGGTACGCGACGCCGGAGCGGAACACCTCGCCGCCGGCGAAGGTCGACAGGAAGACCTCCTCGTCAGGACGGGGGATGTCGAAGTACTCGCCGTACATCTCCTGGCGGTCGATGACGATCGGGTGCGGCACCCCGGCGGCGATCGGGTGTTCGGGCGCGATCGTCCAGACGAGCTCGCGCTCCCCGTCGTTGCGCCACTTCAGGGAGCAGGTCGTTCCCATCAGGCGCGTGAACGGCTTCGAGTAGTGCCCCGAGTGCAGGACGACGAGACCCATGCCGGCGTGGACGGCTTCGACGACGCGGGTGACGACCTCGTCCGAGACGTCCTGGTGCGCCACGTGGCCCCACCAGAACAGCACGTCGGTCGCGGCCAGTCGCTCGACCGTCAGTCCGTGCTCGGGCTCCTGCAGCGTGGCGGTGCCAACCGAGGCCTCCGGGTGGTGCTCGCGGAGCGCTGCGGCGATCACGGTGTGCATGCCGTCGGGGTAGTGACCGAGCACGGTCGCGTCGCCGCGGCTCTCGTGCACGTTCTCGTTCCAGACGACGATGTTCAGGGGACGGCTCTCGGTCGGCGCTGACATGCCCCCGACGCTACCCGCTCCCCTGGTCGAATCGATACGACAGGCGGTGTGTCGGGGGTTCTCCCGGACGGGTGCGCGACCATGTCGGCATGACCCCTCGCTCCCTGTTCCGCGCCGCCGCGGTGGCCGAACTCGTGACCTGGACGCTGCTCATCGCGGGGATGGTGCTCAAGTACGGGCTGGACGCCGGCGAGTGGGGCGTGCGGATCGGCGGGAGCATCCACGGGTTCGTGTTCCTGGCGTACCTCGTGGTGACCACCGTCGTCGCCGTGAACCAGCGCTGGTCCGTGGGCGCGCTCGTGCTCGGGTGGGTGAGTGCCGTCGTGCCGTACGCCACGGTGCCGTTCGAGGTCGGGGTCGCTCGCCGCGGCATGCTCGACGGGCCCTGGCGCCGCTCGCCGGACGGCCGGTCGGGCGTCCGGGACCGCCTGCTCTTCTTCGTGGTGCGTCGGCCGGCGCTGGCGGCCGGCATCGGTGTCGTGGCCGTGGCGCTCGTGTTCTCCGCCCTGCTGGTCATCGGTCCCCCGGTGCCGAAGGGCTGACGCTCCGCCACCCTCGGCCACTCCGGTCGCACGGCTTGCCGCCCGCGGTCGTTCCGGTCGCACGACTTGCCGCTCACCTCCGGCCGCGACGGCATGTCCTGCGACCAGAACAGAACGGGAAGGGGCCGGCGGGGCGGACCGGCGGGCGGGACGCGACCACACGACGGACGGGAGGCGCGGTGCCAGCCGGCACCGCGCCTCCCGTCCGTCGTACCGTCGCCTACAGGGCGGCGAGCGCCTCGTTGAAGGTGGCCGACGGACGCATCACGGCGTTCGTCTTCGCCGTGTCCGGGCGGTAGTACCCACCGATGTCGGCCGGCTTGCCCTGGACGGCGACCAGCTCGTCGACGATCGTCGACTCCTGCTCGTCGAGCGTCGACGCCAGACCCTGGAACGCCGCCGCGAGCTCGGCGTCCTCGGTCTGGCGGGCCAGCTCGTCGGCCCAGTACTTCGCCAGGTAGAAGTGGCTGCCACGGTTGTCGATCGAGCCGAGCTTGCGACCGGGCGACTTGTCCTCGTCGAGGAACGTGCCCGTGGCGCGGTCGAGCGTGTCCGCGAGGACCTTCGCCCGCGCGTTGCCGGTGACCCCGGCCAGGTGCTCGAACGACACCGCGAGTGCCAGGAACTCGCCGAGCGAGTCCCAGCGCAGGTAGTCCTGCTCGACGAGCTGCTGCACGTGCTTCGGCGCCGAACCGCCGGCACCGGTCTCGAACAGGCCGCCGCCGCCCAGGAGCGGGACGACGGAGAGCATCTTCGCCGAGGTGCCGAGCTCCATGATCGGGAACAGGTCGGTGAGGTAGTCGCGGAGGACGTTGCCCGTGACCGAGATGGTGTCCTCGCCGCGGCGGATGCGCTCGAGCGAGAAGCGCATGGCGTCCTCCGGGGCCAGGATCTCGATCTGCAGCCCGTCGGTGTCGTGGTCGCCGAGGTACGTCCGCACGAGACCGATGAGGTTCGCGTCGTGCGCCCGGGTCTCGTCGAGCCAGAACACGGCGGGCGAACCGGTCGCACGGGCACGCGTGACGGCGAGCTTCACCCAGTCGCGGATCGCCACGTCCTTGGTCTGGCAGGCACGCCAGATGTCACCCTGCTCGACGTCGTGCTCGATGACCGTCTCGCCGGAGCTCGTGACGACGCGGACCTTCCCGTCGCCGGGCAGCTCGAAGGTCTTGTCGTGCGAGCCGTACTCCTCCGCCTTCTGCGCCATGAGCCCGACGTTCGGCACGGAGCCCATCGTCGACGGGTCGAAGGCGCCGTTCGCGCGGCAGTCCTCGATGACGGCCTGGTAGATGCCGGCGTAGCTCGAGTCCGGGATCACCGCGAGGGTGTCGTGCTCCTCGCCGTCCGGGCCCCACATGTGGCCGGAGGTGCGGATCATCGCCGGCATCGAGGCGTCGACGATGACGTCGCTCGGGACGTGCAGGTTCGTGATGCCCTTGTCGGAGTCGACCATCGCGAGCTCGGGGCCGGCGTCGAGACCGTCCGCGAACGCCTGCTTGATCGCAGGCCCGTTCGGCACGCTGTCGAGCCCGGCGAGGAACGAGCCGAGGCCGTCGTTCGGGTTGAGCCCGGCGGCTGCCAGGTCGGCCCCGAAGCGCTCGAACACGGTCGGGAAGAACGCGCGGATGACGTGGCCGAAGATGATCGGGTCGGAGACCTTCATCATCGTGGCCTTGAGGTGCACCGAGAACAGGACGCCCTGCTCCTGGGCGGCGGCGATCTGGTCCTGCAGGAAGGCCTCGAGGGCGCGGACGTGCAGCACGGTGCCGTCGACGACCTCGCCCGCGAGGACGGGGATCGACTGCTTGAGCACGGTGGTGGTGCCGTCGGCGGCCACGAACTCGATCGTCAGGGTGTCGTCGGCGGGCGCGATCCACGACTGCTCGTTCGAGCGGAAGTCGTCCTTGCCCATCGTCACGACGTTCGTCCGCGAGTCGGCGCTCCAGGCGCCCATGCGGTGCGGGTGCTTCTTCGCGTAGTTCTTGACCGACAGCGGCGCGCGGCGGTCGGAGTTGCCCTCGCGCAGCACCGGGTTGACGGCGCTGCCCTTGACGCGGTCGTAGCGGGCGCGGACGTCGCGCTCCTCGTCCGTCGTCGGCTCGTCCGGGTAGGCGGGCAGGTCGTAGCCCTGGGCCTGCAGTTCCTTGATCGCGGCCTTGAGCTGGGGGATCGACGCCGAGATGTTCGGCAGCTTGATGATGTTCGCCTCCGGCGTCGTCGCCAGGTCCCCGAGCTCGGCCAGGGCGTCGTCCAGGCGCTGCTCGTCACTGAGCCGCTCCGGGAACTGGGCGATGATCCGGCCGGAGAGCGAGATGTCGCGGGTCTCGACGTCGACGCCCGCTGTGCGCGCGAAGGCCTCGACGACGGGGAGGAACGAGTGGGTCGCGAGGAACGGTGCCTCGTCCGTGAGCGTGTAGATGATCTTGGCCATGCTGGCGGGTACTCCCTTGTTCATGCCGTCGGTAGGTCCACGCTACTCGCGGCGCGAGATGTCTCGACATCAAGATACCTGCTCGTGGCGGGTTCAGACGGAGATCCGGAACACCCGCACCCCGGCTGCCCGCAGGCCCGCGGTGCCGAGGCGGGTCCGCAGGCTCCGGAAGGGACGCCGGAACCCCGAGCGGGCCGAGGCGAGACCGATCTGGTACAGCACCTCGGACGTCAGGGTCCGCTCGACCCGCGGCGCGAGACGGGTGACGCCGGAGACCGTGATGACGATCCGCACCGCGTTCGGCGCGAGCAGCGGTGCGATGCGCTCGGCGGCCTCCTGCGCCCGGTGGAACGCCGGGTCGTCGCCGGGGCGGCGGATCGCGATCACCGCAAGGTCGGCGTCCGCGTGCTCGTGCGGATCGGGCAGGTCGTCGACCCCCACGACCCGCATCCGCGCTGCATCGACGCCCGCGCGCACGGCCGAGGCGCGGAGCACGGGGAGCAGCTCCTGCGTGCCGGCGAGCACGACCTCGGCGGTCGCGAGGTCGATGGGCTCGTGCCGTTCCCGCGGCGTTCGGGCCATGGTGCAGGTCCTTCCGGTCGCTGGACTCGGACACTACCGACCCGACACCCAGCGGGCACGCAGTGGAGCTGTCGCGTCAGCGGACTGCCAGCCGGGAGGTAACGGGAAGATCACGATCACCCCTGTACAAAGCGACAGACTCGTGCAGAATGGTCTGCGGCCATGACGACGACACACGACACCGACCAGCAGCAGCCGGAGACCCCGGTCGTGCACCTGTCCCGTCGCGCGGCCCTCGAGGCCGAACGCGCCGCGGCCGGGAAGCCGGCCCGCCGCTCCCGCGCTCCCCGTCCCTCCCGCTCGGACGCGGTCCTCCCGGCCGCCGCCGCCTCCCCCGCTCCTGAGCACGCGGCGACGCAGGCTCCCGCGCCGCACACCGTCCCCGTCACCGCGCGGGGTGGTCGACGCGCGACCCAGGCCCGTGCCACCACGGAGCACGTCGACGCCCGGATCACCCGGGTCGTCCGTCGCCCGAGTGCCGCGCTGCCGGCCGCCGCGGCACCGTCGGCACGTGGTGCTCGTCCGGCCCGGTCGCACCGCGCCAGCCGCATCACGCTGACCAGCGCAGTGGCGGCGCTCGCCATGTTCGCCGCCTCGGCGATGCCCGCGCACGCCAGCGCCGGCACCTCGCTCGCGACGTCCACGCTCGCGCCGCAGGTCCGCACCCAGGACTACGCGGTCACCCAGGCCGTCACGGCGGCCGCCCTCGACCGCGACGACTTCACGGTCGGCGGCGGGCAGCAGGTCGTCGTCGCCGGTGACGGTGGCGCCGAGGGCGCGGTGTCGTACGGCGGCGAGGTCCGCTCGCCGTTCCCGGGCCCCGTGCGCATGAGCTCCGGCTTCGGGTACCGCTCCGCTCCGTGCGGCGCGTGCTCCTCGCTCCACCAGGGCCTCGACTTCAACCCGGGCATGGGCGCGCCGATCGGTGCCGTCGCTGCGGGCAAGGTCCGGGTCTCCGGCACGTACTTCTCGTACGGCACGACCGTGATCATCGACCACGTGATCGAGGGCCGCCGGGTCTCGACCCTCTACGGGCACATGATCCCCGGATCGTCGCCGCTGCGGGCCGGTGACACCGTCGAGGCCGGCCAGTTCATCGGCAGCGTCGGGTCCTCCGGGGTCTCGACGGGTGCGCACCTGCACCTCGAGGTCCTCATGGACGGCGTGACCCCGATCGACCCCGAGGCCTGGCTCGAGGCCCGGATCGGCCGCTCGCTCACGATCTGATCCGAGCACCCAGCGGGTGTCGGCGCCACTGACGCCCCGTACCGCGGGCCCCGGCCCACAGCACCTGTGCAGCACGGCTGCGGCGGCGTCCCAGCGAACCTGTGCAGGATCACAGCATGGACGATCACCACAGACCGCCCGCCCGTCGTCGATCCCCGGCTGTGTCCCGCTGATGGACGCCGACACCTGGATCGCCTTCGGGCTCGTCATCCTCTTCGTGCTGGTCGGCGGTGTCTTCGCTGCCGCCGAGATCGCCCTCGTCTCGCTCCGCGAGTCCCAGCTGCAGCAGCTCGAACGTCGCGGGTCCCGCGGCGCCCGGGTCGCGGCGCTCGGCCGTGACCCGAACCGCTTCCTCTCCGCCGTGCAGATCGGCGTCACGGTCGCCGGGTTCTTCTCGGCGGCCTACGGCGCCTCGTCGATCGCACCCGACATCGCCCCGCTGCTCACGGGCACGGGACTCGACCAGGGTGCCGCCGAGGCGGTCGCGCTCGTGCTCATGACCCTCGTCATCGCCTACCTGTCGCTCGTCTTCGGTGAACTCGTGCCGAAGCGGCTCGCCCTGCAGCGCGCCGAGGGCTTCTCGATGGCCGTCGCACCGACGCTCGACCGCTTCGCGACGCTCATGCGCCCGGTGATCTGGGTGCTCTCGAGAACCACGGACGCCGTCGTGCGCCTGCTCGGTGGGGATCCGGACGCCCGCAGTGCGTCGATGAGCACCGAGGAGCTCCGCGGCTTGGTCGACGAGCACGACGGCATCGACGCCCAGGGCCGTCGGATCGCCCGGAGCGCCCTCGACGCCGGCGACCGGATCCTCCGCGAATCGATGCGCCCCTGGTACGACGTCGCCACCATCGACGCGTCGCTGTCCATCGCCGACGCGACCGACCACGCCATCGACGAGGGCCACACCCGGTACCTCGTGACCGGGGGCTCGCGCGACGACGTCGCCGGCTTCGTGCACCTGCGCGACCTGCTCCGGCCGACCGATCCGACCGCCGCCGTGTCGACCCTGGTCCGCCCGGTGCTCGCGCTGCCGGAGACGAAGTCGCTGTCGAGCGCCATCGCCGACATGCGCAACGACGGCCACCAGATCGCGCTCGTCGTCGATGAGTACGGCGGCAGCGCCGGCATGGTCACGCTCGAGGCGCTGCTCGAGGACCTGGTCGGCCGCATCCGCGACGAGTGGGACACAGCCGAGTACGACGCGTCCGCGGCCCGGTCCGACGGCATCGACGGTGCGACCGTGCTCGAGGACCTCGCCGCCGACGGCGGCCCGCAGCTGCCGGACGGCGACTACGAGACCGTCGGTGGGCTCGTGCAGGTGCACCTCGACCGGGTGCCGGAGATCGGCGACGTCGTCGACGTCCGTGCGCACCGGCTCGAGGTCACCGCGATGGACGGGCACCGCGTCGCGCGGGTGCGGATCACCGCGCAACCGACGTCGGCTGCCGAGCCCGCAGAGACCGCCCCGCCCGTCTCCTAGCCGCGTCCCCACCGGACGGGAGGCGTGGTGCCGGCCCGCACCGCGCCTCCCGTCCGTCGCCAGTTCCGCAGTGCCCGCCGGTCCCGCCTGTCCCGCAGTGCGAGACGCCCCGCGATCCTCGAGACGCCGCCGGTTCCGGCGGCGCCTCGCTCCTCCGGCGGCGTCTCGCTCCCCCGGCGCTGTGGCGGGTACCGCGGGAGCCTGTCTCCGGACCGGTCGCGCGACGTACGCTCGTCGCATGGGTATCGACGTGCGCAACGAGATCCGTGACTTCCTGTCCTCCCGACGGGCACGGCTCACCCCCGACGAGGTCGGGATGCCGTCGTTCGGCGGTGGTGTGCGTCGGGTGCCCGGGCTGCGTCGGCACGAGGTCGCGATGCTCGCCGGCGTCAGCGTCGACTACTACACGCGGCTCGAGCGCGGTTCGCTCAAGGGCGTCTCGGACAGCGTGCTCGAGGGTCTCGCCGGTGCCCTGCAGCTCGACGAGGACGAGCGGGTGCACCTGTTCGACCTCGCCCGCCTGGCCAACGCCGGCGTCAAGGTGATGCACCGGAACGTGCCGACGCGTGTCCGACCGGGCGTGCAGCGCCTGCTCGACGCGATCACCGGCGCGCCCGCCTGGGTGCGGAACGAGCGCGGCGACGTCGTCGCGACGAACGAGCTCGGCCGGGCACTGTACGCGCCGATGTTCGCGGGCCCGGGGCGCCCGGTGAACACCGCACGCTTCACGTTCCTCGACCCGGCCGCGCGCGAGTTCTTCCCGGACTGGTCCACCACCGCGCGCGAGGCGGTCGCCGTCCTGCGCGCAGCGGCCGTCGCGAACCCGTGCGAGCCGGGCCTGGTGACCCTGGTCGGCGAGCTCTCGACCCGGAGCGAGGAGTTCCGCGGCTGGTGGGCTGCGCACGACGTGCGGATGCACCGCCGCGGCGGCAAGCGCATCGCACACCCGATCGTCGGCGAGCTGCAGCTCGACTTCGAGGCGCTCGAGCTCGTCGCCGACCCGGGCCTGACGATGTTCACGTACTCGGCGGAGCCGGGCAGCGAGTCCGAGCGGTCACTGGCGCTCCTCGGCACCTGGGCCGCGACGGAACGGTCTGAGCGGCTCGCCGCGGTGCGCGCGGGCGAGGCCGAGCAGGACGACTGAGCGCCGGGCGGGTCGCTGTCAGGAGGCGGACGGACCCGAGGGACGACCCGAGGCGGCCGTGTCATCGGTGCCGTCGTCGTCGCTCCCGAGCGTGTCGACCAGCGAGTCGACGCGGAGCCGGTCGATGCGCAGCTCCTTCTCGGTCGCGGTCAGCCGCAGCACCCGGACCGCGGCGAAGACGAGCACGATGAGCGCGACGACGAGCACGAGCAGCAGCACGACCACCGCCAGGTAGACGAGGCTGACGACGGCGAATCCCCCGGAGAGCATGCGACGACGCTAGCAGGGAGCGTCCGTAGGGTGGGGCGGTGACGAGGATGCCGGTGGACGAGGACACCGCGGCGCTCCTGCGGCGACACCGCCGTGCCGAGCCGTCCTTCCTCCGTGCGGTCGCGAAGGCCCTCGGCAGTGCGCCGACCGTGCGGGAGCTCCGGTCGGGCCCGGTCTCGTACGTCCCCGGGGACCGGCAGCCGGTCGGCGACGGCACCGCGGACGCGACGCTGCTGACGTTCCCGACGACCGCGGCGCTCGAGCGTGCCCCGGTGCCCGAGGACGGCTGGTCGGTCGTGCTCGGTCGCGACCCGGACCGCCTCCGCGCCGGCTGGCTCGCCGAGTACGCGCCCGAGGTGGTCGCCGCCGAGGCCGACACGCTGCCCGCGGTCGAGCAGCTCGCGGCGCTCGTCGGTCCGTCCGCCGAGGTCGTGCGCCTGCCGGTGCCCTTCACCTGCGTGGACGGCTTCGGGGAGGGCTACTACGCGCGACCGGAACGGCTGCTCGACGCCGACGTCCGCGCCGCCGATCCCGCCTGGCGCCTGGTCGACGACCTGACCGCCCGCCGCTCGGTCGCCGCCCTGCGCAACGCGCTCGCATCGGGCGAGTGGGACGCCCGGTTCGGGACGCTCCGTCGGCAGCCGATGCTCGACGGGTCGGTCGTCCTCCTGCACCGGCCCTGACCCCGACCACGCTCGACACGCCCGGCTTGACACGCAGTCGTAGGCTGGAGCCGTGAGTCAGCAGGAGGTGGTCGGCGCACAGAGCGCCGGCATCAGGGCGTGACGCCCCCGGCTGTGCCGTCCGGCACGGCCGCGTTCGTCGAACCCTGACCACACCTCCGCCCGTGCGGCGCGTCCCCGCGCCCGGGCCCTGTCGAGAGCGACCACACCGTGCTGCCCATCAGCGAGAAGACCATCCGTTCGTCCTTCGTCAACGCCTCCCGCAAGGAGGTCGCGGACCTGACGCTGCCCACCGACCTCGAGACGCTCGACTGGGAGTCGCTCGACTTCCTCGGGTGGCGCGACCCGAAGACCCCCCGCCGCGCGTACGCCGTCGTCCCGACGCTCGAGGGCGACCTCGTCGGCATCCTGTTCCGGCAGGCCGAGGCGTCGCCGCGTGCACGGGCGCAGTGCTCGTGGTGCCAGGACGTCACGCTGCCGAACGACGTCGTCTTCTACTCGGCGAAGCGCTCGGGCAAGGCTGGTCGGAACGGCAACACCGTCGGCACGCTCGTGTGCCAGGACTTCCAGTGCTCGCGGAACGTCCGGCGGCCGGTGCCACCGGCGTACGAGGGACACGACGTCGAGGCCGCCCGGACCCGGCGGATCGAGGACCTGCAGCTGCGCGCGGCCTCGTTCGCCGCCGAGCTCTGAGGCGCGGAAACGCCGGCGTAACGCGCGGTCCCTAGGGTGTGGCGGGTGGACCTCCGCGACTTCGACTCCGCCCCTGCCGACGACGCCCGCCGCACCGCCCTGCACTGGGCAGCGGTGCCCGCGTGGGCCGACGCCCTGGTGGCCGCCCGGCCGTTCCGCACCGTGCCGGCACTGATCGCGGCAGCGACCGAGGCCGCGGCGGGGTGGACCGCCGCGGACCTCGACACCGCCCTCGCCGAGCACCCCCGCATCGGCGAGCGCACCACCGAGGCGTCGTCGGCCCGCGAGCAGGGGGCGATGGCGACCGCCGAGGACGGGGTCGCGGCGGCGATCGCCCGCGGGAACGCCGCCTACGAGGAGCGGTTCGGCCGCGTGTTCCTCGTGCGCGCAGCCGGGCGGACGCCCGAGGAGCTGCTCACCGAGCTCGAACGGCGGCTCGCGGGCGACCCGGACGCAGAGGTCGCCGAGGCCACCGCTGCCCTGGCCGACATCGCCGTGCACCGGATCCGTGCCACGTTGAGCGTCCCGCACCTCACCACGCACGTGCTCGACGCCCGTACCGGGACCCCCGCGGCCGGCGTCGCGGTGACCCTGCGGACCCCCGACGGCGAGGTCCTGGCCACGGGGGAGACGGACGCGGACGGCCGTGCCGGGCTCGGTCCCGACGTGCTGCCCCGCGGTGACCTGGAGCTCCGGTTCGACACCGGAGCCCACCACCGGGCGGCCGGCGTGCCGACGTTCCACCCGTACGTCGTCGTGGCGTTCACGGTGACCGGGACCGAGCACCTGCACGTGCCGCTGCTGCTCAGCCCCTTCGCCCACAGCACCTACCGCGGCAGCTGACCGCCCGGCCGCGCGGCCGGGCGCGACCGGCGCAGCCGCGCGTCAGGACCGGCCGTCGGGCACCGTGGCGACCGGGGCCGTCGAGCGCACCGCGTCGTACGAGCCCGCCACGGGGTCGGCACCGTACCGCTCCCGCAGGCCACGTGACCCGAGCAGCAGGTTGAGCAGGATCGCCGCGACCGCCCCGGACGAGATGCCCGAGTCGAACACGAGCGTGAACCACGTCGGGAACGCCCCGTAGATCTCGGGTGCCACGGTGGGCAGCAGGGCGATCGCGAGCGGGATCGCCACGACGAGGACGTTCCGGTTGTCGAACCGCACCTTCGACAGCGTCCGGATGCCGCTCGCCGCGACCATGCCGAACAGCGCCACGCCGGCACCGCCGAGCACCGCGTGCGGCACCGCCTCGACGACGGCCGCGACCTTCGGCACGAGGCCGAGCACGACGAGGATGCCGCCCGCGGCCGTCGCGACGTACCGGGAACGCACACCGGTGAGCGCCACCAGCCCGACGTTCTGCGCGAACGCCGTGTACGGGAAGGTGTTGAACACCCCGCCGACGACGGTGCCGAGTCCGTCGGCCCGCAGTCCGTCCGCGAGGGTCCGCTTCGACACCGGACGGTCGACGACCTCACCGACCGCCACCATGTCGCCCGTGGTCTCGGTCATGATGACCAGCCCGACGACGAGCATCGACACGATCGAGGCGAGGTCGAACGTCGGCAGGCCGAAGTGGAACGGCGTGACGACCGCGAACCAGGCGGCGTCGCCGATGCCGGAGCCGTCGACCATCCCGGGGACGAACAGCGCCGCCACGGTGCCGAGCGCGAGCCCGAGCAGCACCGACACCCGCGCGAGTCCACGCGGCGCGAAGCGCTCGACGAGCACGATCGCCAGCAGCACCCCGGCTGCGAAGGCGACGTCGAGCGGATCGGCAGCGCCGTCCTTCCCACCGTCGGTGATCCAGCCGGCGGCGACGCTCGTGAGCGAGACGCCGATGATGAGGATCACGGTGCCCGTGACGATCGGCGGGAACAGCCGGACGAGGTGCGAGAACCACGGGGCGACGAGCACCATGAACACCCCGCAGGCGATCGTCGCCCCGTAGACCGCCGTGATGCCGTGCGCCGAGCCGATCGCGATCATCGGACCGACGGCGGCGAAGGTCACGCCCTGCACGAGCGGCAGCCGGACCCCGAACCGCCAGAAGCCGACCGACTGCACGATCGTGGCCAGTCCGGCGACGAACAGGTCGGCGCTGATGAGGAACGCCAGGTCTGCGCGGTCGAACCCGAGTGCCCCGCCGACGATGAGCGGCACGGCGACGGCACCCGCGTACATCGCCAGGACGTGCTGCAGGCCGAGCGGCAGCAGCCTGGCGAGCGGTGGGACGGTGTCCACCCCGTCCGGTCCGGTGGTGGTCCGTGGTGTCCTCGTGCTGGTCATGGGTGCCCCCGTCGCGTCGCCGGTCACGTGTCACCTCGACGCTAGGGAGCCCCTGTTTCCACCCCGTGACGAGCACGGGTCGCGCGCGTCACGCACCCCTGCCCCGGAACGCACGTTCCGGTGCGACCGCTGCCGCCGCGACGGACGGGAGGCGCGGCGCCAGCTGGCACCGCGCCTCCCGTCCGCCACCTGGTCGCGTCAGCGACCGATGGACGACATGTCCGGGTACCGGTCGCCGGTCGGCACGGGCAGTGCCGACAGGCGCTCGATCTGGTCGGGGGAGAGCGTCACGTCGGCCGCGGCCACGTTCTCCTCGAGCCGGGTGACCCGCTTCGTGCCGGGGATCGGCACCACGTCGTCGCCCTGCGCGAGCAGCCAGGCGAGCGCCACCTGCCCGGGCGTCGCGCCGACCTCGTCGGCGATCTCCTGCACGGCGTCGACGATCTTCATGTTCTCGGCGAACGCCTGCTCCGCGAACCGGGGGTTCTGCCGGCGGAAGTCGTCCTCGTCCAGGTCGGACGGCTTCGTGATCGTACCGGTCAGGAACCCGCGGCCGAGCGGCGAGTAGGGCACCAGGCCGATGCCGAGCTCGCGGAGGGTGTCGAGCACCTCGCCCTCCGGGTCGCGCGTCCACAGTGAGTACTCGCTCTGGAGCGCGGTGATCGGGTGCACGGCGTGGGCCTTGCGGATCGTCGCGGCGCTCGCCTCGGAGAGCCCGATGTGACGGATCTTGCCCTCCTGCACGAAGCCGGCGAGCTGGCCGACGACGTCCTCGATCGGGATCGCCGGGTCGACGCGGTGCTGGTAGTACAGGTCGATGTGGTCGGTGCCGAGCCGACGGAGGGACCCTTCGAGGGCCTCGCGCACGGACTCGGGAGCGCTGGAGATGCCGCGCTGCTGCGCGGGGGTCTGCTCCCCTGCCTCGTGCCGGTAGAGGCCGAACTTGGTGGCGATGACGACCTGGTCGCGGCGGTCGCCGAGGGCGCGACGGAGGAGTTCCTCGTTCGTGTACGGGCCGTAGGCCTCGGCGGTGTCGAAGAGGGTGACGCCGAGGTCGATCGCGCGGTGGATGGTGCGGATCGACTCGTCGTCGTCGGAGCCGGCGCCCGTGTAGAAGGCGCTCATGCCCATGGTGCCGAGGCCGACGGAGCCGACCTCGAGGTCTGCGAGCGTGCGTGTCTGCATGCCTGCAGGTCTACTCCTGGCTGCCCCTCGTCAGGGAGGTACCGGCACGGCTACGCTGAGGGCACGGACAGCGTCCGCCGACGGAAGGGGAACGTCATGACCGTGGTCTGGATCGTCATCGGGGTCGTCGTGGCCGTCGCCGCGCTGCTCGTCGTGCTCGAGGTGCAGAACGCCCGTCGCCGCCGGGCGATGGCGCACCTGGAACCCGTCGACCCGCGCGTCGGGGAGCGCGCGATGTCCGATGCTTCGGCAGCGCACGCCGTCACCGAGGGGCTCGCGAAGTCCGCCCACCCCGGCACGAGCGGAGCGGGCGGCGCGTTCCCGGGCTGACCGGATCCGAGCCGTCGTCCAGCGGCTCGCTCGGTTGGAGGGTCGGCTGCATGCTGTTGCACTCGGCACCGCGCGGACGGTGCGGTTCCTCCAACGCACTCGACCGCCCCGTCGGGACACTGGTGTGATCGGCTCGTGAACCTGTACCTGCGGCTGCTCCTGCTCACCCTGCGCGTCCGGCTGGCCGCCGCACTACCGGGACGCCGACCCTCGCTCTGGGACGAGGCGCGCACGCCGTTCCGCGTCGCACCGACGGACCTCGACCCCCTGCGCCACGTGAACAACGGCAAGTACCTGTCGATGCTCGACCTCGGCCGGTACGACCTGCTGGCGCGGTCCGGCTTCTGGCAGGAGGCGTCGCGTCGCGGCTGGTACGCCGTCGTCGCCGCGCAGACCATCACGTACAAGCGCTCCCTGACGCTCGGACAGCGCTTCACGCTGCTGACGAAGGTGCTCGGCGTCGACGAGCGGGCCGTGTACATGGAGCAGACCTTCGTCCGCCAGGGTGCCGTCGTCGCGCGGGCGGTGGTGCAGGCCCGGTTCCTGCGGCGCGCGGGCGGTCAGGTGACCCCGGAGGAGCTGGTGGCCGCGGCGGGAGGGGCCCCGCGTGACCTCACGCTGCCGGGCTGGGTGCACGAGTGGGCCGACGCGGTGCGGATCAGCAGCGGCGGGGCCCGCTGACGACGCAGCGCTCGGCGCGGACGGTCCGTCCTACGATGACCACGTGGACGACGACGACCTGGTGCTGACCGACGCGGCAGCCTGGCGCGCCTGGCTCGACGCGCACGAGGACGACCCCGACGGCGTCTGGCTGGTGCTGGCCAAGAAGGGCACCACGGAGCCGACCTCGCTGACCTACGACCAGGCGCTCGACGAGGCCCTGTGCTCCGGGTGGATCGACGGACAGAAGCGCGGCCGGGACACGGCGACCTTCCGGCAGCGGTTCACCCCGCGCCGCCGGGCGTCGCTCTGGTCGCAGCGGAACATCGGGCTGGTCGCGGCGCTCGAGGACGCCGGACGCATGCGAGCCCGTGGTCGCGCCGAGGTCGACCGGGCGAAGGGCGACGGCCGGTGGGACCGCGCCTACGCCGGCGCCGCGACCGCCACCGTGCCCGACGACCTGCGGACCGCACTGGACGCCGAGCCGGCGGCAGCCGCCCTGTTCGCCGGACTCGACGCCACGAACCGGTACGCCGTGCTGCACCGGGTCGCCACCGCACCGAGCGACACCGCGCGGGCGAACCGGATCGCGAAGCTCGTCGCCGGGCTCGCGCGCGGCGAGACCCCCTACCCGCGCCCGCGGCGCTGACCCTACGTACCCGGGCCGCGGCAGGTGGCGGCGACGCATGGCCGCGGTGCGTCGAACCAGCTTTCCGACGTCGAACCAGGGCGCGCGGCTGGTTCGACGTCGGGAACGTGGTTCGATGCGCCGGCCGCGTCCGGTGCGCGCGCGAGGGGGACAGCGATCCAGCAACGGGTCACACCACGGGCGTAGACCGGGGGCATGACCACTGGTACCGACACCACGAACCGTCCTGCCGCCGCCTCGGGCACGTTCCGCATCGGCGGCGACCTCGAGGTCCACCGCCTCGGCTACGGCACCATGCAGCTCACCGGCCCGGGCGTCTGGGGTCCGCCGAAGGACCACGACGAGGCCGTCCGTGTGCTCAAGCGCGCCGTCGAGCTCGGCGTCGACTTCTTCGACACCGCCGACTCGTACGGCCCGTACGTCGCCGAGGAGCTGCTCCGTGAGGCGCTGCACCCGTACGGCGACGACATCGTCATCGCGACCAAGGCCGGCCTGACCCGCACCGGCCCGAACGAGTGGCCGCCGGTCGGCCGTCCGGAGTACCTCCGCCAGGAGGCCGAGATGAGCCTCCGCCGCCTCGGCCTCGAGCGCATCGACCTGTTCCAGCTGCACCGCATCGACCCGAAGGTGCCCCTCGAGGACCAGGTCGGTGAGCTCAAGAAGCTGCAGGACGAGGGCAAGATCCGCCACATCGGCCTCTCCGAGGTCTCCGTCGACGAGGTGAAGGCCGCGCAGGAGATCGCCACGATCGTCTCCGTGCAGAACCTCTACAACCTGCAGAAGCGCGACGCCGAGGAGCTCCTCGACTGGTCCGAGGAGCAGGGCATCGGCTTCATCCCGTGGTTCCCGCTCGCGACCGGTGGCCTGACCGGTGCGGACTCGCCGCTCACCGAGATCGCGCAGCGCAAGGGTGCGACGCCGGCGCAGCTCGCGCTCGCATGGCTGCTCGAGCGCTCGCCCGTGATGCTGCCGATCCCGGGGACGTCGAGCGTGGACCACCTCGAGGACAACCTGCAGGGCGCGACGATCGAGCTGACCGACGAGGAGTTCGCGGAGCTGTCGAAGCTGGGGGAGTGACCCGCTGACCGACCTCGACGCACGGTCGCCGCCGATCACGACTCGGCAACGGTGGTCGCGCTGCGCCACCTCGGCGTTGCACACTGGTTGCGTCCTGTGGACAGACCGGGGGGGTGGACATGGCAGGAGAGGTGGCCGCGACGGCACGTGCCGTGCGCGGCATGCACGACGGCGGCGGAGCGGCCGACGGCACCGTGGACACGGTCCGCGCTGCCGTCGGCGGTACCGCCGTCGCCGTGCGTGCGGGGGAGGTGCTCGCGGTCTGCGGGGACGGGTCCGAGGCCGCCCTGACCGCTGCAGCGACAGCGAGCCGGGTGGGCGACCGTGTGTTCGACGGGCTCCCCGAGCCCCACGCCGCGGCTTTGCGACGCCGGGTCGTCGGGACCGCGAGCACCGACCACCGACTGGTGCCCTCGCTCACGGCCCTCGCGAACGCCGCCCTGCCGCTGGAGCTCGACGGGTGGGACGGAGCCGCCGCACGGGACGCCGCGTCGGCCGCCCTCCGACGAGTCGGTCTCGAGCACCGTGCGGACGCCTTCCCGGACGACCTGCTCGCGGACGAACAGCGGGGAGTCGCCCTCGCACGGAGCGTCGTCGGGGACCGACTGCTCGTCCTGGCCGACGACCCGCGCGACCTCCTGCACGTCACCCTGCTGCGTCGGCTCGCCGAGGACGGCGTGGCCGTCCTGGCCCGGACCACAGCGCTCGTCCGCCCGACCTGGGCCGATCGTCTCGTCGTCGTCCCCGCCGTGCAGCTGTGAGCTCCGGCGAGGACCCTCAGCCACGGCGGCGGTTCCCCAGCTGGGCGCACTGGTGCTCGACGTCGATCCGCGGGACACCTGTACCCGTGTCCCGCACCACCCGCCTCGCCCTCGTCGCGAGCATCGTCTCCGCAGTCTGCATCGCCGGCGCCGGCGTCTTCGTCGTCGCGTCGCCCCACACGGCGAGCGCAGAGGACCGCCCCGTCGCCGCAACGACCGACACCCGCGTCGAGCGCGGCACGACGGACCTCGCTCGCCCGCGGACGCCGGACCAGGTGGTCTCCGGCGCACTGGACACCCCGGCACTGTCGGACGCCGTGCCGTTCGCGTACGCCGGCGACTCCATCACCGCCCGGCCCGACTCGTGGCTGCACCAGCTCGAGTCCGACGACCGGTTGCACGCCGTCGGCGGCTACGCCCACAGCGGGTACCGCGCCGATCAGGTGCTCGCCGAGATCGGCCCGGTCCCGCAGGCGCGCGTGCTCGTGGTCGAGGTCGGGACGAACGACGTCAACCAGGCGGTCCCCCTCGACCGCACCATCGCGGACGTCGGCGCGATCGTCCGCAGGGTCGGCGCGGCACGGGTGCTCGTCGTCGCCGGACCGCCGTCCGACTGGACGTGGAGCCGCTGGGGTGCCGATCGCCGCTCCGGTCAGCTCGTGCTGACCGACGCGCTCCACGCGGACGCCGACGCACACGGGTGGGCGTTCGTCGACCCGTTCCGGTCGCTCCGGGCAGCCGACGGGGCGTACCTGCCCGGGACGACACCGGACGGCATCCACCCGACGGCCGAGGCGAACCGCTCGGTCGCTGCGGCGATGGCCCAGGCGATCGAGCAGACCGCACGCTAGGTCACTCCGGCAGCGGCTCGGCGTACGTCCGGAACGCGCCGCGCTCGGTGTGGATCGTCCAGAGCCGCTCGGCGACCGCGGCCGACGAGTGACCGTCCTGCCCGTCGTCGATGCCGAACGGGATGATCAGCTGGCCGACGTGCACGTGCTCGTCGGCGACCGCGTCGTGGAGGAGCTGCGCGTAGGCGCTCTCACCCGCGAAGGCGACCGAGGTACCGGTGACCCGCGCGCCGGGACGGACCGCGCTGCCCCCGTTGACGAACAGGATCGTGCCCGTCCCGATCGCCCGCATGCCCGGGAGCACCTGGCGCACGGCGTTCACCGAGCCGTAGACCGAGAACTCGATCGGTCCGACGAGGTCCTCGGCGGTGGTCTCGAGCACCGGGCGCATGTACTCCTTCGCGGGCAGCGGGCTGTACTGCAGCACCTCGATCGGGCCGAGCTGCTCGGTCGCGGCCTCGAGCGCGGCACGGAGCGAGTCCCCGTCGCGGACGTTCGCGGCGAAGCCCTGCGCGCGGTACCCGGACGACCGGAGCTCGGCGGCGAGCGAGTCGAGCCGGTCCTGGTTGCGGGAGATCAGGGCGATGTCGAAGCCCTCGCGGCCGAAGCGGTCCGCGACGGCGAGCCCCAGGCCCTTGCCGGCGCCGACGATGGCGATGGTGGTCATGCGGTGGTCCTTCCGTGGGTGTGGCACCGACGCTAGGCCGGGGTGCGCAGCGGTGAGGGGTTCCGCCGGGAACCCCCAGCCGTTTCCCGACGGGGCCGTGTGGACTCGGGGCTCGACCCGGGAGGAACACCGTGGACACCACCCGCACACGCCGCAGCCGTCGTACCTGGTCCGCCGTCGGACTGGCCGTCGTGGCCGCCCTCGGCCTGACCGCCTGTTCCGACGACCGGGCGGTGAGCGGTCCGGACGACTCCGCCGGGCAGGGCAGCACCGCGAGCCCGCCGGCCGACCTCGCGGCAGGGCAGCTCGCACCGGACGGCCGGACCACGGACGTCGTCTCCGGCCTCGATGCGCCCTGGTCGGTCGTCCCGGTCGGTGACGACGGCGACGCGTTCGTCAGCGAACGGGACTCGGCGCGGATCCTCGAACTGCGGGCGGACGGTTCGACGCGGGAGGTCGGGACCGTCGACGGAGTCCGGCACGGCGGCGAGGGCGGACTCCTCGGCCTCGCGCTGCACGATGACGACCTGTTCGTCTACTCGACCGCCGACGACGGCAACCGGATCGAGCGCTACGAGCTGACCGGGGACACCGGCTCGTACCGGCTCGGCGAGGCGACCACCGTGATCGACGGGCTCCCCGCGAACACCTTCCACGACGGCGGGCGGATCGCCTTCGGCCCGGACGACATGCTCTACGCGAGCGTCGGTGACGCGGGCAACCGGTCCGAGGCGCAGGACCGCGACTCCCTGGCGGGCAAGATCCTGCGGCTGACCCCGGACGGCGAGGTGCCGGACGACAACCCGTTCGACGGCTCCCCGGTCTGGTCCCTCGGACACCGGAACGTGCAGGGCATGGGCTGGGCCGACGACGGCACGATGTTCGCGGCGGAGTTCGGTGAGGACCGCTGGGACGAGCTCAACGTCATCGAGCCCGGGGCGAACCACGGCTGGCCCGAGGTCGAGGGCACCGGCGGCGAGGACCGCGGCTTCGTCGACCCCGTGCAGCAGTGGTCGACGGACGAGGCCTCGCCGAGCGGACTGACCGTGATCGACGACACCGTCTTCGTCGCGAACCTCAGGGGCGAGTCCGTCCGCGCCGTCCCGGTGTCCGACCCCTCGAGCTCGACCGTGTACTTCCAGGGCGAGCAGGGTCGCATCCGCACGGTGCTGCCCGGCCCCGACGACACGCTCTGGTTCGTGACGAACAACACCGACGGCCGCGGCGACCCCCGCGACGGTGACGACCGGATCCTGTCCGTACCGCTCACCACCGTGCGCTGACGGAGTCCCGGTAGCTCCTCTTCCCCGCACCACCGCTCTCGTACCGTGGGGCCCATGAGCCGCCGACACGAAGCCACCAATCGCGCGCGAAGGGCCCCCGGACACGGAGCCGACGCGACCCTGCGTCGATGAACGGGCAGACCCCTCCGGCGACGATGACGCGTGGTCGGACGCTGCTCTTCGCCGTGGCGGGCGGTGCGGCGGTCGGCAACCTGTACTGGGCGCAACCGCTGCTCGACGACATCGCCGCCGACCTCGGGACCTCGTCCGCCTCCGCGGGGCTCCTCGTCACGTTGACGCAGGTCGGCTACGCGCTCGGGATCCTGCTGCTCGTGCCGCTCGGCGACGTGGTCGACCGGCGTCGCCTGGTCCCGGGCGTGCTCGCGGCCTCCGCCGTCGCGCTGCTCGCCGCCGCGCTCGCCCCGGGGTTCGCCACCCTGCTCGTCGCGCTCGCGCTGGTCGGCGCCACGACGGTCGCCGGGCAGCTCCTCATCCCGCTCGCGGGCGACCTCGCCGACCCGGCGTCACGCGGTCGGGTGGTCGGGACGATCGCGGCCGGCGTGCTCACCGGCATCCTGCTGTCCCGCACGGTCAGCGGGCTCGTCGCGGAGGTCGCCGGATGGCGGAGCGTGTACGTCCTCGCCGCGGTGGTCGCGGTCGTGCTGGCCGTCCTGCTCGCGCGGGCGGTCCCGCGTCTGCCGCGGCGCGAGCGGGTGCGGTACCCGCACCTCATCGCGTCGGTGGTCGGCGTCGTGCGGGCACACCGGGCGGTCCGCGTGACGCTGGTCATCAGCGCGTCGGTGTTCGCCGTGTTCACGATGTTCTGGACCGCGCTGACGTTCCTGCTCAGCGGCGCACCCTTCGGGTACTCGACCACCGCGATCGGCGCCGTCGGCCTGGTCGGGCTCGCCGGGGCCGTCGCCGCCCAGCGGGTCGGGCGGCTGCACGACCGCGGCTGGTCGGTCCCGGTCACGGGTGCTGCGCTCGTGCTGGTGCTCGTGTCGCTGGTGATCGCCGGCCTGGGGGCGCGGTCGATCGTGGTCGTGCTCGTCGCGGTGCTGCTGCTCGACGTCGGTGTGCAGGCCGCGAACGTGCTCAACCAGACGCGGCTGTTCGCGATCGACCCAGCGGCACGGAGCCGGCTGAACACGGCGTTCGTGACCGGGAACTTCGCCGGTGGTGCGGTCGGGTCGGCGGTCGCCGGCGTGCTCTGGAACGCGGGCGGGTGGACCGCCGTGACGGTCGGTTCCGCCGTGCTCATGGGCTTCGCGACGACGGTCTGGGCCGTGCACCGTCGTGGGGCGCTCGCGCTCCCGGGGCGCACCGCGTCGGCCTGATGCCGCGGGCTCAGGGGCGGAACGACTCCGGCACGTCGATCCCGCCGTGCTCGACCTGCCAGCGCAGGGCGTCGCGGACCGTCTCCTCCGCGGTGAACGTCGGCGCGTAGCCGAGGACCCGCTGTGGCTTCTCGGTGCTGAACACCTGACTGCGGGACAGGTGCTCCCAGCTGGCGTCGGCGTGCTCCGGAGCCGAGGTGCCGCGGAACCGGTCCCAGCTGACGCATTCGAGCCGTGCCTCCCGGCCGGCCCAGGACGCGATCAGGTGGGCGTACCCGCGCACGGTCAGCGCGGTCGGCGCCGTCGCGAAGAAGTCCTGCCCCGCGGCGGCGTCTCGCTGCTGGACCGCGAGCTGGAAGAGCTGCGCGACGTCGTCGGCGTGCACGTGCGCCATCGACTCCGCGCCGAGGCCCGGGACCTCGACGGTCTCGCCGGTGGCCAGCCGCGTGATCACCGACGGGTCGAGGTTGCCGAGCGGTCCGATCGGCATCCAGCCCGGGCCGCTGATGTGTCCGGGGTGGATCGACGTCGTGACGACACCACCGTCGGCGGTTTCCTGCAGGAGCATCCGGGCGATCACGTCCTTCTGCGTGCCGTACTCGCCGAACGGCGGCGTCGCGGTCTCCTCGGTGATCGGCAGGACGTGCGAGACGCCGGCACGCCAGATCGAGCCGCAGTGCACGAGGTGGGTGCCGCTGCCGCGGAGCCCTCGGACGAGCTGCTCCGCGGACTCGAGGGTGAAGCAGACGAGGTCGACGACGGCGTCGGCGCCGAGCGCGGCGATCCGGTCACCGAAGGTGCCGTCGCGGTCCTCCTGCTCGCGGTCGGCGGTGACCCGCTCGACCTGCGCCCACTCGGGAGCGTCCGCGTACGGGGTGCTGGTGCCGCGCGTCACGACGGTGACGCGGTGCCCGGCCCGCACGAGGCGGGGGACCAGGAAGGTGCCGATGTGGCCGGTGGCTCCGATGACGACGATGTCCATGGTGGCCACGCTAGGCGCGTCCCACCGGGCGCGGCAGGCACCGTCGGTACCCCTTGACGCGACGGGAGGCACGGATCGTCGCCGACCCGTGCCTCCCGTCCGTCAGGTGGTCGCGTCAGACGCTGCCGACCGCCTTCACGGAGCCCACGATGACGGCCGCGTCCTCGCCGAGCGCGCCGACGGCGTCCGGCAGACCGGCGCCGCTGAGCAGCTTGCGGGCGGCCCAGCCGGCGAAGCTGCCGACGATCGCACCGACGCCGCCGAGGATCGCGCCCTCGATCCGCAGGTCGCGGCGACCCGTCGTGCCGAGCGCGGCGCCGGCGAGCGCACCGGCGCTGACGCGGCCGACCAGGCCGAGCGGCGAGATGCGGGCGGGGACCTTCGGTGACTTGTCGCCGATGAGTTCGCCGATCGCCGAGGCGACGAGCAGCCCGCGGCCGAGCGGCGTGCTGAAGGCCTTCCACTGCTGCCAGTCGCCCTTGAGGGCCTTGTTGTCGTGGTTCAGGGCGAGGACGGCGAGCGGGGTGCCGCTCCGTCCGCCGCTGAGGACCCCGAGTGCCAGGGTGCGGACCAGTGTGTGCTGCTCGTGCTGCTTGCTCATGGTTCTCCCGTCGTGTCAGGTCGGACGGTACTCGCCTGCCGCTCGGGGGACGCAGACGTCCGCGGGCCTCGGAGCCGTCCCGCGTAGCGTCCGCCGCATGAGTGACATCATCCTGTTCGGCGGCCACGGCAAGGTCGCACTCCTGGCCACCCGCATCCTCACCGACCGGGGGCACCGCGTGACCTCGGTGATCCGGAACCCGGACCAGCAGGACGAGGTGCGTGCGCACGGCGGCGAGCCCCGGGTCGCCGACGTGCAGGAGCAGTCCCTCACCGACTTCGCGGACCTGATCCGCGGGCACGACGCCGTCGTCTGGTCGGCGGGTGCCGGCGGCGGCTCCGCGGACCGCACGTGGGCGATCGACCGCGACGCGGCCGTGCTGTCCGTGCAGGGCGCGGCGCAGGCCGGTGTCGACCGGTACGTGATGGTCTCCTGGTCGGGCTCGAAGCTCGACCACGGGATCCCGCAGGACCAGGACTTCTTCGCGTACGCGCAGTCGAAGATGATCGCCGACGCCGTGCTCCGCGACTCCGGGCTGCAGTGGACGGTCGTCGCGCCGAGCACCCTGACCGACGACGAGCCGACCGGTTCCGTCGACTGGGACGGCTCGTCGTCGCAGGTGCCGCGCGGGGACGTGGCCCACGTGGTGGCGGACGTGCTCGAGGACCCGTCGACCGCCGGTCGGACCATCCGGTTCAACGGCGGCGACACGGCGATCGCCGACTTCCTGCAGCAGCGGTAGCGGGCGGGTGTCGGCGGCGGAGGAAGACCGTCGCCGGCCGTGCCCCAGGTCGAGTACCTGAACGCTGGTACAGCATCTCGGGCACCATGGACGGATGGCCACGACGAGACCACCCGAACCCGCCGCCGACCAGCTCCACCCCGGAGAGCCCGTCCGCACCACCCCGGAACTCGCCCGCTGGGTCTTCTGGCCGGCCGCCGTGATCGTGCTCGGCTTCGTCGCGTGGACCCTCGTCGCACCGTCCTCCGCCGAGGCCGTCTTCAACGCCCTGCAGAGCGGCATCGTCCGCAACTTCAGCTGGTACTACGTGCTCATCGCGGCGTTCTTCGTCGGGTTCTCGCTGTTCGTCGGCTTCTCGAAGTACGGCGACATCAAACTCGGCAAGGACCAGGACGAGCCCGAGTTCTCCACCGGCTCGTGGTTCGCCCTGCTCTTCGCCGCCGGCATGGGCATCGGGCTCGTCTTCTACGGCGTCTCCGAGCCACTCAGCCACTTCGCATCGCCCCGGCCCGGGGTCACGGGCACCGAGAACCAGCTCGCCCAGCAGGCGATGACCCAGACCTTCCTGCACTGGGGCCTGCACGCCTGGGCCATCTACGTCGTCCTCGGTCTTGCGCTCGCCTACGCGATCCACCGCCGTGGCCGCCCGGTCTCGATCCGCTGGGCCCTCGAACCGCTCCTCGGACGTCGGGTCCGCGGCGGCTGGGGCAACCTCATCGACGTGATCGCCCTGATCGGCACGTTGTTCGGCGTCGCGACCTCGCTCGGCCTCGGCGTCATCCAGATCGGCGCCGGCCTCGAGAGCGCCGGACTCGCGGAGAGCAGCACGGTCAGCCAGATCGCCATCATCGCGGTGATCACCGCGGTGACGATCGTCTCCCTGGTCACCGGTGTGACCAAGGGCATGAAGATCCTGTCGAACTTCAACCTCATCCTCGCGGCGGCACTGCTGCTCTTCATCCTGATCGTCGGTCCCACGCAGTTCCTGCTGCGCGACTTCGTGCAGTCGATCGGCGCCTACCTGCAGAACGTGGTCGGCCTGTCCTTCAACGTGACCGCGCAGCAGGGGACCGCCGGTGAGGAGTGGCAGGGCGCCTGGACGACGTTCTACTGGGGCTGGTGGATGTCGTGGGCCCCCTTCGTGGGCATCTTCATCGCCCGGATCTCGCGTGGCCGCACCGTCCGTGAGTTCGTGTTCGGCGTGCTGCTCGTCCCGACCGCCCTGACCTTCCTGTGGTTCGCCGTGCTCGGCGGCGCGGCGATCCACCGGGAGACCGACGGTGCCGGTGGTCTCGTCGGCGCGGACGGCTCGGTCGACGTCGAGGGGTCGCTGTTCACGCTGCTCGCCGACCTGCCCGCCGGCGTGGTGCTCACGTTCGGTGCGATCCTGCTCATCGGCGTGTTCTTCGTGACGTCCTCGGACTCGGGGTCGCTGGTGATGGCGATGATCGCGTCGGGCGGCGACATCGAGCCGAAGAACTGGCTCCGCGTGTTCTTCGCGGTCGTGGCCGCACTGCTCGCCGTCGCACTGCTCCTCACCGGCGGGCTGAACGCCTTGAAGACCGCGGCGATCACCACCGCGCTGCCCTTCAGCGTCGTGCTGCTCATGGTCTGCTGGTCCACCGTGATCGCCTTCAACCGGGAACGTCGGGCGTACGACAAGGCCGAGCGCGAAGTCCTCCTCGAGCACGTCGGCGCGTACTACGGTCTCGAGGTCGATGCCCCGGAGCAGCGCCAGTCCGGCCGTCCCTGGGACCTGGTGCGCCGGATCCGCGGCGGGCGCGGCCGCCCGGCGTCGACCGTGGGCGGCGTCAGCACCTCGCCGGACGCCTTCCCGGTGCACACGCAGACGGTCTCGCCGGACCCCGGCATCGACGCGACCCTCGACCCGACGCCGACGGAGACGCCCGGGGATCGCGCTGAGGAGCGCCCCGGGTCCTGACGCGGCCGGGTTGACGGACGGGAGGCGCGGTGCCGGCTGGCACCGCGCCTCCCGTCCGTCTGCCCCGCCCGTCAGCCGAGCTGCGCGGCGAGCACGTCCGGCGACTGCTGGAGCGATGCCTTGACCATGGCGCTCCACTCGTCGACCACGACCTCGGCGAGCCCCTGCTGCACGCCGTCGAGGGACGCCCGGACGACGTCGGCCGGGTCGGTCATGTCGCCGTCGTACCCGGCCATCATGTCGGTGTCGGCCGCACCGAGGTGCAGTCCCTGGACCGTGATCCCGGTGCCCTGCAGCTCGAGCCGGACGGCGTTCGTCATGTTCCACTCCGCGGCCTTCGCCACCGCGTACCCTCCGGCGCCCGGGTGGGCGAACCACGACAGCGCGGACAGCACGTTCACGACCGCGCCGCCGCCGTTGCGCTCGATGACCGGCGCGAAGGCCCGCAGCATCGACAGGGTGCCCCAGAGGTGGGTGTCGAGCAGCCGGTGGGCGTCGGTGAGGTCGTCGCGCAGGAGCGAGCCGCCCGCCGAGATCCCCGCGTTGTTGACGAGCAGCGTGACGTCCTCTGCGGCGGCGGCTGCTGCCGCGACGGAGGCCTCGTCGGTGATGTCGAGCGGCAGCACCTCGACGCCCTCGACGTCCACGAGCTCGGGGCGGCGGGCGGTCGCGTAGACCTTCGATGCGCCGCGCTCGAGGAGCTGCGTGACGAAGTGGCGACCGATGCCGCGGTTCGACCCGGTGACGAGTGCGACGGATCCGGCGATGTCCATGGTGTCCTCCTGCCGCGCGGGCGCTTCCCGCTGCGGCTCGGCTACGGTAGGACCTCACATCGGTGTCAGGTGCAAGTGCGGATCGGAGACGACATGCGGATCGGCGACCTCGCGGCGGCGACCGGGGCGAGCGTTCGCTCGCTGCGGTACTACGAGGAGCAGGGGCTGCTCACGGCGGAGCGGACGGCCGGCGGCCAGCGGTCGTACGCCGACGCGTCCGTCGAGCGGGTGCAGCTCGTGCAGCAGCTCTTCGCCGCCGGACTCCCGAGCCGGACCATCGTGCAGCTGCTGCCGTGCGTGGACGCGGGCGTCGCGACGCCGGAGTCCTTCGCGCTCCTGGTGGCCGAGCGCGACCGGATCACCGCGCAGCTCGCCGACCTCGAGGCCGCGCGGGACCGGCTCGACGAGGTCATCGCGATCTCCGAGCACCCGACGCCGGAACACTGCCCGGCACTGCGGGAGCACGCGGCCGCAGCCTGAGGAGCGCGCGGACGCTGTCGGTGGCGCCGCCTAGCGTGACCCCATGCCCGAGGGTGACTCCGTCCACCGCCTGGCAGCACGACTCCGCGCCGTCGACGGCGCCCTGGTCACCCGTGGCGAGCTCCGGGGCGGCGCCGACGCCGGCACCCCGCTCGGCGGCCGACGCATCCTCGCCCACGCCACGCACGGCAAGCACCTGCTCACCCGGTTCGACGACGGCAGGACGCTCCACACCCACATGCGGATGACCGGCTCGTGGACCACGACGGGCGCGGGGAAGCGTCTGCCGGTGCGCGCCGCGCAGGACGCCCGGGTGCGCATGGCCCTCGAGGACGGCCGCACCGTGTGGGGGATCGCGTTGCCCGTGGTGGAGCTGCTCCCCACACACGACGAACACCTGGCGGTCGGGCACCTCGGCCCGGACCTGCTCCACGACGACTTCGACCGTGACGAGGCCGTCCACCGCTGCACCGCCGACCCGGACCTACCCGTCCGCACGGTCCTGCTCGACCAGCGCCGCGTGGCCGGACTCGGCAACCTCTGGGCGAACGAACTCGGCTTCGTCCGGGGGCTGCACCCGGACCGGCCGATCGGCACCGTCGACGTCGGGGCCCTGCTCGACACCGCGCAGCGGATGCTCCGCCACTCGGCGACGACACCCGACGCGTACCAGGTGACGACGGGCGTCCTCCGCCGCGGCGAGCGGCACTGGGTCGTCGGTCGGGCCGGTCGGCCGTGCCTGCGGTGCGGCACCCGTGTCCGCGCCCGCGACGACGTCGAGGTGGTCGGCTCGGCGCCCCGCCGGGTCTGGTGGTGCCCCCGCTGTCAGCCCGCGGCGGGCTGACCGTCCGGCGGCCTCCCGTGTTGTTCACCCCGGTGCGGCAGGATGGCGGTGCCCCGTCCCGACGTCCCCAGGAGTCGACCGTGACCGACCAGAAGCCCGCTGTCCTGTTCGTCTGCGTCCACAACGCCGGCCGCTCGCAGATGGCCGCCGGGTGGCTGCGGCACCTGGCCGGCGACCGCGTCGACGTGTTCTCGGCAGGGTCGGAGCCCGCGGACCGGATCAACGCCGTCGCGGTGCAGGCGATGGCCGAGGAGGGCATCGACATCGCGGGGGAGCAGCCCGCCGTCCTGACCACCGACGCGGTGCGCCAGGCCGACGTCGTCGTGACGATGGGCTGCGGCGACGCCTGCCCCGTGTTCCCCGGCAAGCGCTACGAGGACTGGGCGCTCACCGACCCGGCCGGCCTGCCGATCGAGCAGGTGCGCCCGGTGCGCGACGAGGTCCGGCGGCGGGTGGAGGCGCTGCTCGCCGAGCTCGTCTAGACCAGCGCGCCGATCCCCAGGACGACCAGCGCGAGGAGCGGCAGCGCGCCCTGCGTGGTCGCGGCACGGCGCTTCGTGGCATCGCTGGTGAACAGCACCAGGGCGGCGCCGAGCATGCTCGCGGTGCCAGCGACGACGAGCGTCACGCCCACCGCGGTGCCGCCCGCGGCGACGACGACGATCCCGACCAGGACGAGCACGGCGAGGAACAGGTTGTAGAAGCCCTGGTTGAACGCGAGCGAGCGGGTCGCGGCGGCCTCCTGCTCCGAGGTGCCGAAGGTGTTCCGTGCGCGGGGGGTGGTCCAGAGGACGGACTCGAGCACGAAGATGTACACGTGCAGGAGCGCGGCGAGGGCGGCGAGCACCAGGGCGACGACGGTCATGCCCCGACCCTACGACGCCCGGTCAGCGCCGTCGCATCGCCCGGCGCCGCGCGAGCCCGAGCGCTGCGGCCGCGAGCAGACCGCCGACCACCGCGCCGATCGCGTTCGCGACCAGGTCGCTCGTGTCGCAGGCCCGACCGATGCCGAGCACGAACGCCTGCGCCGCCTCGATGCCCGCCGACAGGCCGATCCCGGCGGCCGCCGTCAGCAGCGGGCGGGCGGTGCGCAGCCCCGCCAGGAACACGACCGGGACGAAGAGCAGCACGTTCGCGATCGACTCGACGGCGGTCGGTGCCAGGTACGGCAGCCCGGCCGAGCACCCGACCGCTGCCGAGGGCGTGTCCTCCGGGTACAGGGTGGCCCCGAGCACGGCGACCAGCGCCAGGACGGCGAGCACCGTGGTGGTCCTCGGAGCCCGCGCCAGCAGGACCCCGACGAAGGGGGCGACGACGACGACCGCGACGAGCACGCCGGAGACGAGCCACGGCACCTGGACGAGCAGGGTGGAGAGCAGGGGTCAGGCCCTTCGGTGCGCGGGGAGGGGCAGCTCGTGCGCGGCGTCCCAGGGCTCCGTCCAGCCGAGCCGGTCGAAGAGCGCGTCGAGGAGCATCGCGGTGAACCCCCAGAGCGTGTGCACGCCCTGGTCCGACCGTACCGTGAAGGCCGGTCCCCGCCACTCCCGGCCGCCGCGGCGCAGCACGGTCACGCCGCGGTTCGCCGGGTCGAGCAGGTCGGCCACGGGCGTCCGGAAGACCGCCGCGGACTCCCGCTCGTCGACGACCCGCACGGGCGTCGGTTCGCGCCACCAGCCGAGCACGGGCCGCACCAGGTGGTTCGAGTGCGCGAGCGGCACGGCGGGCAGGGTGCCGAGGACCTCGACACCGCTGGGGTCGAGCCCGGTCTCCTCACGGGCCTCGCGCAGGGCCGCCGCGGGCGCGTCCACGTCGCCGGGGTCGATGCGCCCGCCGGGGAAGGCGATCTCGCCCGGGTGCGAGCGGAGGGTCGACGCCCGGGCGAGCAGCAGCACGTCGAGGTCGCGGTGCACGGCGTCGGCGACGGCGGGGCGTGCGCTCGGGGTGCCGTCGAGGACGCCGAAGAGCATGAGCACGGCCGCCGCGCGGGGGTCTGCGGTGCTCGGGACGGCGGGGACCAGCGGGGCGGCTCCGGGACCGGCGACGGCGGCGAGCGCCGCACGAGCAGCGTCGGCCGACGGCGTCTGGCCCACCCGGGTCACCGGCGCGTGCCGCCCTCGTCCGTGCCGGGCTCGCCGGTGCTCGTGTCGTCGGTGCCGTCCTCGATGTCCGTTCCCTCCACGGGAACGCCGTTCCGACGGGCCAGCAGGGCGCGGACACCGACGACACCGGCGAACCCGACGACGACCAGCGCGACGATCAGCAGCAGGATCGTGTGGTGTCGGTGGTCCACCGGGGCGGCGGCCGCCTGCGTCGCGGACACCTCGTCGGGGGTCCCGGTCGCGGCGTCCGCCGTCGCGGTGGCGGACGGCGCTGCGGGCTCCGTCGCCCCGGCGTCCGGAGTCGTGCTCGCGCTCGGGGTCGCGGTCGCGCCCGTCGACGTGAAGCGGTACTCGCCGGAGATCGGGTGTCCGTCGACCGAGACGCTGCGCCACTGCACGCGGTAGGTGCCGGCGGCCGCGAGGTCGACGTCCTTCGCGATGGTGGTGCCCTCGACCCGCACGTCCCCGGTGGTGCGTTCGGATCCGGCGCCGTCGGTGACGCTGATGACGATGCCGGTCTGCAGTCCCGACAACGGCGGCTCGGAGAGCGTCAGGGTGACGTGGTCGACGTCACCGGAGACGCTCGAGTCGGCGGCCGGGTCGGCGGACACCAGGGAGTCGTGCGCGGACGCCGGGCCGGCGAGCAGCACGATCGGTGCGAGCGCTCCGACGACGACGGTGGCGAGGAGGGCTCGGAGACGCACGGGTGCCTTTCATCGGCTGCTGACCCGGCTGGTACCGGACGCTCCGAGCGTACCCGGGGCGTCCCGGAGAGCGGTCCGGTCAGTCCTGGCTGACGAACCGCACGTCCGACGAGCCGAGCTGCAGCTGCTCCTCGATGCCCTTCTGGTCCGTCGAGCCCCAGCGCTCGGCGATCCTGCCGTCGACGAACTTCGACACCTGGATGCCGCGGACCGTGAACGTCCGGCCGGTCGGCTCGTGGCCCTGGAACGGCCCGGTGTGGGTGCCGCGGATGGTGAAGACCGCTGTGGTGAAGTCGTCGGTCACGACGAGCGGGTCCGCCTCGAGCGTCACGTCGGGGAACGCGGTCGTGAACTCGGTCCAGAAGTCGACGATGCCGGCGAGCCCGGGTGCCTGGCCGGGTGCGGGGTCGTGGTCCACGACGTCCTCGTGCCAGGCCTCTTGCATGCGGCTCCAGTCGCGGGCTTCGAGGATCCCGCCGAGCTTCTCCTGCGTGGCGGCATTCGCGTCCTTGGTCATGTGGGTTCCTCCCGTGGTCGGACGGTGAGCGTCCTGACTACGCCGACCACCCCGGAGGCACCGGGACGTCCGAGGTACACGCTGTCCGGTCGGCGAACGACGCCGGTGCCGGACGGGAGGCGCGTGGCGGCCCCGCCACGCGCCTCCCGTCCGGCTCGTCGTCCCGTCAGCGACCGGGCCCGCGCTCGATCTCGATGTCACCCGCGACCGCCGAGAACCGGTACCGCTGCTCGGCACCGGGGTCGGTGCCGAGCTCGTTGTCGACGTCGCCGACGGTCGCCTCGGCGGTGATCTGGTAGTCGCCGTCCGGCAGGCGGACCTCCTGGTCACCGGAGGTCGTCTCGACCGAGATGCTCCGCGGTGCCGCGCTGAGTGCGAGGTCCACGTCGCCCGAGGTCGCCTCGACCGTCAGGGTGTCCGCCCGGCCGTCGAGCGTGACGTCACCGGCGGTGCTCGTCAGTGCGACGTCGCCCCAGCTGCCCGCGAGCAGCACGTCACCGGCGGTGGCGCTGACCTCGATCGGCAGGTCGTCCGGGGTGTCCTCGGGGACCCGCACGGTCAGGTGGGCACCCTGCCGGACGCCGACGGACAGGTCGACGATGCTCCAGGCGGGCCCGGCGACCGTGAGGTCGAGCACGCCGTCGCGGACCGCGTGCCGCTCACGGAGCCGGGTGTCACCGGCGACGAAGACGATCTCCGGACGGTCGACGGCGGCCCGCTCGACACGGACGTCGGTCGCCCCGGTCTCGATCCGGATGCCGTCGACGGGCTCGTCGACGGCGCTCGTCCGTGAGTGGTCCTGGCGGTCGGCAGCGGCGACGGACTGCACGACGACGAGGGCGAGCAGCGCGACGAGCAGCACGGAGCCGACCACGAGCAGGACGGTCCGCAGGGTGCGGGGCGCCGGGGAGCGGGCGGGGGCGTGGTGCTGGGGGATGGGGCGGTCGTCGTCACGGGGACCTCGTTCCTTCGGGTGCTGGTGCGGGATGGGCGTGCGGGATGGGCGTGCGGTCAGCGGCCGCGACCGGCGGCTTCGGACAGGTAGCGGAGCACGGCGAGCACGCGGCGGTTGCCGGTACCCTCGGCGGGGACGCCGAGCTTCGTGAACACGGCGGACACGTGCTTCTCGACCGAGCTCTCGGTGATGTGCAGCTCGGCGCCGACCGCGCTGTTCGAGCGCCCCTCGGCCATGAGCTGCAGGACCTGGAGCTCCCGCGGGGTCAGGGTGTCGATGCCGTCCGTACGGCGCGAGCGGGCGAGGATCTGCGCGACCACCTCGGGGTCGAAGACCGTCCCGCCGGACCCGACCCGGGCGACGTCGCCGAGGAACTCGTCCACCTCGACCACGCGGTCCTTGAGCAGGTACCCGAGTCCGGCCGTGTCGCTCGTGATGAGGTCGGCGGCGTAGCGTTCCTCGACGTACTGGGAGAGCACGAGCACCGCGACCCCGGGGTGCTGCGCACGGATGAGGACGGCGGCCCGCACCCCCTCGTCGGTGAAGGTCGGGGGCATCCGGACGTCGACGATCACCAGGTCGGGGCGGTCCGCGGCGACGGCGGCGAGCAGGGCCGGAGCGGTGTCGACGGCCGCCGTCACCTCGTGTCCGGCGTCGGTCAGCAGGCGGACGAGTCCGGCACGGAGGAGGACGGCGTCCTCGGCGATCACGATGCGCACGGGACCTCCACGGTCACTCGGGTCGGGCCGCCGACGGGGCTCTCGATCAGCAGGGTGCCGCCCGCGGCGCGGACGCGGTCGCGCATCCCGCTCAGGCCGCCTCCGGGGTGCCCGTCGGTGCCGGCACCGCCGACCCCGTCGTCCCACACCACGGTCCGGATGCCGCCGGGCACCTGGTCGACGGTGACGGAGCACCGCGTCGCACCGGAGTGCTTCGCGACGTTCGTGAGCGCCTCGGCGACGGCGAAGTACAGGACGGCCTCGACCTCGGGCCGCGGGCGGGCGTCGAGTGCGACGTCGACGGTCGTCGGGACCGCGTTGCGCGCTGCGACGGCGGACAGTGCGGCGTCGAGACCTCGGTCGGTGAGGATCGCCGGGTGGATGCCCCGGGCGAGCTGTCGGAGCTCGGTGATCGAGTCCTTCGCGTCACGGTGCGCCTGGTCGAGGAGCTGCCGGGTCGCCGCGGGGTCGCTGTCGAACCGCGACCGCGCCATGCCGAGGGTCATCGCGAGTGCCACGAGCCGGGGCTGCACGCCGTCGTGCAGGTCCCGCTCGATGCGGAGCCGTTCGGTCGTGGCGGCGTCGACCGCACCCTGCCGGGCGTCCGTGAGACGGTCGATGCGGTCCTGCAGCGCCGCGGTCCGGCTCGAACCGAGGAGCAGCGGCGCGAGCACCCGGTCGAGACTGCCGGCGCCCCACACGTACAGCACCGTCAGCACGAGGAGCACCGCGCCGGCGAGGACTCCGCCGACCGTGCCACCGGGGAGCCAGCGCAGCCCCGGCACCGAACCGGTCCGGGCCGTCGTCACGAGGAACGGTGCGAGCGTCACGATCCCGAGGAAGCCCCAGCCGAGCACGAGGGACACCAGGTGGTGCGCCAGTGCCCGCCAGGTCACCGGGTCGGCGAGGTCGACGAACGCCTGCACCACGGGGCGCCAGGGCCCGGTGACGCGGGTCGCCCGGCGGACCGGGCGGGGGATCTCGACGTCGTGGAGGGCCGCTGCGCGGCGGCGCTCGACCTCGGCGACCCACCGGGCGGTCAGGGTGGTGCCCACCAGGAGCAGCACCCCCACACCGGCCGCGGGGATGCTGCCGATCGAGGTGGCGAGGAGCGTGACGACGAGCACGAGCCAGACGAACCCGAGGAACGCGTCGAGGAGGAGGTCCACTGCGGAGCTCCAGAGGGCGGTCGCTTTCTGCACGGCTTCACAGTAGGGGCGGACGCGAGCAGCCCTCGACGGTGGTGGCCGCACGATCGGGTGGGGGTTTCCCCCACCCGCGCACGGACGGACGGGAGGCTCGTGGCGGCCCCGCCCCGTGCCTCCCGTCCGTCGTGCCGGTCCGTCAGCGACCGGCGGCGTGGTGGTTCGCGACCTGCGTCGCGGACAGTTCCGTCGAGTAGACGGCGGCGTACCGCATCGAGCCGGTGAACCAGTAGTTGGCCGGAGCACCGGGCCACCCGCTGATGGTGTCGTACCCGATGCGGAAGTAGCCCGTGGCGTTCTCCGGCGTCCTGAACGCGGTGTTCGAGGCGACGAGCGTGCCGTCGAGGTACAGGCGCATGCCGTTCGTCGGCGACATGGTCGACACGACGTGGTGCCACGCTCCGTCGGTGACGGCCTTCGGCGAGGTGATCACCTGGGTCGTGTTGTTGTACGTGCCGAAGACGAGCTGCCCCGAGGTGTTGAGGTAGATCTGGCGGTCGTGCTGCCCCGAGGTGGCGACCTGGTTGCTGCCGAAGCCGATGAGCAGCCCGCCGGCCACGGTCGTGCGGAACCAGACCTCCTCGCTGAAGGTCGTGGGGTTCGCGTACGAGCGTGGCGTCGAGACGAAGCTGTTCGAGCCGTTCAGCGTGTAGGCCGGACCGCCGTCGCGGGCGCAGGCTCCGGGGTTCGCGGTCGCGGTCATGGTGCCCTGGTAGGTGCCGGCGTTGCCCTTGCCGGACGAGTCCGCCGCGGTGCGCGAGCCCGATGCCTCGTCGAGGTCGTACGCGAACAGGGCGCCCGCAGCGTCGGCGCGGGCGGCAGCGGCGCAGGTGAAGTACGGCGCGGTGGCCGCGGAGTTGGTCGGGTTCGTCACCGTCGCGCTGTAGGCGGACCGGGTGGGCGCGAACTGGTTGAGCAGGACCACCACGGCGAGCGCGACGACGAGCAGGACGGCGACGACCCGGCCGTCGCGGAGCGTGCGGGCGGTCACGAGGCACGCACCGGTTCGACGCGGCCGACGGCCAGGCAGAGCACGAGGGGGACGAGGCAGACGGCGATGAGCGCGGCCCAGCCGACCGGGTCGAGGTCGATGTTCGACGTCAGCTGGTAGTGGCCGTTCTCCGTGAGCTCGTGGACGACGACCCGACCGACCTCGCCGTCGACCAGGTGCACGGTGGTGCCGCCGTGCGCGTCGACCCGGACGGGGAAGATGCCGGACGAGACGATCGTCGCCTCGACGCCGTGCGGGCTCGAGGTGTTGGTGATCGTGGTCACGTTGACGAACGGCTTCAGGACGAACGCGGCGTACGCGGTGGTGAGGGCACCACCGGCGATGCGCAGGCAGGTACGGGTCACGCGGTCGGTGAAGGCGCTCGTGAGGGTCCAGATCAGCAGGGTGCCGCCGAGCAGGATCGGGGCGGCGCGGAACAGCCAGCCCAGGTGCGGGACCAGGAGTGCGGGGGTGCCGATGACCTCGTGCTGCGTCAGCGTCCACGGGTCGGTGGCGCCGTTGATGTCGCCGCGGGTGTGCAGACCCTCGGCGTCGATCGCGATGATGCGGTGCGTGTAGACGACGCCCGGGTTCGCGTCGGTCTCGAAGGAGACGATGTCGCCGACTCGGAGCGTGGCCACGTCGACCGGCAGGTCGAGCACGAGGGTCCCGACGGGGGCGGCCTCGCCCATCGAGGGGGTCTCGACGACGAACCAGCGACCGCCGGCGGAGAGGAACAGGACCGCGGCGGCGAGCAGGACGGCTGCGATCGCGGCGACCGACCAGGCGAGGACGGTCTCGGAGCGGCTGACCGCGCGACCGCGCAGGAACGGCCGGTCCAGCGTGCCGCTGAGCGGGATCGCTGTGGTCTGGCTCATCTGCTGCTCCGGCGGGGTCGGCCGCCTCGGTGGGGCGGCGGGGGTGCTGGGCCGGTCGGGTCCGGCGGGGTGGTGCGGGGTGGTGCTGGTTCGTGCGTGGGAGGGGTGGCGGCGCTCGGTCGTGGGGGGACGATCGAGCGCCGCCGCCCGGTGGACGTCGCCCGGCCGGAAGGGGGGAAGCCGGTCGGGAGGCGCGTCGTGGGGGACGTCGCCCGGCCGGAAGGGGGGAGGCCGGTCGGGAGACGTCGGTTCGGGGGACTCGAGGTGATGGAGGTGGACACCGGCGGGACGGGGTCAGCACGTCCCGCCGGAGCAGTGGCCGCGGATCAGGCGGTGAAGGTCCAGGTCATCGGGACCGAGGCCGCGAGGCCCTGGTACGTGTTGCCGGCGGACGGGTCGAGGGTCACCGCGAAGTTGAACGGGACGGTCGCACCGGCGGCGGGCGCCTGGGGCATGGTGAAGGCCGAGGCCGCTGCGCCCTTGAAGCTGGCGAGCGTGCCGCTGAAGACGGTGGTCGACCCCGAGGTGATGACGAGGTTCATCTTCGCGCACAGGTCGGTGGCGGTGCCGTTCTGGGTGCCGTTCGCCGACTGCGTGCAGGTCGCGCCCGGGGTGAGCGTGAAGGTCGCGGCGTTGGCCGTGCCGGTGTTCTTGATCGAGATCGCGGTGTTCACGGTGTTGCCCGGCGTCATCGTCGTGCTGCCACCGAACTTGTTGATCGTCGAGCAGGTCGCCGAGTTCGTCGAGACCGAGCCGCCGTCGGTGCTCAGACAGGTGACGGTCGCGCCGGCGTTCTGCTCCTGCATGACCAGGGTGCCGGTCGCGGCGGTGTTGTTCGAGTTGGTGATGCTCGCCGCGAACCCGGAGAGGGTGCCGGTGAGGGACAGCGACAGCAGGACGGCGGCGAAGATGCCGGCGAGGAGTGCCACGGGGGCGAAACGGATCCGCGTCAGCGCGGAGGTGCGGAGCTTGGTGGACACGGTGTACCTCATCGTTCGGTGGTGGTTCGGACTCGGGTGGAAGATCGGGAGCAAGTGGCTCGGGCTCACTTGCTTCAATGATCAAGATAGTCAGCGGTTCACCAATTTGACCACTCGTATACTTACCCCAGAGCGGGGGACGGCCCGTGTCCCCCTTTCGACGGAAGCAGGTCCCGTGGCCCCCACCACCGACGACGCCGACCTCATGGCGGCGTTCGCTGCGGTCGTCCGCGCGAACACGAGCCTGGTCGGGCAGCTGAGCGCCCGCGCCGGCATCCACGAGAACGCCCTCCGCGCGCTCGTGCTCGTGAGCGACACCGGGTACTCGACGCCGACCGAGGTCGCCGGGTACCTCGGACTGACCTCCGGCGCGGTGACGAACATGATCGACCGCATGACGAGCGCCGGCCTGCTCGAGCGCGCGCCGAACCCCTCGGACCGACGGGGCTCCCTGCTGCGCCTGCTCCCGCCGGGGGAGGCCGTGGTCGAGGACTACCGCGCGCGCTACGGCGCGATGCTGCGTGCCGTCGACAGCGCGCACGGCGGCGAGCTCCACCAGGTGCTCAACGCCCTGGCGACGGGCCTGTACGAGCAGGCGGCCGACACGGTCGGCGAGCGCGAGTAGGAGGCCGAGCCCGGACCGACGGGCGGACGGGAGGCGCGTGGCGGGTCCGCCACGCGCCTCCCGTCCGTTTCTGCGTCCGCCTGTTGCTTCGAATCCGAAGCAAGTGTAGCGTGATCGTCAGATGCTTCGAACTCGAAGCACAAGACGAAGGGGCACACCATGAAGGCAGTACGGTTCCATAAGGTCGGCGGACCCGAGGTCCTGCGCATCGAGGACGTCGAGCGTCCCGAGCCGGGCGCCGGGCAGGTGCGGGTGCGAGTCGCCGCCTCCGCGTACAACGCGGCGGACGGGGGGATGCGCGGCGGGTTCCTCCCGATCCCCGTGGTCCTGCCGCACGTCCCCGGGTACGACGTCTCCGGCACGGTCGACGCGATCGGTGCGGGCGTCCCGGACCTCGCCGTGGGTGACGCGGTGGTCGGGTTCCTGCCCATGGAGCGGGACGGTGGGGCGGCGGAGTACGTCGTCGCACCGGCCGGGGCCCTGGTCGCCGCACCCACGAGCCTCCCGCTCACCGACGCTGCCGCACTGCCGTCGGTCGCCCTCACCGCCTGGCAGGCCCTCGTCGACGACGGCCACCTGACCGCCGGGCAGCGGCTGCTGGTCAACGGCGCCGGTGGCGTCGTCGGGAAGTACGCGGTGCAGCTCGCGAAGCGCCTCGGCGTGCACGTCGTCGCCACCGCCAGCCCGCGCAGCGCCGGGGCGGTGCGGGCGGCGGGGGCCGACCAGGTCGTCGACCACACCACCACCGACCTGCACGCAGCGGTCGACGAGCAGGTCGACGTGCTGCTCAACCTCGCGCCGATCGAGCCCGAGGTGTTCGCGCGACTCGTCTCGCTCGTGCGCGACGGCGGCGCGGTCGTGAGCACCACGGCGTTCATGGCGACGCCCGGCGACGACGACCGCGGCGTCCGCGCGGCCACCGTGTTCGTCCGGCCCGATCGACAGCGCTTGGCCGAGCTCGTCTCGCTGGTCGACGCGGGGGAGCTCCACGTCGAGGTCGCCCGGCGGATCACCCTCGACGAGCTGCCCGCGCTGCACGCCGAGGCCGAGGCCGGGCGGATCGCCGGGAAGGTCGTCGTGACGGTCTGAGCGCCGGACCGCCGCCGACGTGGCCGACTACGGTTGGGTGGGAGTGATCGGGGGGGTCATGGCGGACGATCGTGACGACGTGCGTGACGACGTGCGCGACGAGCTGGAGCAGCGCAGACCGGACTGGGCAGGCCCACGACCAGCACGGACTCGGGGCTGGTCGATCCTGCTCACCGTCGCCGGCCCGGTGCTCGCGGTCACGTCGTTCCTGATGATCGCCGGCTTCAGCCTGCACTCGACCTTCACCGACCCGGCCACCGCCCCCGAGTTCCTCCGCAACGTCGTCGCCGCACTCGTCGTCGGCGGCCTGCTCCCCCTCGCCGGAGCGGTGGCCCTCGCCGTCGTCTGCGTCCGCACGCGGTCGCGTCGCTTCGCCGGGGCCCTGGTGGCCGGCTGCACCGGACTCCTCGTGACCGTGCTCCTCGTCCCGGCGATCCTCGGACGGTACCTGCCGGACGCCCGGCAGTACGCGGCGGACCTCGACCGGGCCCCGGCGGCCGAGCGGCAGCAGCGGGAGGACATGCAGCGCGTGCTCGAGGACGTGTACACACGGACCGTGCAGGCGTTGCCCGACGCCAGGGTCGACGTGCGGGACGGGGCATCGACGGACTGGCACATCGAGCAGGACGACTGGTACCGCACGGACTGCCGACTCTCGGTCGGGCACGACGGTGTCGAGTGGACCGTGGTCAGCAACCCCGGTTTCGACGTGGCAGACCTCGCGGACACGATCGACGCGGTGGTCCGGACCGCGGAGGACGCCGGGTGGTCCGTCGACCGGACGTCCGACGACCAGACCGGCGAACCGGACGGCGTCGTCGTGCGCACCACGGAAGGCACCGTCCGGCTGCACGACCGCTACGGGCCGGACGACGAGGGACACTCCAGCGTGGAGGTCACGGTCTGGACGCACTGCGTCCGGGAGTGAGCAGACCGGCGCGCAGCGCACAGACGCGAACCGACCGGGTCCGTGATGCCCCAGACTGGAACGATGCCCCAGCTCCCCGTCGTCTTCGAGGTCGGCTCCATCATCGCGCTCGTCGCGATCCTGGTCGTCGACCTGCTCATCGTCGCCCGCCGACCGCACGTGCCGAGCCTGCGGGAGTCCGGGGCGTGGGTGGGCGTCTACGTCGGGCTGGCGCTCGTCTTCGCCGTGCTCATGCTCGTGTTCGCGGGCGGGGACGCCGCGGGGCAGTTCGTCGCCGGCTGGCTCACCGAGTACAGCCTGAGCATCGACAACCTGTTCGTCTTCGTCATCATCATGGCCCGGTTCAGCGTGCCGAAGGCGATCCAGCAGGAGGTGCTGATGCTCGGCATCATCATCGCCCTGGTGCTGCGCGGGGTGTTCATCCTGGTGGGCGCCCAGCTCATCGAGGACTTCACCTGGATCTTCTACCTGTTCGGGGCGTGGCTGATCTGGACCGCGATCCAGCAGCTCCGCGAGGACGACGACGAGGAACAGCAGGACAGCGCGCTCGTCCGACTGCTCCGCCGACGCGTCCGGATCACGGACGAGTTCGACGGCATGAAGTTCCGGGTGACCCACGACGGGGCCCGGCACTTCACGCCGCTGCTCATCGTCCTCATCGCGATCGGCACCACCGACCTGCTCTTCGCGCTCGACTCGATCCCGGCGATCTTCGGCATCACCGAGAGCGCGTTCATCGTCTTCACCGCGAACGTCTTCGCCCTGATGGGCCTCCGGCAGCTGTACTTCCTGCTCGGCGGGCTGCTCGAGCGCCTGGTCTACCTGAAGTACGGGATCGCGCTCATCCTCGCGTTCATCGGCGTCAAGCTCGTCCTGCACGCCCTGCACGAGAACGAGCTGCCGTTCGTCAACGGCGGCGAGGGCTTCTCGTGGGCGCCGGAGATCCCCACGTGGGTGTCACTCGTGGTGATCCTCGTCGCGATGGCGGGTGCGACCGGGGCGAGCCTGGTGCGGATGCGGCACGACAGCACGGTCGGCCAGCGCTGACCCGACCCGCCGGGGCGTCCACCCGCACGCTCACCTGCGGAGCGTCTCCTTCGGCGTCTCGCCGAAGCGCTGCCGGTACGTGCCCGAGAACCGACCGAGGTGGAAGAACCCCCACCGTCGGGCGATCGCCGAGACGGTCGCCGATCCGGGTGCGGCGACCAGCAGTTCGGCACGGACACGGCGCAACCGCAGCTCGTGCACGTACGTCATCGGCGTCACGCCGAGCAGCCGTCGGAACCCCTCCTGCGTGCTCCGGACGCTCAGCCCGGCGGCAGCGGCGATCTGCTCCACGGTCAGGGGTTCTCCCGCGTGGGCGTGGACGAACTCGACCGCGGCACGGATCCGCGCGCTCCTCGGCCGGAGCAGTTCCGGGGGCAGCTCCTCCTCCTGCGGCGGGAAGAGCGAGAGGAACGCCGCCGCGACCGACCGCGTCGCCTCGTGCCAGGCCAGGGGCGCCGGCTCCGCGTCGGTGAGGACGGCCGTCGCCGCCGTCAGGGCGTCCCGCCACGCCGTGAGGGCGGTGGGGTCGGGACGCCTCCCGACGTCGAGGCACAGGGACCGGACCGCCGTGCCGGCCCGTTCGCTCGCCACGTCGTGGACGAGCGTGCGGTCGAGGTGGACCAGGCGCGCGTCGAAGTCGGTCGCCTCGAAGACGAGCTCGTGGCCGTCCGGGGACAGGGCCGGCCGCATCGACGGCAGGGGGAGCGGGTCACCGAGGGTGTCGAGGACGATCGAGCCGGCCGTGAGCCAGTGCACGACGTAGTCGTCCCCGCCGACGTGCACCTCACCGCGGAGGAACCCGTGCACCTGCGAGCGCCGGAGGGTCAGCGCCGCGTCACCGACCGCGGTGTAGCGGTACGAGTACGGTCCGTCCGTGGTCGTGCTGTGCCAGTGGTTGCCCGCGTACATCCCCGGCAGTGTGGCCATCGCCTCGTCCGGGGTCGTGCCCGCCGCCTCGAGCCGGACCTCCGGTCGCCACGGGCCGGACTCCGTCCCGAGCGTGCGCACGTTCGACACAGTGGGCCTCCTGATCTCCTGGTCCCCCGGGGCGGTGACCGGATGCTACGGAGGAGCAGCGCGTCCGGGGAAGGAAGAAGTCCGGATCACGCGGCGTGAGCCGACCGGAGGCGGTGATCTGCGCCTCCCGTCCGTCCCACTGCGCCGGCCGTACCGTGGACGCATGACGACGGCGCTGACCAGGACCGACCCGCAGGGCGCCGACCAGGAGGCGTGGCCGGTGGAGGGCAGCGCGCCGCTCGCCTCGGTGGCCTGCGCCGTCCTCCGCCGGGACCGGGCGTCAGGACGCGCGACGACGTTCGAGTGGGACGACCTGACGCTCGACGACTGAGTCCGTCAGGAGGGCTCGTCGACGAGTGCGATGAAGCGACTGCCGACACCGTGCACCTGGTGCCGGGTGGTCCCGGCCGCGGGGCGCGGTGCCTCGTCCAGGTCGTGGTCGTCGCACACGAGCAGGGTCCAGTCCGGCCACCACTTCTTCGGCCGCTCCTGCTCGGAGGCGCCGCACACGGCGCACTCGAGGTGCGCCCAGACCTTCTTCGCGCCGGTCCGGTTCGCGCGGGACTGGGCGAGCCAGGCGGGCGGGTCCTGCTCGAGCGCCGCGAGGTCGGCCTCGCTGATGTGCGACGGGACGCCGTGGCGGGCCGCCATCTCGAGGGGGATGTCGAGCCGGATGGCGGCGTCACGTCGGGAGAGCATCGGTCCAGGGTAGGTCGTCCGGGTCGACCAGCACGCCCACGGGGCCGCGGCAGGGGAGTTCACCGGACGGCGCGGGACTCCTCCGGGAGCGGTTCGGTGAGACCGAGGATGCAGCCCTCGACCGCGGTGACCCGGACCTGCTCGGTGTCGTCGTGCAGGACGCTCTGGCTCACGGCACCCACGTGCGCCGCGACCACCGCGCGCGTGAAGAGCGCCGGGTCGACGGTGGGCCGGAGCCCGATGCGCGCGAGGCTGCCGACCAGGAGCGGCTGCAGGGTGTCGTGGAAGTGGTCCGTGTGCTCGCGCAGCAACCGGTTGACGGTCTCGTCGTGGCGGGCGCGGGTGATGAGGACCGAGCGGATGGCGTACCACTTCTCCTCCGGCGGGAGCCCCCCGACCACACCGCGGACGACGTCGTCGAGCGAGGGGTGCTCGGCGGCCCGGGCGTCGTCGAGCATGCCGCCGAGGAGCTCGGAGACCAGGGCGGCCTGCTGCTCGTAGACGGCGAAGAAGAGCTCGTCGACACTGCGGAAGTTCGAGTAGAACGCCCCACGGGTGAACCCGGCCCGGGTCACGATCGCCTCGACGCTCACCGCGGTGGTGCCGGTCTCGTCGAACACGGCCTCGGCGGCGGCGACGAGCTGTGCGCGGGTGCTGCTGCGGCGTCGGACCGGCCGATCCGGGGCTGGGGTGCTCATGTGGTCACGCTACTGAGTCGCCTGCGTGTCCAGTGCGGCGAGGTAGTCGTGGACGGGCCGGACGGGTGCGAGGGTCAGGTCGGTGACGATGTGCGAGGCACTGACGACCTCGAGCACGGGCAGGTCCGCCATGGGTGCCAGGGCGTGCGCGAACAACTGCAGCCGGGCGGGGCCGGTCCAGGCCTCCTTGACCGTGAGGTCGGTGATCTCGGTGCGGACCAGGTGCGCCGCGCGGAGGCCCTGGGTGAAGACGTCCGGCACGAGCTTGACCATGAACGTCGGGACGGCGATCTGCGCCCTCGCTTCCTCGTGGTCGAGCGGCTCCCACTCGTACGCCATCGTCGCCGTCGCGACCCGCTCGGTGCCGCGGTCGAGGGTGCCGACGAGAGCGCCCTCGTCGACGCGGAGCCGCGGGGTGCCGAGCACCTTCGGGTAGGCGCTGAGCTCACGGCCGGAGACGGTCGCGGCGAAGTTGTCGAGGTACATCGCGTGCAGGTACTCACCGTGCTCGCCGTCGAGGGTGACCTGGATCGCCTGACCGGACTCGACGTAGGGGCCGTACCCGTCGACCTCGCCCATCTTCATGACCTCGAACCGCACGAGGGGCTCCTCGACCACGAGCGGCTCCGGGACGACCGCGCGGAGTGCGTCGGGGTCGGTGCGGTACACGACGTTCAGGTACTCGCGGTCGGTGAACCGGGTCGCGCGCAGCGGGTAGACGGGGGCGGCGAGCGGGGTGGTGCCGCGCTGCAGTGCTTCGAGCGGAGTCATGGTGTCGACCTTCCGGTTGCGATACGGATCGTACTGAGTACAGTTTGCATCGGCGGGATCGAGCACACAAGCCCGGTTCCCGGACCACGTCTCCACGAGAGGAACCGGCATGACCTTCCAGCTGCCCCAGGACGTCCAGTCCCGTCCGGTCACCGTGATCGGGGGTGGCACGCTCGGCCGCCGCATCGCCCTGATGTTCGCCAGCGGTGGCGCGGACACCCGGGTGTACGACCTGTCCGAGCAGGTCCGCTCCGACGCGGTGGCGTACGTCGAGCAGACCCTGCCGGAGGTCGTCGCCTCGCGCCAGGGCGCCGTCGCGGGCACGGTCCGCGGTGACGACGACCTCACGACCGCGGTCGACGGTGCGTGGCTGGTCGTCGAGGCGATCCCCGAGCGCCTCGAACTGAAGACGACGGTCTTCGGGCAGCTCGACCGAGCCGTCGCCGCGGACACGATCCTCGCGAGCAACTCGTCGTCGTACGCGTCACGCCTGATGATCGACGAGGTCGAGCACCCCGAGCGGGTGCTGAACATGCACTTCTACATGCCGCCCCGGCAGAACGCCGTCGACCTGATGAGCGACGGCCAGACCGACCCGGCGGTCCTGGCCTTCCTGCAGGAGCAGCTGCCCCGCTACGGCGTCTTCCCGTTCGTCGCGCACCGGGAGTCGACCGGCTTCATCTTCAACCGCATCTGGGCCGCCATCAAGCGGGAGTCGCTGGCCGTCGTCGCCGACGGCGTCTCCACGCCCGAGGACGTCGACGCGATGTTCCAGGTGAACTCCGGCGCACCCGCCGGCCCGTTCCGGATGATGGACCAGGTCGGCCTCGACGTCGTGCTCGACATCGAGGACCACTACGCCGCAGAGGACCCGCACCTGCCCGAGGGCCCGCGGAAGCTCCTGCACGAGTACGTCGACGCCGGCCACCTCGGGGTCAAGACCGGCCGCGGCTTCTACACCTACGACCACTGACGGGCCACGTGCAGCCCCGAGGGCTGCACGGACCGTCACGGCTGGACCGACGGGCGGGCCGGCGGGCCGCCTGTCGGACGGGAGGCGCGGGGGTACCCGACACCGCGCCTCCCGTCCGACGCCGCAACCGTCACGCCACCGGCGTGCGGTGCGCTCCACCGGACCCGAACCGGGTGGAGTCCTCGGGGCGGTACAGGGCGTCGCGCGCCAGGACGGCGAAGTCCCGGAGCAGGTCGAGCTCGACCGTGTCCTCGCGTCGCGGGGTCGGGTCGAACACGCACACCGCGCCGATCCTGGTCCCGTCCACGCTCTCCAGCGGATGGCCCGCGTAGAAGCGGATCCGCCCGCGCCGGGCGATCCGGGGGCGGTCAGGGTCCCACGCGTCCCCGATCACCATCGCACCGGACCGCAGCACGGTCGAGCGGCAGAAGGAGTCCTGCAGCGCCTGGCTCCCGCGCGGGATCCAGGTGCTCGCCGCCGACCACTGCCGTCCCTCCGGCAGGAACGTGATCGCGGCCCCCTTCGTGCCGAACAGCTCCGTCATGTGCTGGACCAGCCGGTCGAGCGCGGCGTCGGCCGGTGCGTCCACGATGCCGAGGCGACGGATCGCGTCGTAGCGGTGTGCGAAGGGCTGCGGGGTGGAGCGCAGCCACTGCGGGCTCCCCGCACGGGAGCGCTGCTGCTCCAGCAGCAGCTGCGTGACCTCGAGGAGGAACGACGGGACGCCCGAGGTCGCGTCGGCCTCCACCCGCAGGACGACCAGGTCCGGACGTGCGCGGTGGAGCGCTGCCACGAGGTCGGTCCGGTCCTCGTCGTGCGCGAGGGCGAGCACGATCTCCGCGGTCGGTGCGAGCCGGGGCCGGAGCTGGTCGACCAGGACGAGCGCCTCCTCGGCCGCGCCGACGACCGCGGTGGTCGTCGTGCGGCTGTGGACGACGCTGCCGGACAGGCAGACCATCACGACGTCGTGGTTGGCGAGGTGGATCCCGTTCCCGGCCGCGACCAGGGTCTGGCCGGTCCAGCTCGACCAGGGCACGGCGGTGACGTCGGCGCCGCGTCCGGTGCGGGCGGCCAGGGCCTGGGCCGTCCGTCGAGCAGCGGGGTGCAGGGGGAGGCCGGGTGCGAAGACCGCGTCCCCGAAGACCAGGACACGGTCCGGGTCGGGGCCGCTCGCCGACGCGGTGACGATCCGCGTCGAGGACGGACGGGTGGGCAGGTGGGGGGCTTCCAGCATGGGCATCGTCGACATCCCTGGGTGAGGTGGAGCTGCTCCCGGATCACCTGCGGTCCCGGGAGCACGTGGGGCAGGTGTCCCCGAATTGTTCCCCCGCGGTTCATCGAACGTGCGGCCCCAGCGCTGGGGGTTGACTGCGGTCCGTGGTGGCGGTTTGATGCGCAGCCGGGCTCGGGCTCGGGCTCGGGCTGGGGCTGGGGCTCGGACTCGGGCTCGGGCTCGGGCTCGGTGCGAGGACGACCTGCGCGACCTCCACGGCTCCGCCGGTCGACGGCCGCCTGATCCGAGGTCAGCGGGCCGCCGACCTGCTGAACAGGTTGACGACGTTGCCGTCGGGGTCGCGCACGAGCGCGGACCGGTTGCCCCACGGCATCGTGGTCGGTCCGAGGACGACGTCCTCCCGCGCGGGCTGGAGCGCCGCGAACGCAGCGTCGACGTCGGCGACCTCGAACTCGATCACGACGGACCGGTTCGTCGCGGGGAGGAGCGCCCCGTCGAGCACGGCGACGGTCGCCGTGCTCGCGATCGCGAGGGTCACGCCCGGGCCGCTGAACTGTGCGAAGACCGGTGCAGGACGCTCGGCCTGCTGCCCGGTGACCCGCTCGTAGAAGGCGACGAGGCCGTCGAGGTCGTCGGTGACGATGCGGATGGATGCGAACGACATGGGATTCCTCCGGTGGAGCTGACGGGGTGTGTGCACCAGCTTCACCGGAGGTCGCGACAGCGTCCTGTCGGTGTTCCCGGAAGAGCTCCGCTGCGTGTCAGTCGTCGATGACGGACCGCAACCGCCCGTGGGGGATCGCGAGGTCCTCGGCTCGGAGCGCACGCTGCGGGGCCGCTCGTCGGTCACCTCGACCGAGAGCATCCGGTCTCCCCGGAATGCGCGCACCTCGTCGCGGAGCCGGCACCACGCGACCAGGTACCACTGCCCTTCCTTGCCGATGGATCCCAACGGTTCGACGTCGCGGGTGGACTCCGCACCGCTGGCGTCCCGGTAGCGGAGCCGCACGACGCGGTCCGCACGGAGCGCGTCGGCGAACGCAGTAAGCACGACCGGGTCGTCCTCGCCGCCCTCATCGCCCTCGTCGCCCTCCAGGAAGTGCACCCGTGAGGCGAGCGCAGTGGCGCGCGCGGCGTCCCCGTCGGGCATCACCGCGAGCACCTTGCGGGCTGCTGTCCGGGCCGCCTGCCGGAACGGACCGTGCCGGAGGGATCCGAGCCCGATCAGCACCGCGAGGGCTTCGTCCAGCGTGAAGCCTGCGGGTCCGAGCGTCGCCGACGCGTCGATGACGTACCCACCGGTCCGGCCGGGCTCCGCCCAGATCGGGAGGCCCGACTACTGCAGTGCCGCGAGGTCCCGTTCGATCGTGCGCACGGACACCTCGAACCGTTCCGCGAGACGGCGGGCACTCCGCGGCCGCGGCGACACGGCGCGCAACTCCTCCACGAGCCCGTAGAGACGATCGGTCCGGTTCACCGACCCATCATCCGACAGGTCGCCCCGCAGTCACGTCGCGGTCCGCCCACTCCCGGCCGCCGGCGTCGGTCCGCTCACCGGCGTCGGTCCGCTCACCGGCCCGGCAGGGTGCTCAGCGGTCGGGAACGCTGCTCGAGCAACTCCGCGTAGGTGCCGTCGCGTTCCGCCCAGCGGAGCGCCTGTGCGCGCTCGACGACGATCTCATCCGGGGTCGGGGTCTGCGTGAGGAGTCCGAGGGCCTCGTCGAGGAACCCCTCGAGCGGGAGGGCGTTCGGGTTGACCTGCTCCTGACCGGCGGTCGCGACGGCGGGCGGGATCAGCTCGGTCACGCCGATGCCGGTGCCGACGAGGTGCCGACGGAGTGCTTCGCTGTAGGCGTGCACCGCGGCCTTCGATGCACCGTAGGTGGCCATCAGCGGGAACGGCATGAACGCGATGCCGGAGGTGACGGTGATGAGGTCGCCGCGGCCCTGCTGCAGGAGGTGCGGGGTGAACGCGTCGAGGACGCGGATCGTCCCGAGCAGGTTGACGTCGATCGTCGTCTCGGACCGGGCGAAGTGCGCCGGGTCGCGGAGGTCCTCGAAGAGCATGACACCGGACATCGTCACGACGAGGTCGAGGTCCGGGTGCTCGGCGAGGACCTCATCGCGCGCCCGGCTGACCGAACCGGGGTCGGTGACGTCGATGGTGACGGTCTCGAGGTCGTCGACGCGACCGGTGTCGCGCCCACCCACGACGACGGTCGAACCGGCATCGGCGAGGCGTCGAGCGAGTCCGCGTCCGATGCCGGAGGTGCCTCCGACGACGAGGGCGGTGCGGTTGGTGATGTCCATGTCAGCCTTCCTGGTGGTGCGTCACGAGCGGTACCGGTCGATCGTGCGGCCGTGCCGACGGCGCCGGGAGGTCCCGGCTGGTCCGGGGGGCTGGCGGGGCACCCCCTCCCGACGCACGTGCTCAGTACCGTGGACAGCATGGAGAGCGACCCCGGGCAGAACCGACTCGGCGAGTACCTGCAGGCTCGTCGCGGTCTGGTCACGCCGGAGCACGTCGGTCTGCCCACCGGTCCGAACCGCCGGGTGACCGGTCTCCGCCGCGAGGAGGTGGCACTGCTCGCCGGGATCAGCGGTGACTACTACCTGCGGCTCGAGCGCGGGCGCGACACGAACCCGTCCCCGCAGGTCCTGGAGGCGCTCGCACGGGTCCTCCAGCTCGACGAGGTCGAGACCGAGTTCCTGCTCGCACTCGGTTCGCGCCGCACACGGTCGAGGCGCCGTCGACCGGCCGAGCGGATACCGGGTCGGCTGCACCACCTCCTCGCAGCGCTCGAGCTCCCGGCGTTCGTCGAGGGCCGGTACTTCGACGTCCTCGCGGCGAACGACCTCGCGCAGGTCTTCTCCCCGCGGCTACGGCCGGGGCAGAACCGGCTCCGCTCCCTGTTCCTCGATGCCGAGGAGCGCGCGTTCCAGGACGACTGGGAGAACGCGACCACGGACGCGGTCGCATCCTTCCGGCACGTCGTGGGCGACGACGTCACGGATGCCCGGGCCGTGGAGATCGTCGGCGAGCTCTCGCTGGCGAGCGCTCGGTTCCGAACGCTCTGGGCACGGCAGGACGTGCGGCAGCTCACCGGCAACTCGACGGTCGTCCAGCACCCGGTCGTGGGTGCGATGCGGATGCACCGCGACAAGTTGCCGGTGGAGGGGCTCCTGCTCGTCGTGTACTACCCCGACACGGCCAGTGACAGTGCCGAGAAGCTCCAGCTGCTCGCGGGGCTCGTCGGATCTGTCGAGCCTGCTCTGCGGTCCGAGACAGCGGAGCCGCAACCTCACGCGTCCACGCGCGGATCGAGTCCGAGGCCGACGTCGCATCACGGAGGGTCCTGACCAGCCACTTCGCGATGACCAGCGTGGCTCCGTCGCGGGTGGAGACGCGGACGTACCCGAGCAGGAGGGCGCTCATGCCGCGAGGATCGGCTTGCCGCACCGGGTTCGTGTCGTCCCCAACCGAAGGGCCAGCGGACGCCCACCGACGGCCGCTCGGGCGAGCGATGGAACGATCGGGGGAAACAAGAGCGGTACGACCCCCGGTGGGCCGTTGTCCTTCTTCTCATCCTCGGCGATGTCCTCTTGAGGTCCTCGCGAAGTTCCGCGAGACGTTCGTAGACCCCAACAACGCTGGACTGTTCATCGACCGCGACGGACCGGACGGCTACAACTGGACCACGATCCCCCGCGTCGAGACGGAGGATGCGCTGGCCGAAATCGCGCCGGATGCTGAGGTCGATCAGCTCGAACGTCTAGCGGCCGACCTCAACGGCGAGTTCCCAGCGTGGGCGCGACGATCGGACCTCGACTGATGGCCCTCAGCGGTGAGGACCTGACGCGAGCAAGCGGGTCCCTTCGGGCCTACAGCGTTGCAGGTAACGACGACGATCGGGACGAAGCGCACTCGATTTTGACGGATCTGATTCTCGACGCCACGGCGCAGGGCGATCAGGAGGCCTTCGAGGCGCTGAACGAAGCGCGGCTTCTGCTGTCGCAGGGGCAATCCCAGGCGAACGATGCGGACAATATGCTCGAAGCGCTGGCGCAGACGCGCCGCGAGTAGCGGGGCACTTGCGTCACCAGGGCTGAGACGGCCGAGGGCTCCCGATCAGTGTCGGCGACCGGAACGGTGGTCGCCGACACTGGGCGTCGAGGTGCTTCATGCCGGCAGCGATCGCCTCGTCAGCACTCATCCTGGCGGCGGCGACGCGACGACTCAGCTCACGCAACGTCGGGTCAGTCACCTCGTGACCTGCCAGCGCCAAGGCAGCGTCCGCGAACTGTATCCGGCGCTCCACCCCATCGGCGTCGCGCTTCCCGGTCCTGGTACCCATCAACGCTCCCCCTGCCTGACCTCATCTTGTGCCCATCGGGCTCGACCAGTCCAGTTGGTGTCCTACAGGGTGCGCCCCGCATTGGCGGTAAGCCACGGGATCGGGTTGATGGGCGTGGTGCCGCCGGGCATGACTTGGAGGTGCAGGTGCGCGCCGGTGCTCGCGCCGGTGTTGCCGACGAGTCCGACGAGCTGCCCGACCGCGACCGTGTCGCCTGGTCGCAGTGGCGAGGAGCCGAAGATCATGTGCGCGTAGAGGGTGGACACGAGACGCCCGTCGATCTGGTGGTCGATGATGACGTACTGCCCGTACTCCGGGTGCGTCGTTGACACGCGGACGGTGCCGGCAGCGATCGCTCCGATGGGGGTGCCAGCACCGGGAGTGAGGTCGACGCCCTGGTGGATGGATGAGCAGGTAGCGCAAGGTGCGCTGCGTGGGCCGAACGGTGAGCTGATGGTGATGGTACCGGCGATGGGCCAACGAATGTCGCCGGTACCCGTGTTCACGATTGTGCCGCCCGTGGGCGTGGGGACGCTCTGCTTCGTCGACGCGGAGGAGCCGGTCGAGGTCGTTCGTGGAGCGGGTGTGGTCTTGGTGATGACGGGCTTCGGGGCTGGCTTGGTGATCGTGTAGCCGTCGCGGTCGACCGCAAGAGCCAGCCCTGAGGCGGTGAAGCTCTGCCCGGTAGCGGCGGGAGCGACACCGGGCACGACGGCCGCGGGGCCGGTCGTTGCCTGCGCGGGCAGCGCTGCGGCAGCGGTGAACAGTGCCATCGCGGCCGCGGCGCCGGTGATCGGGACTGCGGCGAGAACGCGTGATCGCAGCGAGTGTACCGGCGTTGCCGGCGCGACCGTCGCGGTTGGTAGTGGCCGCGGCATCGGTTGAGTAGCGACAGGGGTCGTCGTGCGGCGGATGCGGCTGGTGGTCGGGGTTGCGGCGGCGCGTTCGGCGGCGAGGGCTTCGCGGCGCGTCAGGGGTGCGGGGCTGGTGGGGGTCTGGGGGTGCTGCTGAGGCACGGACAGGCTCCAAGAGTGGTGGTGGTCGGCAGGCCGAGATGTGGGGTGTCCCGAGCACGACTCGGGTAGGGAGAAAAAGAGGGGGCCGGTCGTGAGCCGCGGCAGGAAGGGGGGAGCCCGCCGCGACCCATGCCGGGGTTTAGAGGGACGCGAGCATGTCCTGCATCTGGGTGATCTGCTCGGTCTGGCTCGACACGATCGACTTCGCCATCGCGACGGCGTCGGTGTTCTTGCCCTTGTCGACTTCGGTCTTGGCCATGTCGACGGCGCCGTTGTGGTGCTGGACCATCTGCTCGAGGTAGAGCTTCGCGGCGTCCTTCGCGGACGCCTGGTCGAGGTCGTTCATGTCGGAGTCGGACATCATCCCGGACATGGAGTGCCCCATCCCGGAATGCTCCGACTCGGTCGGCTCACCCCAACCCTTGAGCCAGTTGGTGAGCTGGTTGATCTCTGGGGACTGCTCGGCCTTGATCTGCTTCGCCAGGTCGGTGACACGGTCGTCGACGCCGGAGCCCTTGGCGAGGAGCACGTCGCTCATCTCGACGGCCTGCTCGTGGTGCGGCAGCATCATCTGCGCGAACATCACGTCCTGGTTGTTGTGCGCCGACGCCGCCGACGTCGACGACGACGAGCTGGCGTCGGAGCCGTTGTTGCTCATGGAGCAACCGGCGAGGGTGAGGCCGAGGGTCAGCGCGGCAGCGATCGCGAGCGTGCGCGTGGTGGGTGTGGTGTGCATGATCTTTCCGTTCCCGTGGATGCGTCAGGTGTTCCGAGCAGGCGGACGCCTCCCGGATCTGGGCATGCGGGAGCCACCGCCTGAGGGTGGGTTCCCGCAGGGGGCGGATCAGATGCGGATGATCTGCAACGCCGTCAATGACGGCGGTTTCGGTGCCGCGAAGCGGCGCGGCAGCCGATCGGCCAGCGCGAGCAGCCGCGCGAGCAGGGAGAGGATGCCGCCGGTCCGTGCGCGCAGCAGCGCCCACGCGAACAGGGCGATCGTCAGCACGCACGCCATCCCCATCAGCGAGCACATCAGCGCACACAGATCGCTGTCACAGCCGGCGTCGGTGAGGACCGTCATCACCGCGGCCGCGGGAGCTGCGTGCTCACCGTGGCTGGCAGCCGCGACATGGCTGTGCTCGGCGGTGGCCGCGGGAGCAGCCATCGGGTGCTCGTGGCCAGCGGTGTGTCCGGCCATCGTGTGCATCAGGACCGTGAACCCGACCAGCAGCAGCAACGCCAGCGTCGCCGTGGCCTGCAACAGCAGCCAGCGGCGCGGGGAGGCGGTGGTGGTGAGCATCAGTCTTCGAGCAGACGGGTCGGATGAGCGCTTCCATGGTGCGGTACCCCAACAGTCGGCGGCAACCCGGTGTCCGGATTCACACCGAACCCGCCGCGACCGGCCGGATCGGGAACACCGCGGAGGGTTCCGCGTTACAGCGCATGGTACCCCCCGGGGGTATACGTGAACTGTTGGCGTCAGCCACGTCAGATCGGAGCAGCATGGACACGCACGAGCACCACCAGATGAGCGGACACGAGCACGCCGACCACGGTGGCGGGCACGGGACGACGACATGGTCGATGGCGGCGCAAGCGACGCTGCACTGCCTCACCGGCTGCGCGATCGGTGAAGTCCTCGGCATGGTGATCGGCACCGCAGCCGGGTTCCACAACGCCGGCACCATCGTCCTGTCGATCGTCCTCGCGTTCATCTTCGGCTACGCCCTCACCATGCGCGGCGTCATCAAGTCGGGTCTGACGCTCGCGGCGGCGTTCAAGGTCGCGCTGGCGGCGGACACTGTCTCGATCGCGGTCATGGAGATCATCGACAACACGGTCATCGTCGCGATCCCAGGAGCGATGGACGCGCAGCTGAACCAGTTCTTGTTCTGGGGCTCACTGGCGCTGTCCCTTGCCCTCGCGTTCGTGGTCACCACCCCCGTGAACCGGTGGATGATCAGCCGCGGACTCGGACACGCCGTCGTCCACGGCCACCACTGAGGTCGGCACGAGGCGTCGCCGAGCATGACCAGCTCGGCGACGCTTCCTGCCGTGCGTCGTCAGAGGGTGACGGTCTCGAACTCGAGGAGTTCCGCGCCGGTGGCGACGGGGTTGCTGCCGCCGTGGTGTGCGCCGGCTTGCCCGGTGCGCCACGCCTGGTAGGAGTCCTCGTCGGCCCAAATGGAGACGACGAAGTAGCGGGTTCCGCCGGCGGTGGGGCGGAGGAGCTGGAAGCTCTCGAAGCCGGGCTGCTGCTCGACGTCGTGGTTCCGGCCGACGAAGCGCGCTTCGAGGTGGGAGCCCTTGCCCTCGGGGACGGTGATGGCGTTGATCTTCACGACGGACATGGTGTTCCTCTCGATGGTGGTCAGTGCTGGTGTACGTGGGCGGCGGGCGTGACGGTGAACTCGTCGACGTTGCGCATTGCTTCGTGCACGTGCTCGGCCGCGTGCTCGGCGATGTGTTCCGCGTCGTGCAGCGTTGTGGCGGTGACTTCGACGGTGGCGGAGCCGGTGAGGCGGTGGCCGACCCACCGGAGCCGGAGGTTCCGGACGCCCTCGACGCCGGTGGTGTGTTCGAGGGCGTGCTCGGCCCTGCTCAGGAGGGCGGGGTCGATGGCGTCCATGAGGCGGGCACCGATCGACTTCACCGTCCCCCACAGCAGGACCATGATCGAGACGGAGATCAGCAGGCCGATGATCGGGTCCGCAATCGGGAACCCGACCAGGACGCCGACCGCGCCGAGGACCACCGACAGGGACGTGAACCCGTCGAGGCGCGCGTGCACACCGTCCGCGACGAGGGCGGCGGAGCCGATCCTCTGCCCGACCCGGATGCGGTAGATCGCCACTGCCTCGTTGCCGGCGAAGCCGATGAGGCCGGCCGCGACAAGCAGCCATGGGTTCTCGATGGGCCGGGGGTTGATGAACCGGTCGATGGCTTGCCAGCCCGCGATGACGGCGGAGAGGGCGACGACGAAGACAATGAACATGCCCGCGAGGTCTTCGTCGCGGCCGTACCCGTAGGTGTACCGACGGTTCGCGATCCGGCGCCCGAGGACGAACGCGATCCACAACGGCACCGCGGTCAGCGCGTCCGCGAAGTTGTGGATCGTGTCCGCGAGCAACGCGATCGACCCGGTGAACGCGACGATCACCGCCTGCAGCACGGTCGTGGCCAGGAGGATGAACAGGCTGATCTTCAGGGCGCGGACGCCCGCGGTGCTGGCTTCCATCGCGTCGTCGATCGAGTCCGCGGAGTCGTGCGTGTGCGGCACGAACAGGTCGTAGAGGAACCCCTTCACGCCGCCGTGCGGATGCGAGTGGCCGTGCTCACCGTGGTCGTGGTCGTGGGGATGACCGTGACCGTGGGGGTGGTCGTGGTCAGCGCGTGCTGGCGCGTGGTCATGGCCGGTCATGCGCTCTCCCGCTCCCCGCGGTGGTGCGGTGCCGCACCGACGACGTGCTCGGCCTGCTTCACGGCATCGATCACCAGCTCCGACGCGTGCTCGTCCGTCAGCCGGTAGTACACGGTGGTCCCTTCCCGGCGGGTCGACACCATCCGTGCCAGACGGAGCTTGGCCAGGTGCTGCGAGACGCCCGCAGCGCTCTTGTCGACGACCTCGGCCAGCCGGTTCACGGACAGCTCCTCAGCGCTGCGCAGCGCGAGGATGATCTTCACGCGCGTGGCGTCCGCGAGCATGGCAAACACCTCTACCGCGAGTTCGACGTACTCGGACTCGGGACTTAATCCGCAGGGCTGCTTGTCTACGTACACACGCAGATAATACACAAGGCACCGGAGCCGATGAGGCGTCTCGATAGCCGATGGGCTATCCGACGATCGGCTTAGTCCAGGCCACTGAGAAGGTGCGCGAGCGTCGCGAGTGCGCCCGGGACGAGTGAGTAGTACGCCCACGTGCCGCGCTTCTCGCGGTGGAGGATGCCGGCGTCGACGAGGACCTTGGTGTGGTGTGACACCGTCGGCTGCGACAGCCCAAGCGGTTCCTGCAGGTCACAGGCACACGTCTCCGTGTCCCCGTGCGCGGCGACAATCGAGATGATCCGGAGCCGTGCCGGGTCGGCAATCGCCTTCAACGTCCGCGCGAGCGCGTCAGCGCCGGCCGCGTCGAGTGGCGCGCTCGCGAGCGGCGCGCAGCACGCGGTGACGTCCTCGATGGGAAGCAGCTCGACGGTAGCCATGCACCGATCATCGCCGGAACATCGGTAGTCGTCAATATTGACGCGTGTCGATGTTCCGGTGCATGCTGGCCCCACCACGACCCGAGGAGCACGCCCGATGTCCGACCAGCCCACTGTCCTGTTCGTCTGCGTCCACAACGCCGGCCGCTCCCAGATGGCCGCCGGATACGCCAAGGCCATCGGTGGGGACCGCATCCGCGTGCTCTCCGGCGGCAGCGAGCCCGGCAACCAGATCAACCCGACCGCGGTCGCAGCGATGGCCGAAGAAGGCATCGACATCACCGGCAACACCCCGCAGCTGCTGCTCACCGACGACGTCCGCGCATCGGACGCTGTCATCACGATGGGCTGCGGCGACGCGTGCCCGATCTTCCCCGGCAAGCGGTACGAGGACTGGGAACTCACCGACCCCGCCGGGAAGGGTATCGACGAGGTCCGGCCCATCCGCGACGACATCAAGCGCCGCGTGAGCGCGCTCCTCGCCGAGCTGCTGCCCGAACCGACCGCCTGACCAGGAGGCAACCGTCATGACGCTCACCCTCACCGTCCCGCCCCGTGCTGACGCGAACCGTCTGACCGGACTGCCCGTCGCGGTCATCGGCGCCGGCCCCGTCGGGCTCGCAGCCGCCGCGCACCTCCTCGAGCAGGGCCTCCCCGTCGTCGTCTACGAAGCCGGCGACTCCGTTGGTACATCCGTCCGGGCGTGGGGTCACACCAGGCTGTTCTCCCCGTGGCGGTACGTCATCGACGACGCCGCCCGCCGACTCCTCGAACCCACCGGCTGGACCGAGCCCCGCCGGTCCTCGCTGCCGACCGGCCACGACCTCGTCAGCCAGTACCTCGAACCCCTCGCCCAGACGCCTGAGCTGGCAGCGGTGATCCGGTGCGGCGTCCGTGTCGACGCCGTGTCTCGGCAGGGCATGGACCGCACCCGCTCCACCGGCCGCGCCGACACCCCGTTCCTCCTCCGCCTCCACACCGCCGACGGCGTCGAGGACGTCACCGCCCGCGCCATCGTCGACACCTCCGGCACGTACACGTCCCCGAACCCGTTGACCGCCGCCGGCCTAACACCCGCAGCGGACCTCGGCGACAGTGTCGTGCACGCTCTCCCGGACGTGCTCGGTGCTGACCGGGCGCGGTTCGCTGGGAAGCGGGTCCTCGTGGTGGGTGCCGGCCACTCGGCCGCGAACACGCTCATCAAGCTCGCCGCCCTCGCGAAGGACGAACCAGGCACGGCCCTGCTGTGGGCGATCCGGAACGCCGGCACCGCACGCCTCGGCGCAGACGCCGCCGACGGGCTCGCCGCCCGCGGGCAGCTCGGCTCCAACGTCCACGGCCTCGTCGAGTCCGGGCAGGTCGAGCAGCTCGCGTCGTTCGAAATCGACGACGTCCGCCCCGACGGCGACCAGGTCACCGTCGGCGGCCGCCGTGCCGGTGAGGCATTCGCGGTGACGGTCGACATCGTCGTGAACGCGACCGGGTTCCGACCCGACCTCGACATGCTCCGCGAGATCCGCCTCGGCCTCGACGACATCGTCGAAGCGCCCCGGGCGCTCGCGCCACTGATCGACCCGAACCTGCACTCCTGCGGCTCCGTCCCCCCGCACGGCGTCGCGGAGCTGGCTCACCCGGAACCGAACTTCTTCATCGCCGGCATGAAGTCCTACGGCCGCGCCCCCACATTCCTGCTCCTCACCGGCTACGAGCAGGTCCGCTCCATCGCCGCGGACCTCGCCGGCCACCACCAGGCCGCCCGGGACGTGCAGCTCGTCCTCCCCGAGACCGGCGTTTGCTCCACCGACATCGGCGGCTCCTCCACCGACATCGGCGGCTCCTCGTCAGGGTCCTGCTGCTCCTGAGCGCCCGAGGCGCCTGTGCCGGAGGTCAGCGCACGCGGAGCCGGACTGCTCGGTAGAGCAACCCGACGGCGAGGACGATCACGCCGGCGATGATCGACGGCACCGGGAGCGCTGCCACCAGGACGACGCACCCGATCGCACCGGCGATCGCGAGGAACCGCGGGTAGCGGCGGTGCGCCCTGTCCTGGGTCCACGCGGAGGCGTTGGCGATGAAGTAGTACAGGAGCACCCCGAAGCTAGAGAACCCGATCGCACCGCGGAGGTCGGTGACCGCCACCAGGACGCACACGATCACGCCGAGGGTGATCTCCGCCCGGTACGGCACGCTGAACCGCGGGTGGACGGCGGCGAACCATCCCGGGATGTCCCGGTTCCTCGCCATCGCGAGGCTCGTCCGGCCGATTCCGGCGATCATCGCCAGCAACGCACCGAGCGCTGCCGCTGCTGCACCGATCCGGATCACGACCGTCCACGGACCACCGGCGAGCCCGGCGACACCGCTGAGGGGTGCGCTCAGCGCGGCGAGTCCTGCCGAGCCGAGCGCGTGGAGGGCGGAGGTCGCGACGAGGGCATAGACGACCAGGGCGATGGTCAGCGCGGTCGTGATCGCCCGCGGGATCGTCCGTGCCGGGTCGATGACCTCCTCACCCATCGTCGCGACGCGGGCGTAGCCGGCGAAGGCGAAGAAGAGGAACCCCGCTGACTGCAGCACCCCGTGAGCGGTGACCGGCGGGCCGGCTTGCACGGCGGTGGTGCCGGTGTGGGTGAAACCGATGACGACCGCGGCGGTCAGGGCGAACAGCGACACCGTGACGAGGATGCGGGTCAGCAGTGCGGTGCGGGTGATGCCAAGAGTGTTGACGACCGTTAAGGCCAGCACGGCGAGGATCGCGACCGGTTTCGCCCAGGGCGCGGGAACGGCGTAGGTGGCGAACGTGAGCGCCATCGCCGCTGAACTGGCGGTCTTGCCGATCACGAACGACCAGCCGGCAAAAAAGCCCGCCCACTCCCCGAGCCGTTTCCGCCCGTACACGTACGAGCCGCCCGAGGTCGGGTACTGCGCGGCGAGCTGCGCAGACGACGTCGCGTTGCAAAACGCGATGAACCCCGCGATCATCAACCCAACCAGCAGGCCACCACCCGCAGCAGCAGCCGCAGGACTGAACGAAGCGAAAATGCCCGCACCGATCATCGACCCGAGCCCGATCACGACTGCGTCCCCGAGCGAGAGCCGACGCGCGAGCGTGCCCGCGCTCGGCCGCCCCTGCTGGCTCACGCGCTGCCGTCCTGCTCTGTTTCGCCCATTCCAGAAGTCCTACCAAATCCGAGTGACGTCGAGGTATCTGACGCTCTTCAAGCGCTGTCTCAATAGACGGTCCGCCTGTGGACCCCGGGGCGCTTGCGGGTGCTTCGGACTCCTGCGGCTTTGCTCTGGAGCGAACCCTGTCTCACATAGGTGGTCCGCGAACAATCTCAGTGCGCGCACGTCATACGGACGCCTCGCGACGCACGAAGGCTGAGCCGGGCGCTAGTCCACGTTGCCGCTCGGTGCTGCCAAACAACGGGTCCACATCCGTATTTCAGACAGGCTGGGTGGCAGTCGGACAAGTCAGCTGGCGGACGACAACAGAGCCCTACTGCGGCATGTCGACAAACCGCGAGAACATGCCGTGGAACGCCACCGTGATGGTGTCCGTCGGCCCGTTGCGGTGCTTCGCCACGATGAGGTCCGCCTCACCCTGCCGCGGGTTGTCCTTCTCGTACGCCGACTCACGGTGCAGCAGGATGACCATGTCGGCGTCCTGCTCGATCGACCCGGACTCACGCAGGTCCGAGATCATCGGCTTCTTGTCGGCACGCTGCTCGGGACCACGGTTCAGCTGGGACAGCGCGATGACCGGCACACCGAGCTCCTTCGCCATCAGCTTGAGCGCACGCGAGAACTCCGAGACCTCCTGCTGACGGCTCTCGACCTTCTTGCCGGACGTCATCAGCTGCAGGTAGTCGATGACCACGAGCTTCAGGTTGTGCTGCTGCTTGAGACGACGGCACTTCGCCCGGATCTCGACCAGGGTCATGTTAGGGGAGTCGTCGATGAAGAACGGTGCGTCGTTGATGCGCCCGCGGGTCTGCGCGATCGTGGTCCAGTCGCGGGAGTCGACGGTGCCCTTGCGCATGTTCTGCAGCGGCACGCTCGACTCGGCGGAGAGCAGACGCATGGCGATCTCGGCGCGCCCCATCTCGAGCGAGAAGAACGCGGCGGTCTGGTCGTGCTTGAGCGCCGCCGCACGGCACAGGTCGAGCGCGAGCGTCGACTTGCCGAGCGCGGGGCGCGCGGCGACGATGATGAGCTGTCCGGGGTGGAACCCGTTCGTCAGGGCGTCGAGGCCGCTGAACCCGGTGGGGACGCCGGTCATCTGGCCGTCACGGCCCTTGGCGGCCTCGATCTCGTCGATGGCGGCGCCGATGGCGTCGGTGAGCGGCACGTAGTCCTCGGTCTGCACGCCGCCGGCGACGTTGTAGACCTCGGCCTGGGCGCTGTTGACCAGGTCGGTCACCTCGCCCTCGGACGCGTAGCCCATCTGCACGATACGGGTGCCGGCGTCGACGAGGCGGCGGAGGACGGCCTTCTCGGCGACGATCGCGGCGTAGTAGCCGGCGTTCGCGGCGGTCGGCACCATGCTGGTGACGCTGTGCAGGTACTCGGCGCCGCCCGCACGGGACAGCAGACCGGTCTTCGTCAGCTCGTCGGTGACGGCGATCACGTCGGTCGGCTCGCCGTGCGAGTAGAGCGACAGGATCGCGTCGAAGATCACCTCGTGCTTCGGGATGTAGAAGTCGACGCCGCGCGCGGTCTCGATGACGTCGGCGACGGCGTCCTTCGACAGCAGCATGCCGCCGATGGTCGACTGCTCCGCGAGCAGGTCGTGCGGCGGCGTCCGTTCCATCCCACGGTCGGCCATGTCCTGCGGGGACGGATCGAGATGCGCGATCGACACACGGACTCCTCTTGTCGTCAACGGTGCGGACCGCAGCCCGCACCCGATTCCTACCCCGGACGACCGACATCCCCCGACGGCGCCGAGTCGCTGGGCCAAGCTACGGGGACAGAGTTATCCCCAGCAAACAGGCCTGTGGATAACTCTGTGGAGACATTGCGGAACACGCCGAGCCCCCATGTGTACAACTGTGGACGATCATGTGGACAAGTCTGGCAGCGAACACACGTTCGACCGCTTGATCTGGGCTTTTCGGTTCCACACCGTGTGTGGAAAACCGTGGTTCAAGTACACCTTGAAGGTTGTGGAATCAGGCGTTTCGACTGTGTAGAACGACTTGACAAGGGACCCACCTGTGGGGAGCGTTCTCGGGCTGCTCCCAGGAGACCGGGCACTGCCGCGGCGGTAACCAGTCAACCCAGCGCGGGCGGCGCGTGCGACGCGAGCCGTGCCTCCAGACCGACGGACGAGACGTCGCCCGGCACGAGACGGCCCGCGCACGACGAAGGGCGGGCCTCCCGGAGGAGACCCGCCCTTCGACGGTGTTCGTGCAGCCTTACTTGGCGGCGACGACCTGCAGGGAGATCACCGCGGTGATGTCCTCGCGCAGACGCACGGTGGCCTCGTGGTCACCGACGGTCTTGATGGTCGCGGGGACCTCGACCTTGCGCTTGTCCAGCGAACCGACGCCCTGCGCCTGGACCGCGTCGGCGACGTCCGCCGGGCGGACCGAGCCGAACAGACGGCCGTCCTTGCCGGCCTTGACGGTCAGCTTGATGGTCGCGTTCTCGAGCTTCATCTTGAGGTCCTGGGCCTCTTCGATGGTGGCGAGCTCACGAGCGGCACGGGCCGCACGGATCGACTCGACCTGCTTCTCGCCGCCCTTGGACCACGCGACAGCGAAGCCCTGGGGGATGAGGTAGTTGCGGGCGTAGCCGTTCTTGACGTCGACGACGTCACCGGCGGAACCGAGGCCGGAGACCTCGTGGGTGAGGATGAGCTTCGACATGGGAAGTCCTCCGATCAGCGGCCGGAGCCGGCGTAGGGGAGGAGCGCCATCTCACGGGCGTTCTTCACGGCACGGGCGATGAGGCGCTGCTCCTGGACGGAGACGCCGGTGATGCGACGGGCGCGGATCTTGCCACGCTCCGAGATGAACTTGCGAAGGGTCGCGACGTCCTTGTAGTCGATGACGCCGACCTTGATCGACTTCGCGGGAGCGGCGTTCTTGCCGCCCTTGCCGCGAGGCTTCCGGCGGTCGCCGGTGCTCTTTCCAGCCATTGTTTGTCCTTAGAGAAGAAGAAGTTGTGTGTCCGTCAGACCGCTGAGGATCAGAACGGGGTCTCGTCGTCGTACGAGCCGCCGGGCTGGCTCCACACGTCGTTCGACTGTGCGTTGCCGCCCTGCTGGCCGCCCTGGGGCGACCACGGTGCGTCCGACTGACCGCCGCCGTTGCTGTTGCCGTTCCAGCCGCCGCCGTTGCCGCCGCCCTGGCCACCACCGGAAGCGTTGCCGCCCCCGACCTGGCCACGACCGCCGCCGGAGCCACCCGCAGCACGGGTGACCTGTGCGGTCGCGTAGCGGAGCGACGGGCCGATCTCGTCGACCTCGAGCTCGATGCTCGTGCGCTGCTGGCCCTCACGGTCCTGGTAGGAGCGCTGACGCAGACGGCCCTGCGCGATGACGCGCGAGCCCTTCGTCAGCGAGCCCGCCACGTGCTCGGCGAACTCGCGCCACACGCTCGCACGGAGGAACAGCGCGTCGCCGTCCTTCCACTCGTTCGCCTGACGGTCGAACGTGCGAGGGGTGGATGCGATGGTGAAGTTCGCCACCGCGAGCCCGTTCTGCGTGTAGCGCAGCTCGGGATCCGCGGTGAGGTTGCCCACCACCGTGATGACGGTTTCGCCGGCCATGACTTACTCGGCGCTCGCGGTCGCGTTCGCGGCCTTGCGGGCCGCACGGGCCTCGTCGCGCTGCTTCTGCGCGGCGACCTGGGCGATCGCCTCTTCGGCGCGGAGGACCTTCGTGCGGAGCACGGCCTCGGAGAGACCGAGCTGTCGGTCGAGCTCCTTGGCGGCCTCGGGCGTCGAGGTGAAGTCGACGACGGCGTAGATGCCCTCGGACTTCTTCGCGATCTCGTAGGCCAGGCGACGACGGCCCCAGACGTCCACGTTGTCGACGGTGCCACCGTCGTTGCGGATGACCGCGAGGAACTTGTCCAGGCTGGGAGCGACGGTGCGCTCGTCGATCTCGGGGTCGAGGATCGCCATCAGTTCGTACTGGTGCATGCGGAACCCACCTCCTTTGGTCTCGGCGGCTCCGGGCGGTTCCCGGAGCAGGAGGGTTGATGCATGTGTCCGGACACGCAGGAGCGCGCGGACAACCCCACTAGCCTAGCTCACGGCCTGGAGGCGCGCCACCGGCTGTGGAGAGCACCCGACGTCCGTCAGGCGGTCGCGTCGGGGCCGGACGGCGTCTCCCGGCTTCAGGCCGTCGCGTCGCGCTCGGCCCACCAGGCGCGCAGGCGCTGCTCGGCGTCCTCCGGACCGAGGGGTCCCTCGTCCATCCGGACCTCGAGCAGGAAGCGGTACGCCTCGCCCACCGCACGGCCCGGCGGGATGCCGAGGATCCGCATGATGTCGTCACCGGTCAGGTCCGGACGGATCGAGTCCAGTTCCTCCTGGTCGGCCAGCGCCTTGATGCGGTCCTCGAGGTCGTCGTAGGCAAACCCGAGCCGGTCGGCCTTCCGACGATTGCGCGTGGTCACGTCCGACCGGGTGAGCTCGTGGAGCCGCTCGAGCAGGGGGCCGGCGTCGCGGACGTAGCGGCGGACGGCGGAGTCGGTCCACGCGCCCTCGGTGTAGCCGAAGAACCGCAGGTGCAGCTCGATCAGACGCGAGACCGCGGCGATGGTGTCGTTGTCGAAGCGCAGCGCGCGGAGTCGCTTCTTCGCGAGCTTGGCGCCGACCAGGTCGTGGTGGTGGAAGCTCACGGCCCCGCCGGGCTCGAGCTTCCGGGTCGCGGGCTTGCCGATGTCGTGCAGGAGCGCCGCGAGCCGCAGCACGGTGTCCGGGGCCTCGCCCGGGTGCCGCTCCGCCTCGTACCCGATCGCCTGGGTCAGCACCGTGAGCGAGTGCTCGTAGACGTCCTTGTGGTGGTGGTGCTCGTCGATCTCGAGCCGCATCGCCGGCAGCTCGGGCAAGAAGCGCTCGGCGAGCCCGGAGTCCACCAGCAGGCGGATGCCCGCGACGGGCTCGGACGTGTCCAGCAGCTTGACGAGCTCGTCGCGCACCCGCTCGGCCGAGACGATGCCGATCGAGTCCGCGAGCTCGGCCATCGCGTCGCGGACCTCGTCCGACACCGTGAACCCGAGCTGCGAGGTGAAGCGGGCCGCGCGCATCATGCGGAGCGGGTCGTCGCGGAACGAGACGAGCGCGGCCTGCGGCGTGTGCAGCCGCTCGGCGAGCAGGTCCTCGACGCCGCCGTGCACGTCGACGAGCTCGCGCTGGGGGAGTCGGAGCGCCATCGCGTTGACCGTGAAGTCGCGGCGGAGCAGGTCGTCCTCGATGGTGTCGCCGAACGCGACCTCGGGCTTGCGCGTCGCACCGTCGTAGACGTCGCTGCGGTAGGTGGTGACCTCCACCTGCTCACCGGCGACCCGGGCGGCGATCGTGCCGAACTGCCGACCGACGTCCCAGGTGGCGCTCGCGATCGGCTCGACGATGCGCAGGACGTCGTCGGGCCGGGCGTCGGTCGTGAAGTCGAGGTCGGTGACCGGGCGACCGAGGAACGCGTCGCGCACCGGACCGCCGACCAGGGCCAGCTCGTGTCCGGCGTCGGCGAACGCCCGAGCGAGGAGGGCGACGGGCTCGGTGGATGCGAGTGCGTCGAGTCGTTCGACGGCCTGGGCAACGGACTGCATGACGGACCTCATCTTCCCAGATGACCGTCCACGAGTTCTGCACAACCCGAGCGCGCACGGGATCGTCCCCGTCTGTGCCTCATACACTCGTGCTCGGCCGGAACCGACCCTCGGGCCCTCCTGTATGCAGATCTTCCGCTCCACGCTCGCCGCCGCCGCGACGGCCCTCGTCGCCATCGGCCTCGTCGCCACGCCTGCTGCGCACGACGCGGTGCACGCGGCCACCGCGAGCACGACCACCACCAGCACGGTCGCGCCGGATGCGCGGGGGACGGGGAAGACCACGGTCTCGGTCGCCCCGGCCGACCGCGGCATCGTCCGACGCGACGAGGACCTCGAACTCACGGTCACGGTCACCAACGACACCGACGCCGAGGTCCCCGCGGGCACCGTCGAGCTCGACATCTTCCGCTCCGAGAGCACGCGCGACGTCCTCTCCGACTGGTTGAGCGACACCAGCACGACCGGTTACCTGGGCGCCCCGATGGACTCGGCCGACGTCCCCGCGGTCCCGGCGCACCGATCGGTGACGCAGACGGTGACCATCGTCCCCGGCAACGTCGCGCTCGGCGGGTACTCGTCGTTCGGCGCCCGCCGCATCGCCGCGGAGTACACGGCCGGCGACACGGTCGCCGTCGCCCGGTCCGCCATCACCTGGTACCCGGACTTCCAGCAGAGCCCCGTAGGCGTCTCGGTCGCGATGCCGATCACGCTGCCGAGCACCGTCGACGGTGTGATCGGCGCGAACGACCTCGCGGCGGCAACCTCGGTGGACGGCACCCTCACGCAGCAGCTCGACGCCGCCGTGGACCACAACGTCGCCGTCGGTGTCGACCCGAGGATCATCGCCTCGATCCGGCTGCTCGGCGAGAACGCCCCGTCCAGCGCACGCACCTGGCTCGACCGACTCGAGGGGCTCCGGAACGAGACCTTCGCGCTGCCGTACGCCGACGCCGACGTCACCGGGCTGCACCAGGCCGGCGCGGACGGCATCCCCGGCGTGGTCTCGCTCGACCAGGAGGTCGAGGAGCAGAACTTCCCCGGCGCCAGCACCCCGACCCCGACCCCGACGGCGACCGGTACGCCGACGGCCTCCGCCAGCGCGGGTGCTTCCCCGGACAAGACCTCGGACGCGACGCCGGCCCCCTCGGACGACGCGACCGGCGGCGCCCAGGACGGGGCGGGCCAGGACGGCACGGGGCAGGACGTGACCGGCCAGGACGAGACCGACGACACGACCTCGACACTGCCGACCACCGCCAGCCTGCTGGACTTCCCCTACGCGATCGACGACCTCGCCTGGCCGGTCGAGAACACCGTGGCCACGGACGACCTGCCCGCACTGGCGAAGGCCGGCACCACCACGACGATCGTCGCGAGCGGCAACACCTCGGCCGGCCCGGACACCACCGTCGCGGCCTCCGAGCGCATCGGCGACCAGAAGGTGCTCGTCGCCGACCAGGGGATGTCGGCGCTGCTCCGTGACGCCGCCGACGCCACCGACCAGCGCGACCACGACGCGGCCGTGGCCGAGCTCACCGCGACCCTCGCGACGGCAGCCCGTGCCGGCAGCGCACAGAGCCCCGTGCTCCTGACCCTCGGCCGCGAGTGGCCGACCGACTCCTCGATGCTGAGCAGCGCGCTCGACGCGCTCGAGGGCACGCCCTGGGTCTCCCCGGCAGACCTGTCGACCGCGGCGAAGGCCACCGCCGGCTCCCTCACGCTGGCGCCCGAGGACGACGGGTCGGAACGACTCGACCAGCTGCGCCGTCTGGTCGAGAGCGAGCGGGCCATCACCGCCTTCGCAACCGCGGTCGACGACCCCACGACGGTCACCGCCCCCGCACGGCTGCGGCTCCTCGCCCTGTCGTCCAACGCATGGCGCGACGAGACCGACGACCTCACCACCGCCGTCGACAAGCAGGTCCGGACGTGGACCGAGACCACCGACCAGGTCAGCATCCCCGACTCCAGCTCGCTGACGCTGCTCGGGGACCGCTCGTCGCTGCCGGTGTCCGTGCGCAACCGCACGGACTACCCGATCACGGTGCGCCTGAACGTCCAGCCGTCGAGCTCGGCGCTGCAGGTCGTGCGGAACGACATCGAGGTGAAGCTCCAGCCGCAGTCCTCCGCCCGCACGACCGTCCCGGTGCGGTCGGTCGCGAACGGCACGGTCAGCCTGACCATGTCCCTGACCACGCCGACCGGGGTCACCGTGTCGCAGCCGACCACGGTCGAGCTCAACGTGCAGGCGCAGTGGGAGACGGTCATCACCGCCGTGGCCGCGATCGGTCTGGTCGCGATCTTCGGCTTCGGGATCTTCCGCAGCGTCCGGAAGCGGATCCGCCGTCGCAACGGTGAGCTCGACGACGAGGACGACGACGACCCGAACCGTCCGCTCGAGGTCCAGCCCGACGCCCCCCGCACGACCGCCCGGTCGGGAGGCCCGTCCCGCGTCCCACAGGCGGCACCCGCCGCAGGGGTGGTCGGCACCGCTGCCGCGTCCGGTCCCACGCGTGCCGCACCGCAGCAGGACGGTGCGCGTCCTGCGGACGCGACCGAGGCCGACCGAGGCGAGCCGCGCCTCCAGGCCGGCCGACACGATCAGGGCGACGCCACCCCCGATGCCGAGGAGCCGATCATCAGCACGCAGCAGCAGCCCGCCGTCGACGCGGAGCCCGCGGCCGAGCGGAACCTCGGACGGGCGAGCGCGATGCTCGCGGCGGGCACGATGCTCTCGCGCGTCCTCGGCTTCGGCAAGACCTTCGTGCTGGCGTACGCGATCGGCCAGGCGCACTCGCCGGGCGCCGACGCCTTCGCCCTCGCGAACCAGCTCCCGAACAACATCTACGCGCTCATCGCGGGAGGCCTGCTCTCCGCGGTGCTCATCCCGCAGATCGTGCGGTCGATGCAGCAGAGCCGCGACGGCGGTGCAGCCTACGTCAACAAGATCGTGACGCTCGGCGCCACCGTGTTCGTCGTCATCACGATCGTCGCCACGGTCCTCGCGCCGTTCCTCGTCTCCCTCTACAGCCAGCAGGCCACCGGCGACGGCAAGGGCTTCACGCCGGCCCAGACGGACCTCGCGGTGGCGTTCGCCTTCTGGTGCCTCCCGCAGATCCTCTTCTACGCGCTGTACTCGCTCCTCGGCGAGGTCCTCAACGCCAAGCAGTACTTCGGCCCCTTCACGTGGGCACCGCTCATCAACAACGTCATCGCCATCGCCGGCCTCGTCGTGTTCATCGCGATGTTCGGTGGTCAGGACGTCAACTCCTCGGTCGACGGCTGGACGCCGCTCAAGATCGCGGTGCTCGCGGGGAGTGCCTCGCTCGGCGTCTTCGCGCAGGCCGCGTTCCTGCCGTTCTTCTGGAAGCGAGCCGGCCTGTCGTTCCGCCCGGACTTCCGCTGGCGGGGCGTGGGCCTGAAGGCGACCGGCACCGCGGCCGGGTGGCTGTTCGCGATGATCCTCGTCACGCAGCTGGCGGGCATCGTGCAGTCGCGCGTCGCGTCGCTCGGCACGGGTGCCGCGGGCAACGCGGTGCTGCAGAACGCCTGGTTGCTGTTCATGCTGCCGCACTCGATCTTCGCGGTGTCGATCGCGACGGCGTACTTCACGCGGATGAGTCACGACGCCGGCCGCGGCGACCTCGACGCCGTCCGGCGCAACCTGTCGCTGTCCCTGCGGATCGTCGGACTGTTCACGGTGTTCGCGTCGGTGGCGCTGATCGTCGTGTCCGTGCCGTTCGGGCGCATGTTCGCCGGCACCTTCGAGCAGGCGCTCTCCATCGGCGCGGTGCTCCTCGCCTACATGCCCGGCCTGGTCCTGTTCAGCATGCTGTTCATCATCCAGCGGGTGTTCTGGGCGATGCACGACCACCGCACGCCGTTCCTCATGCAGTGCGTGCAGTCGGTGCTCTTCGTCATCGGGGCCCTGGCCGTCGCGACGTTCCCGCAGAGCATCGTCGGCGTCTCGATCGCGGCGTGCACGACGCTCGCCGGCACGGCGCAGACGATCATCGCGCTCGTGCTCGTCCGTCGTCGCCTGAACGGCATCGAGGGCCCCGTGGTCACCCGCTCCCACGTGCAGTTCGTCATCGCGGCGCTCATCGCGGGTGTCGCCGGCGCGGCCGTCGTGTACGCCCTCGGTACCTTCTCGCCGGACGGCTTCGCGATGTCCGACCGGACCGGCGCCTTCGTCACGATCGTTCTCGCCGGCGGCGTGATGGCGCTCGTGTACTTCGGTGCCCTGGTGGTGTCGAAGAACGGCGAGATCGCCAACGCGGTCGCACTGCTCCGCAGGCGTCTCGGACGCTGACCGGCGGCTGTCCGCTCACCGGTGGGGCGGAATGTCCCGCCGGTACCATGTGTTGACCCGGTCAGCACTCAACGGAAGGGCAGCGAGGCATGCGCCAGCTCATCATCATCGGTTCCGGTCCCGCCGGGTTCACCGCCGGCATCTACGCCGCGCGCGCAGAGCTCAAGCCCCTGATCGTCGCGTCGAGCGTCGAGACCGGCGGCGAGCTCACCAAGACCACCGAGGTCGAGAACTTCCCGGGCTTCCCCGAGGGGATCCAGGGCCCGGACCTCATGATCAAGATGCAGGAGCAGGCCGAGAAGTTCGGCGCCGAGGTCCTGTACGACGACGCGGTCTCGGTCGACCTGACCGGCGAGGTCAAGAAGGTCACCGTCGGCTCCGGCGAGACGTACGAGGCCCTCGCGGTGATCTACGCGACCGGTTCGGCGTACCGCCACCTGGGTCTCGCTGACGAGGAGCGGCTGTCCGGCCACGGCGTCAGCTGGTGCGCGACGTGCGACGGCTTCTTCTTCCGGCAGAAGAACATCGCCGTCGTCGGCGGTGGCGACTCCGCGATGGAGGAAGCGACGTTCCTCACGCGCTTCGCCGACAAGGTCACGGTCATCCACCGCAAGGACACCCTGCGTGCGTCGAAGATCATGCAGGACCGTGCGATGAACGACCCGAAGATCGAGTTCGCGTGGAACAAGGAGGTCACGGGCATCCAGGGCGAGTCCGCCGTCACCGGCGTCACCCTGCAGGACACCGTGACGGGCGAGGAGTCGGAGCTCGCGCTCGACGGCCTGTTCATCGCGATCGGCAACGACCCGCGCACGCACCTCATCCACGGTCAGATCGACATCGCGCCGGAGGGCACCATCGCCGTCCAGGGCCGCTCGTCACGGACCAACCTGCCGGGTGTCTTCGCCGCGGGTGACGTCATCGACCCGACCTACCGCCAGGCCATCACCGCCGCCGGTTCGGGAACGGTCGCGGCGCTCGACGCGGAGAAGTACCTCGCCGACCTCGACGACGCGATCGTGGACCAGGCCGAGGGCGTCACGCCGGAGGGCCCGGCGATCATCGACGTCGAGGCCGCCCGGGTCTGACCCCACCCGAACACCCCAGCGGCCCCACCGGAATACCGCAGCGGCTCAGCCGTTGTACCCACTGAACTTCTCGAAGGAGCACACATGTCCAACGCCAAGGCCGTCACCGACGCCACCTTCTCGGACGAGGTCCTCAAGTCCGACAAGACCATCCTCGTCGACTTCTGGGCTGAGTGGTGCGGCCCGTGTCGCGCCGTCTCCCCGATCCTCGACCAGATCGCCGCGGAGCACGCCGACAAGATCGAGATCGTCAAGCTCAACGTCGACGACAACCCGCAGTCGGCCATGAACTACCAGATCACGTCGATCCCGGCGATGAAGGTGTTCAAGGGCGGCGAGGTCGTCAAGACCGTCATCGGCGCCAAGCCGAAGCCCGCGCTCGAGGCGGACCTCGCGGAGTTCCTCGCGTAGTCCGACCTGCAGTGCCGAACGGCCCCGTTCCTCGTCAGAGGGCGGGGCCGTTCCTCGTCCCTGGGGACGCGGGCGCCCTGCACACGGGCGGAACGGGGCCACTGCTTCAGGATCGGCCCGCTCCTCCCACCGCGGATCCGGTGACCGATGTCGTAGTGTGGCGGGAATGTCCCACTGAACGGAGCACACGATGACGAACGGCAACAGCCTCGACCCCTGGTACGACTCCTACGCCCAGCGCACCGCCGGGCTGAGCGCCTCCGAGGTCCGAGCCCTGTTCGCCGTGGCATCGCGGCCCGAGGTGGTCTCGCTCGCCGGCGGCATGCCGTACGTGTCCGCGCTGCCGCGCGAGCTCGTCACCGGGTCGATCGACCGCGTGATGACCGAGGACGCCGCCATGGCGCTCCAGTACGGCGGGGGACAGGGTCTCCGCTCCCTCCGCGAGCACATCGTCGACGTGATGAGCCTCGAGGGCATCCGCGCGAGCGCGGAGGACGTCGTCGTGACCACCGGTTCGCAGCACGCGCTCGACCTCGTCACCCGGCTCTTCATCGACCCGGGCGACGTCGTGCTCGCCGAGTCCCCGTCCTACGTCGGTGCCATCGGCGTCTTCCGCTCGCACCAGGCGGAGACGGTGCACGTCACGACCGACGAGCACGGTCTGGTGCCCGAGGCCCTGCGCGAGGCCATCGCGAACCTCCGGACCCAGGGCAAGCGGATCAAGTTCCTCTACACGATCCCGAACTTCCACAACCCGGCCGGGGTCACCATGAGCCGCGAGCGTCGCATCGAGGTGCTCGACATCTGCCGCTCGAACGGCATCCTCGTGCTCGAGGACAACCCGTACGGGCTCCTCTGGTTCGACGAGCCCGCGCCGCAGGCGATCCGCTCGATCGACGACGAGGGCGTGGTCTACCTCGGCTCCTTCTCGAAGACCCTCGCGCCGGGGTTCCGCGTCGGTTGGGCCCTCGCACCGCACGCCATCCGTGAGAAGCTCGTGCTGGCCAACGAGTCCGCGGTCCTCGCGCCGAACTCCTTCGGGCAGTACGTCGTGAACGCCTACCTGGACGCCGCGGACTGGAAGGGGCAGGTCGACACCTTCCGGGGCCTCTACGCGGAGCGCAGGGACGCCATGCTGTCCGCCCTGGGGGAGTTCCTGCCCGACCTGTCGTGGACGAAGCCCAACGGCGGCTTCTTCGTCTGGCTGACGCTCCCCGAGTCACTCGACTCGAAGGGGATGCTCCCGCGCGCCGTCAAGGAGCTCGTCGCCTACACCCCCGGCACGGCGTTCTTCGCCGACGGCCGCGGTGGTGGCAACATCCGCCTCTCGTTCTGCTACCCCACGTCGGAGCAGATCCGCGTCGGCGTCAAGCGCCTCGCGACCGTGATCAACGACGAGCTCGAACTGCTCGAGACGTTCGGGCACGCCACGCGCCCGAGTGCGGTCACCGAGTCGCGTTCCTCGGTGGTCGCGCCGCCGCCCAACGTCTCCTGACCAGCACTTTTCCCGCTCAGTTCCACCGGAGGACCCTCGCATGGCCGAGCTCACCCGTCGTCACGTCGTCGTCGTCGCGGGAGGGATCTCCCACGAGCGCGACATCTCACTCCGCTCGGGCCGCCGCGTCGCTGACTCGTTGACCGGGTACGGCTGGCGGGTGGACCTCCGCGACGCGGACGCCTCGCTGCTGCCGGCACTGCGGGAATCCCGGCCGGACGTCGTCTGGCCAGCGCTGCACGGCGCCTCCGGTGAGGACGGTGCCCTGCGCGGCGTCCTGGAGGCACTGGACATCCCGTTCGTCGGCTCACGTTCCACGTCTGCCCGGCTGGCATGGGACAAGCCCACAGCCTCGGCATTGGTCGCCCGAGCTGGTGTCCGGACGCCTCGGGCCGTCACGCTGTCGCACGACGTCTTCCGTGAGCTCGGCGCGGTCGGTGTCCTCGACGCCATCGCCGCCGAGCACCCCGTTCCGCTCGCCGTGAAGCCGGCGCGTGGGGGGAGTGCTCAAGGCGTCACCCTGGTCGAAGACGCCCACGACCTCCCGCGTGCGATGGTGACGGCGTACACGTACTGCGACGACGTCGTGGTCGAGCAGCTCATCCGCGGGACCGAGGTTGCCGTCGGCATCATCGACACGGGCGATGGCCCCGTCGCTCTCGCCGCTGTCGAGATCGTGCCGAAGAGCGGAACGTACGGGTTCGAGGCCCGGTACAACGCGGGGGAGACCACCTTCTTCACCCCCGCTCGACTATCCGAGGAATTCGCTCGCGCCGCGTCCGAAGCCGCCGTCGCGGCGCACACCGCACTCGGCCTCCGTCACGTCTCGCGCGTCGACCTGATCATCGATGCAGCGGGCACGCCGTGGTTCCTCGAGGCCAACGTCCTTCCGGGACTGACCGAGACCTCTCTCGTGCCGCAGGCACTCAGTGCGTCCGGATTCGACCTGGGGTGGACCTACGCGGAGCTCGCTGAGCAGGCCATCCGAGATCACCGCAGCTGAGCATGCGGCGACAGCGCAAGGGCAGTGTTCCACGTGGAACACTGCCCTTCGTCATCTTGTCGCCGCTCATCGTGGCCGTGCTCTTCGGTGAAGTGGCGCACGCTCTCTCGTCGAGGTCCGCCCGGAAGGCCCTCGGTCCGCGGCCAGGACAGGACGGCCAAGGGACACCGCGAGGAGACGGTACGACAGCCGTCGTCGTGCTCGGCTTCTCGAACGCGGGATCGACAGCCAATGCCGTGAACCGATGGCGGGCGCGGATCGCCGTTCGGACCGCGCGGCGATACGAAGCCATTGGCGACGTGGTGGTCATCGTCTGCTGCGGGGGAGCGGTGCGCGCAACGGTCCCAGAGGCGGACCTGCTCGAGGCGGCGGTGCGCGATCTCGGATGGACCGGCGAGGTCCGCACGGATCGCGAGAGCACCACCACGTGGGAGAACATCGCGAACGCTCGGCCCCTCATCGCCACGGTCGACCGTGTCGCAGTCTGCTCGAACGGGCTCCATGCCGCGAAGGCTCGCGAGTACCTCCGCCGCCTGGATCCCTCCCTGGCTGCGCTGCTGGTGCCCTCGTTCGACTACCGCGTCGGCGAGATGGTGTGGGCGAAACCGGTCTTCGCTGCTGTCGGGCTGTGGAAGCTCCTCCGCCTCCGCCGTTCCACGTGAAACACTCGAGTGATTCGTTGGGCTGCCCGCCGAGAACCGGCTCCGATTCCCCTTCGCTGCGCCGTACGCGGGCTGGTTGCCGATCGGCGCTCTGACACGATCACCCAAAGGTCGACGATGATGAACCCAGGTGGTGCGCTCCGCCGCGGCGTCCGCCACACGCCGATTCGTTCGCGGGCTGGACACAGCGCCGATGGACGCGGAGCCGGATCCCGCCGCGGGCTGCTGGTCCTGTGCGCCAGCGCGTCACATACGTCGTCGGAGCGCTGGCGTCGGGGACGTCCTCGTTCTCTCTTGGTGGAGAGAAACCTCATCTGGGCCGTCCCGCACTCCGCTCCTCCCCGTGGGGGGACGAGCGCATCACAGCATCCGTTCGATCCCGCAGGTGCCCGCTCGTCCGTAGCCTCGGTCGCCGCGGCCCTCACCTCGTAGGTTCGGCGCGCCGCGTACCACCTCCGGAGTCCCCAGTACCCCGATCGACCGTGCACGGCCCCCTCATGCAGTTCGCGAGCGTGTGAAACCCACCGACGGGGACCATCGCCTCTTCTGCAGTGCACCACGATTCGACCAAGCGCCCGATAGGTCGGCAGGATCGCGTCGCATCGCCCGCCCGATGTGCACCGTCGACCGGAGCGGTGATTACGCTCATGCCGCCGTGTGCGTCGGCGCCCACCCCGCGGACCCCACAACCACGCGCCCGCCGCCGCCGGCCCCGGCCCGCACCGCTGAGCGCAGGTCCGGTCGACTGCCGTCCGTCGGCAGTCGACCGACCATGGGGGGCGGGCGGTTGCTGTCACCGGCGAATCGTTCCGACCGCAAGCAATCGAGTGCCGTCATCCCGCGCCGCACCTGCCCTGCGCTCCGGTGCCGACGGGCCCGGGCGCCACCCTCGTGCAGGGCGGACCTCCGGAAACGCCACGAGCCCGTCATCGCACCGCGGGCGCACCTCCTCAGGCGAAAGGACTGTGTCGTCGGTGGTCAGTGGGCTACTCGATTGCGGTGCCGCAGACGGCCACCGGGTTCTGCGAACTCCCGGGTCCGGTTCCCGCTTGCTCCGGCAGTCCTCCGTGCATCTCGCGATTCGAGGGAGCTGAACGAGCGCTACTCGGGGGGTTGCCTCCCGACGATCGAGGTCCGCAACCGTCCCGAGCGCAGCGCCGCCACGATGCGATCACGCGTCCGCCTTGTGCGTCCTACAGAGTCCCGCGTACTTCCGTCATGCATCCCCACCCGCGATGGCTAAACGTTTCACGTGGAACGGCGTGATCGAGAGGAGGTTTCACGGAATCGGGACGTACATCCGCACCCAGCACAGGTCTCGGAGCGCCTGAGTGCCTCTCTGGCGCCGGAACACGCGCCGCACCACCCCCGATCGCCCGCACGGCGGATCGGCCCTCAGACGGGCGCTCAGGCGCTGCTGGCCCTCCGCCCAGGCGACAAGCGACGAAGGGCCTATTCAGCGATGTCGCGAATACCGAGCTCACCGAGGATGCGGTTGAGGTCGTCACCGTTCGCAAAGTCGATCGTCACTGAGCTCTTCCGAGCCCCCACTGCGATCTTCACGCGGGTGTTCAGGCGATCACCCAGGCGTTCTGCGAGGTCGTTGAAGTGGGCCTGGCGCTTCGATGGCTCCGCCTTCGGCTTGACCGGCGTCTTCGCCGCGAGCTGCTGTGCGATCGCCTCTGCTGCGCGGACGGAGAGGTCCTCGTTCACGATCTTCTCGGCGAGGTACTCCATCGCTTCCGCATCAGGTGCAGCCAGGATCGCTCGGGCGTGGCCGGCCGACAGCACGCCGGCAGCAACGCGCCGCTGCACGGGGGAGGGGAGCCGGAGCAGACGAATGGTGTTCGTGATCTGCGGACGCGACCGTCCGATCCGCTGCGCGAGCTGCTCCTGCGTGATCCCGAAGTCCGCGAGGAGCTGCTGGTACGCCGAAGCCTCCTCGAGCGGGTTGAGCTGCGCCCGGTGGAGGTTCTCGAGCAGAGCGTCGCGGAGCATCGCGTCGTCAGGAGTGTCCTTCACGATCGCGGGGATGGTCGGGAGGCCGAGCTCCTTGGTGGCGCGGAGCCGTCGCTCGCCCATGATGAGCTCGTACTGCGGGTCGGTTCCGGTCGCGCCGGCGATCGGCCGAACGACGATCGGCTGCAGGACGCCGATCTCGCGGATCGAGTGCACGAGTTCCTGGAGCTCCTCCTCGCGGAACTCCTTGCGCGGCTGCTGGGCGTTGGGCACCACGTCGAGCGGGTTCAGGTTCGCCAAACGGGCACCCGGGACGGCGACCAGGTCCTCCGCTGTGGAACCGCCGGCGGTCGGGGCGGACGCAGGGGAGCCGCCCGTGGGGAAGAACACGTCGACCGGCCGGTCCTGCTGGTCGCTCGCCGTGGGGATCAGGGCGCCGATGCCTCGTCCGAGTCCGGTCCGCTTGGGTGCCATCAGTCTTGCGCTCCTCGTGCTGCGATCTCGGCGGCCGCCTCCAGGTAGGACAGCGACCCGGACGAGTTGACGTCGTAGGACACGACACTCTGCCCGTAGCTCGGTGCTTCGCTCACCCGCACCGATCGGGGGATCACGGCGTTCAACACCTGGTCACCGAAGTGTTCGCGAACGTCCGCTGCGACCTGGTTGGACAGGTTCGTGCGTCCGTCGAACATGGTCAGCAGGATGGTCGACACCCGGAGGTTGGGGTTGAGGTGCCGCTCGATCAGCTCGATGTTCCGCAGGAGCTGACTGAGCCCCTCGAGCGCGTAGTACTCGGTCTGGATCGGGATCAGGACCTCCTGCGCGGCGACGAACGCGTTGATGGTGAGGAGGCCCAGCGACGGCGGGCAGTCGATGAAGACGTAGTGGTACGGCTCGTCGAGCGACGACAGGTACTGGTCGAGCGCGGTGCGCAGCCGCTGCTCACGGGCGACCAGCGAGACGAGTTCGATCTCGGCGCCGGCGAGGTGGATCGTTGCGGGTACGCACCAGAGGGTCTCCGACTCGGGGGAGCGCTGCACGGCGTCCGCGATCGGTGCTTCGTCCACGATCACGTCGTAGATGCTCGTGACCTCGGCCTGGTGGTCGACGCCGAGCGCGGTCGAGGCATTGCCCTGGGGATCGAGGTCGATGACGAGCACCCGAGCACCACCGTGCGCGAGCGCGGCGGCCAAGTTCACCGTGGTCGTCGTCTTGCCGACGCCACCCTTCTGGTTCGACACCGTGAACACTCGAGTCCTCGGCGGCAGCGGGAACTGCTGCGTCGCGATCGCTCGACGGCGACGGTTCAGGTCAGCGATCTCGCGAGCAAGCGGCGTCGACGCGTCGTAGTCGGTCGATGAACTCAACGAAGGCCTCTTCCCCGGTTCGATGTTCCACGTGGAACGAAGGGCTTGTGGTGTTCGGTGGAGCCGAGCCCAGCCGCAGCGTCAGTCAACTGTAGCCCGGAAGACTCGCGTGGTCTCGTCGACCACACCGTCCCCGAGCTCCAGGACCTCGACGTCACTCAGGCGCTTGCGCAGGATCACCTTGCGCGCCTTCTCGATCTCCTCGCCGACGCGCGCGCCCTTCATCAGGATCAACTGCCCGCCCGAGCGAACCAGCGGCACCGTGAGCGGGATGAGCTTCGAGAGCGCGCTCACCGCGCGTGCCGTGACCTGGTCGACCACGACCTCGTCCGCCACGTCTTCGGCGCGGCCACGGAGGACGGTGACGTTCTCGAGGCCGAGACGCTCCGACTCGCTGTTCAACCAGTCACAGCGCCGCTCCATCGGCTCGATGAGCGTGAAGGACACGTCAGGCCGCGCAACGGCGAGCACCAGGCCGGGTAGTCCCGCTCCGGAGCCGACGTCGGCAACGCGACCGTCAGCCTCCAGGAGGGGCGCCAACAGCGCAGAATTGAGGATGTGTCGAGTCCAGAGGCGCGGCAGCTCGAGCGGGCCGATCAGGCCGAGCTCCTCGCCACGTCGGGCGAGGTCCTCCGTGAACGAACGAGCCAGCTCGATGCGGTCCCCGAACAGCGCGACGGCAGCTGCCGGTTCCTGCTCGAGAACCGGCGCGGGTGCGTCGGTCATCGCGTGACGACCGTGTGCCGGTCTCGTCCCTCGCCCTCGGACTCCGAGCGGAAGCCCTTCTCGGCGACCAGGTCGTGCACGAGCTTGCGCTCGTAGGACGACATCGGGGGGAGTGCCGCCGAGGCAGAACCGGCCTCGATGCGCTCCACGGCGGTGTCGACGAGCCGCTGGAGCTCGGTCGCGCGGGCGTCACGCGAGCCGCCCACGTCGAGGATGAGACGGCTGAACTCGCCCGTCTCCGCCTGCACGGCGATGCGCGTGAGCTCCTGCAGCGCCGACACGGTGTCGGGCTTCGACAGGACGCGCAGGGCGCCGCCCTCGTCGGTCACCGAGAGGTAGACGCGGCCAGCTCGCTCCTCGATCTCGATGTCGCCGTCCAGGTCGCAGATGTCGAGGAGTTCCTCGATGTAGTCGGCGGCGATGTCCGCCTCGTCACGAGCGTCGTCGTCGACGGTGACGTCGTCGACGGGAGCCTCGACGGTGGCTTCGGTGTCCTGCTCGGTCACTTACTTCTTCCCGTTCTTCTTGGAGCGGTTCTTGCCGACGGGCTGCTGGCGCTGCGTGGTGACCCGGACGGGCTCGACCTCGACGGCGGCCGAACCGGCACCGGCCTCGGCCAGCACCGGGGTGCCACGGCGCTGCGCCTTCTTGGCGAGGCGGGCCTCGCGGGCCAGGGCGGCCTCGGAACCGGGCGTCGGCATGCTGCGGATGACGAAGTACTGCTGCGCCATCGTCCAGACGTTCGAGGCGAGCCAGTAGAACATGACACCGAGGGGGAAGCTCAGACCCGAGATCACGAAGACGAGCGGGAGGATGTACAGCATCATCTTCTGCTGCCGGTACATCGGGGACGCCTTGGTCTCCGGGGACATGTTCTTCGCCACCAGCTGCAGCTGCGTCACGAACTGCGACGCGGTCATCACGACGATCATGACGCCGGCGATGACGCGGACCTCCCACCCGGAGGCGTTGGTGAAGGTCTCGTGCAGGGGAGCCCCGAACAGGGCGGCGTTGCCGAAGTCCTGCGCGAGGGTGTTCGTGAGCAGGCCGATGCCCGTCTTGTTGATCTGTGCCTCGTGCAGCACGGAGTACAGCGAGAAGAAGATCGGCATCTGGATGAGCAGCGGCAGGCAGGAGCTCAGCGGGTTCGTCCCGGTCTCCTTGTAGAGCGCCATGGTCTCGCGGCTCATCGCCTCACGCGAGAACTGGTCCTTCTTGCCCTTGTACTTGTCCTGGATCTTCTTCAGCTGCGGCGCGACCTCGAGCATCCGTCGCTGCGACTTGATCTGCCGCACGAAGATCGGGATCAGCGCGGCGCGCACCACGAAGGTCAGGAAGATGATCGACAGCACCCAGGTGATGCCGGCCGACGGGTCCATGCCGATCGACTCGAAGATCCAGTGGAAGGCCACGAGGATCGCCGAGACCACCCACTTCAGTGGCCAGAGGATCGTTCCGATGAAGTCCATGAGGACGGTCACGCCTTTCGAGTGCGCTGGGGGAGCAGGACCGGACGACGGGCATCGCCGGACGGCTGGGGGTGCTGCTGGGTCGGGGGGAGCACGAACCCGAACCGGGTCAGGCGGTACGGACGGTCGCGCTCGCGCACGTCGTCGATGCCACCGGCGGCCCAGGGGTTGCACCGGGCGATGCGCCACGCCCCCATCGCCGACCCGCGCACGACGCCGTACTGCTGGATGGCCTCGAGCGCGTACCGTGAGCACGACGGGTGGTAGCGACAGACGTTCCCGTACAGGGGAGAGACGACGGCCCGGTAGGCACGCAGCACGACGACGCACACGTTGCGCGGGAGCAACGCGACGACCCAGGCCAGTCGGTTCAACGCCAGCCGGGTCCACTGGATGCGGTTCATGCTGCCTTCTCCACCCCGCGCGCGAAGGAGCGCGAGACGTCTTCGAGCAGGGTAGGCCATCCGGCCTGCGCTGCGGCTGGCAAGGCCCTGATGACCACGTCGTGGCCGGTGGGGACCTCGATCAGCAGCTCGTGCGCGATGGCCTTGAGTCGACGCCGGACCGCGTTGCGGGTCACGGCGTTGCCGACCGTCTTCGCGACGATGAACCCGAACCGCGTCGGACCGTCCGCGGTCGGCTCGGCACCCGGCGGGCGTCGGACCACGGATACGACGACGTGCGCCGTGGCGCTCCTGCGACCACGACGCACGACGGACCGGTAGTCCTCACCGCGGACGATGCGGTTGGCGCGTGCCAACACGACCGCTACCGGGTTCCGGACGACGACCGGACCGGGACGAACCCGATCAGGTGCGACCCGATCAGGCGCTGAGCTCGGTGCGGCCCTTGCTGCGGCGCGCGGCGAGGATGGCGCGGCCGGCGCGGGTGCGCATGCGGGCGCGGAAGCCGTGCTTCTTGGCGCGGCGACGGTTGTTCGGCTGGAAGGTGCGCTTGCTCATGATGATCTCCACACGGCTGCGCTGGAGGAGGCTCCGCGCGAACCGACACGTATGTCTGTACAGCCGCTCGACGAGGCCGAACGACGCGATGGGCGCGACCAAGTGGCCGCAGTCAACTGGTTAACGGTACGTGACAGCGGCGAGCAGGTCAAACGGTCGCCCGGGCCGCGCTGCCGGGGCCCCGGCGCACGATCATCATCCACATTGGGGAAAACGTGCGTTCGGTACGACTCACCCCGACCCTTTACAGTGGGGTGATCGATCGGCCCGTTCCGCGGAGCGACGGGGGAGTCCCCCTCTCGCACCTGTCCGGGCCGTCGTGGACAGGACTGTGGACAACCCTGTGGAACACTTCCGCGGGACGATGGTGGTCCGGACCGACGACGGTGCCGTCCGGACACGACCGCTGTCCGAGCGGCGCGGAGGACCGAGAGCGCTCTGAGCGCCCACGGGAGGACGGGCCCGGCCCGACCCACGCCCCGCACCGCCGGAGCGGACAGAACGACCCGGGGGCACGACACCACCGTGACCCCGAGCCCGACCGACACAGCGGACGACCCAGTCACCGAACGAGACAGCGAAGCAGGAGACGAGCGCGAC